>JAAYGX010000084.1 GCA_012735585.1 Tissierella sp.
ACTTACTGTAGGAATGGTCATCCAAGTAGATGTATTAATAAACCTAAAGAATATGAGCATGAGGGTGTTGTTGGCTCTTTTGGTATGTCACAATACGTTGTTTATGATTCCTATAGGGTATATCCAATAAGTAATAAACTCCCTTATGAAGAAGCTTGTTACTTAGAACCAACAGCTTCTTCAGTACATGGAATAAAACGATTAAAAATTGCACCTAGTGAAAACATTCTAGTAATAGGAGCAGGCAATTTAGGGCTTGTTAATGCTCAAGTTGCTCAAGCCTATGGTGGCAGGGTTATGGTTAGTGAAATAAGTGAAGAACGTTGCCAAATATCGAAGTCCTTAGGTTTTTACACTGTTAACCCAAAAGAAAGTGATTTAAGAGAAGAGGTTATGGAATTTACTAATGGAAAAGGAATGGATGCAGTAATATTAGCAGTTGGAAATAATGCAGCAAATGAACAGGCAATTAGTGTATTAGGTCTTATGGGTAGGGTTTTAGTATTTGCAGCTGGATATCCTGAACCCTTTTTCAATGTAAGTGCTAACCTTATACATTATAAGGAGTATGAATTAATTGGAGCTTTTAGTACAGATCCATCAGATTATGAAGTAGCTTCATTATTATTAAGTGATGGAAAGGTAAAGGTGGATAAGCTAATATCATATAAAGTGCCAATAGATGATATACAGCATGCTTTTGAGTTAGCAGCAACACCTGGAAACTATAGAGTTTCCATTTCTATGTGGTAATAGATTATTAAAAGAATTTTCAGTAGTGTTAAAAAAGATATGAAAACAAAAAGTTAACACAAAAATACTTTTGATAGGATTTTAGATAAGATTTGATTTAAGTATATACTAAAAAAAAGGAATAAGAATAGTGGGGCATTTGTAAATGGTTTTAAAATTAAATTTTCAAGGCTCAAATTAAAACTTAGGTATCAATCTTAAAAATTGTTCTTTCCTAATTGTATGCAATTGGGAAAGAACAATCAACTTAGGTCACTTATTAGGTATAGAAGTATGTCCATCAAGCTTTTTATCTTTAACTTTAATAACTGCTTGATGAGAAAAACCAGCACCCTTTATTATGTTAGATGTCTCCTTGAAAGGAGGCCCTAATAATTAACATAGAAAGTCAAAATAAATCTATAAGATTTATTAATAGCTTATTGTTTTTGGGGACAATTCTAAACCATATTAAAAGAGGGGAAGACAGCTAAATTGATATAAAATGTTTAAATATCAAGATTTGGATGCTTAAATATATTTTTATATTTGATACTATGACATAATTATTAAGGAGTGATAACATGTCAGATATTTTTCTAATGCCAAAGTATATAATATCAGGTGAAAATGCACTTAGTGAATCTATGGAGCATATTAAAAACTTTGGTAAAAAAGCATTAATAGTGACAGATGAGACTATGGTGAAAATTGGTACTGTGGAAAAACTTGAAACTCAACTTAATGAAAATCAGATAGATTATTTTGTCTACGATGGTATTAATGGAGAACCAATCGATGAAATGGTAGATGTAGGAAAAAGGTTATATTTAGAAAACAAATGTGATTTCCTTATAGCAATAGGCGGTGGAAGTCCAATAGATGTTATGAAAGCAATTGGTGCTATGTTGACTAATGAAGGTAAAATAGTTAACTATAATGGAAAGGTTATCCCTAATCCACCTCCAACTTTAGTTGCTATTCCTACAACAGCTGGAACAGGATCGGAAGCAACTAAATTTACTATTATTACTGATAGTATGAATAACATCAAAATGCTACTTGTAGGGCCTGGTTTAATTCCAACTTTATCTATTATCGATCCTGAGTTTACATTGACAGTACCGCCAGCTATAACTGCTGCAACGGGGGTAGATGCACTAACCCATGCAATTGAATCATTTACTTCTCGCAAAGCTCAACCAATGAGCGATATATTTGCGATATCAGCAATAAAAAGAATATATAATCATTTATTAGACGCATATGAAGACGGAAGTAACTATAACAGTAGAAAAGAGATGGCTTTAGCTGCATTAGAAGCTGGAATAGCCTTTAGTAATGCATCTGTTACTATTGTTCATGGTATGAGTAGACCTATAGGTGCATTATTTGGGATCCCTCATGGTTTATCAAATGCTATACTTTTAAAAGATTGTTTGGAATTTATTAAAGATGGAGCAATTAAAGAATTTGCTTTTTTAGCTAAGGAATTAGAATTGGTATATGATGAAGTAGAAGATGGAGAAGCTGCAGATATATTTGTAAAATCCATAATAGATCTAATAAACAAATTGAACATTCAAACTCTTGAAGAATATGGAGTAGATAAAAAAGAATTTTTTGCAAACCTAGATAAAATGGCTACTGATGCTTTAGCAAGTGGAAGCCCTGAGAATACTCAAAGAATTCCTACAAAAGAAGATATTATTGAAATTTATAAAAAACTATGGAAGGAAGAAAAGGTTGCTTGTAGACTATAAAAGATAAGGTTGAACATGTTCTCTGTATCTTTATGGTGATTGTCAAGTCGAGTTTAGTCACCTTAATTTTCTAGATTTAAAATATGTAGATAGCGCCAAAAAGATATTAAAACAAAAAGTTAATAAAAAAGCACTTTTTTCTAGGAGGTAATATTATGATTGTTTCTTTAAAAGCAATTTTAGACGAAGCTAAAAAGAATAACTATGGTGTAGCTGCAGCCAATGTTTTTGATATGAATACTGTAAAGGCCGTATATGAAGTAGCATCAGAGTTAAGAGCACCAATAATAATTAATTGTCATGAGAAGTTTGATATGGAGCTAATAGGTGAAATTACTAGATATTATGACAAAAAGTATCCAGAAGTAGTTGTAGCATTAAATTTAGATCATGGAAGTAAATTCGAATCTGCTGTTATAGCTATAAAATCAGGGTTTACATCTGTTATGGTTGATAGATCTAAAAAGCCTTTTGAAGATAACGTTTATGAAACTAAAGAAATAGTTAAAATGGCTCATGCAGTGGGGGTGTCTGTAGAAGCAGAACTAGGGCATGTTGGCAAAGGTATTGAATATAAGGAGAGTAAGAATAATTTATTGACAGAACCTTTGGAGGCCTTAGACTATGTAAATAAAACATCTGTTGACTGTTTAGCTATAGCTATAGGTACTGCCCATGGCCAATATGTGGGAGAGACTGTTATCGACTATGATAGGCTTGAAAAAATTAGAGATACAGTTCCAATCCCTTTAGTACTTCATGGAGGTTCTTCAACTGGAGATGAGAATTTAAAAAAAGCAGTTGATCTAGGGATTTCTAAAATAAACCTTTTTACAGATCTTATAGTAAATAGTGCTAATGAGATAAAGAAACATATAGGAGAACAACCAAATACCAATTTTATTAATATCATAGATGAAGGGATTGTTGGGTATAAAGATATGTTAAAACATTATATATGTTTATTCGGCAGCCAAAATAGATATTAAAATTATTAATAATAGGTAGATTAAGAAGTGTAACTAACTTGAAAATAAAACCTGGATTTTGTACAACTAAATAAGAGTCAGAATTTGATCAAAAAAATTTGGTTTTAAAGTAAGTATAAATTTGAGAAATACAAATTTCAATATAGCCAAGGCGGTTAAAGCATATATTCATCTTAGATGCTTGTTGTTTCTGTGAAATAGTATCTTACATGGACGTATTAATTTTATCTGCCTTGGGAGTATACTTTAGGGATGTTAAAAACGGGAATCCAGTACTTGCCAGTGCTTTCCATTACTACCTTTACATACATCATAACAATTATTGCCATATAATCATTTTTTAAAGTTGAGAAGATCATTAGTGTAAGTAGTAAATTTTTTAGTTTTGTAGGTAGTAATATTATTTTCAGTGGAAGCGATGGTAGCAATAATAAATTTTTTGCGGACATCAATCCCACAGCGAAAGGAATGATAAAATGAGAAAAGAAATCATAAGAGCAAATGAATATATTGGCAATTTAATTGAAAAAGCTAGAAAGGCACAGAAAATAGCAGATGATTATGATCAAGAAAGAGTAGATACATTAGTTGCTGCAATTGTATGGGATATAGTTAAAGAAGAGAATGCAAAGGAAATTTCTAAGCTTGCTGTAGAAGAGTCTCAATTAGGGAATTATGAATCTAAGTATTCCAAACTTATGATTAAACTTAGAGGTGCCTTGAGAGATATGAAAGGTGAAAAATCTGTTGGAATAATAGAAGAAAACAAAGAAAAAGGTATAGTTAAAATCGCAAAGCCTGTAGGGGTAGTAGGTGCAGTAATTCCTTGTACTAACCCAGAAGCTACACCAGTATTGAATGCTATAATGGCTATTAAGACTAGAAATGCTATAATATTTTCTCCACATCCTAGAACCAAGAAAACAAACACATTTATAGTAAATATTATGAGAGATACCCTAAGAAAGTATGGGGCTCCTGAAGATTTAATTATAGGAATTCCAGAGCCAACTTTAGATATTACCAATGAATTAATGAGACAATGTGATTTGGTTTTAGCTACAGGTGGAAGTGCTATGGTTAAAGCTGCATATTCCTCAGGAACACCAGCTTATGGGGTGGGAGTAGGTAATGCAGTAGTGGTAGTGGATGAAACAGCAGATTTAAAAGATGCAGCTAACAAAGTTATGAGAAGCAAAACTTTTGATTTTGCAACAAGTTGTTCAACGGAAAACTCACTAGTTGTAAATGAAAAAATATATGAAGATTTTATTGAAGCTTTAGAGTTAGAAGGAGGCTATTTGTTAAATCAAGAAGAAAAAGACAAACTTCAAAAAGGTATGTGGGTAGATGGCCGTTTATCAAACTCCATTGTAGCACAGCCATTGAAAAAAATAGCTCAAGTTGCAGGAATTGATGTACCCAAAGATAGAAAGTTTATTATGGTAGAAGAAAGTGGAATAGGATCTGACTATCCATTTTCAGGAGAAAAACTTTCTATGGTAGTGGCAATATATAAATATAAGGATTTTAAGGAGGCCATAAATATAGTAAATGAAATAACCAACTATCAAGGAAAAGGACATTCTTGCGGTATACATTCAACAAATGAAGACCGTATAATGG
>JAAYGX010000085.1 GCA_012735585.1 Tissierella sp.
ACCTTTCCACGGTTCGTTAATTTCGTACACTTTACCGGGTTCCAGTTCGAAGCTGGTAGTTCCGGTTTTGCCACTATAGCTCCAATTACGAGCAACAGCATTGAGGAATTCCCGCTTGAATGTGTATTTCGGATCGCGACCTGTGATTTCCGCCACCCACTCTTTTCCGCCACTAGGTTGGTGATTAACTTTGATAATCTTATTCATATTTTTTTCCTCCTTCGGTTTTTTTATGTCAAATAACTTAAGCTTTAAGAGAAAGTTTGTCATACTAAAAAAAGAATATTCCAATATGAGAAATCTAAACCCAAAAGGACACGGAAAATTGGAATTAAGGAACAATAGGTTTAATATATCCGTAAATATTGACAATGCAGAAAGCGACCAGTATTACAATATTTTATTAATTGGGGATAACAAAGCACATAATTTAGGGAAGATACATACAGATAAAAGATATAGTGGGAAAGTAGAGTTTGAATTTAATTATAAGGATATTGAATCCATAGGCTTTCCTCTAGAAAAAATAAATGGTATCCTAATATTGAGAGATTCAAATATCCTACTAGGTGCATCTCTTGACAAAGATGATAAAACAATAAAAAGTTATATTGAAAAATTAAATAGAACGGACCGTCCCCCTGTGTCGCCACAAGTACCACAAGGGGATGGCCCTACTGTAGCGGAAGTGGATGATTTGGCACAGAACCAGGTAGATATCAAAGAGCCAGTATACGTCGAAGAACAAGTAGAAACTGAAGAACAAATAAATACCCAAGAACAAGCAGAAGTGGAAGCAACACAAGAGATTCATCCACCTGTGTCAGAGGACCTTCCTACTACATTAGAGATTCCATTAGAAACTGATACCGAAATCCTTAAGGAAGAAGACCCAATAGAAGAAAGTACAGTTGAGGAACCAGTTACTGAAGAAAGGTATATAAAAAATGATTTGTTTACCAACGATAAAGCAATAGAAAATACAGAGACCACAGAAGATTTTCGGCATCAGGATGAGTTAGTGGCACAAGAGGATATTTACCCAGTATCGAACTCAGTAGAAGCTGAATCAGATGACCAATTTATACCACTGGATGATCCGATCATCCATCAAGAATCAATTCAAGAAATCGCTGAGGAGAACCATCCACCTGCGTCATATATGTCTCCAGCTGTAGCGGTAACTGAGGAGGAATATCATAGGGCATTGCAGGAAATGTTCAATGATTCAAATGTAGATTTTCTAGAGGACGAAGTGGAATATATAGATGCAGATACTCAAAAGAAATTAAATCAAAAAAATCAAACAACAAATTATGTTCTAAACATATTGAGTTTCTTCCCTTATATAGAGCCTTTCAAAATAGACTTAATGGGCTATAATTGGTGGAAAATAGAAATAGATGATCCCAAAGAAGACAAAGGGTTTTTACCGTATTTTAGCTATATAGCTGGTGGTAATCACAAATATCCTTTGGTTCAAAATACAGTTACAGCAACTGCTTTAATGAGAAAACATGGACATTATTTATTTGGACTATATAATGTAAATGATGAAGTCAAATTTTATGTATATGGCGTGCCGGGAAGATTTACCACAGAGGATCACCCTCAAAAAGGAACAACAGGATTTAATACCTGGTATGAAGGACGGGATAATGTAGGTTATTGGTTGCTATATATTGACCCATTAACAGGAAGGATCATCTACCCAATCAATCCTATGATACCCAAGGATTAGTCATGTCTCTCCACATTATTGGACATGACCCAATCAGCTTAGAATACTCCAAGATTTAAATTAGTAAAATTAAAAAAAGAAGGCAAACTAAATTATATATTCCCTAAAGGATGATCGTGTCTTAAGATTGTTGAATCAAAAAGTTTTATGATTATTGATTAATTATAAAGGGTAATATATAGAAATAGAGAAACTATTGACTTTAATACCCATAGGGGGTATAATATTCTCAATAGATATTAGGAGGAATATAAATGAAAAACGTAGTAGTATACACAAGCAATACTTGCCCTTACTGTACATTAGCAAAGAATCATTTAGATGAGCAAGGAGTAACATATACAGAAAAAAATGTTCAAACAGACAAAGAAGCTAGGAAAGAATTAATGAGTATGGGCCATATGGGAGTACCAGTAGTAGTTATAGATGGTGAAGAAATAGTAGGATTTGACAAGGATAAAATAGACGAAGCATTAGCTGAATAAGATTTAAATAAAAAAAGGAAGAGCAGAGCTCTTCCTTTTTGTTATAACTACTTGTTTAAAGCAGCCATTAACATATCTAAATTTAAACCATGTACCATAGCTGCTTCTTCTAAGCTCTCCATTTGGCTTGAAGGACAACCTACACAACCCATGCCAAATGACATAAGAGTTTCTATAGCTTCAGGTTTTTTTCTGATTAATTCACCGATTAACATATCTTTAGTGATTTCCATTTATATCAACCCTCCTTAACATTCATTGAATATATTAACATATGTTGTATACCCATTACAAATTTATTATATCATATATTTACACAAAACAAAATAAATTATTTGCATAAAATATATCTCCCTTGGAAAAGACTATATCAGGAGGTGATAAAATGGATAATAATGATAGAAATAGAAACAGAGATAGGGACAACAACTTTAGTATAGGAGAGATGCTACTTAGGATTCTAATAACAGCTATAGTTGTAGCAATAGCGGCATATTTTACTCCGGGATTTACAATCGATGGCATATGGAGTTTGTTGTTAGCAGCAGTAGTCATAGGAGTCTTAGACTATTTAGTTCAAAGATTCACAGGGATCGATGCATCGCCATTTGGTAGAGGGATAGCAGGATTTCTAGTTGCTGCAATAATACTTTATGTTACAAAATTTATAGTACCAGGATTTGGAATATCGGTATGGGGTGCTATTATTGGTGCTTTAGTAATAGGGATAATAGATGCCATTATTCCTGGTAAGGGTGCAATGCAGTAAAAAATCTTAGGAGGCCTTTGGGTCTCCTCTTTATTATGACCTAGCCTTTTACTTGACATAAAAAATAAAATGTTTTATTATACCCATAGAGGGTATATAATACTTACTAAAAAAAGGAGGGTTTTCTATGGAAATTATAGTAAACGATTTAGCAAAAGAAAAGCTAGGCGAACTTATAAAAGAACAAGAAACTAATAAATCACTGCGTATTTATATCGCGGCATATGGCTGAGGCGGCCCATCATTTGGTATGGCTCTGGAGGAGCCAAAGGACTCTGATTTAAAATATACAGTTGATGGCTTTGACTTCATAATGGAAGAAGGATTTGAACAAGTTTATAGTCAATTCACTATAGGATATAGTGATAGCTTTTTAAGAAAAGGATTCACAGTAACACCAGATAGAGGCGGCAGCAACTGCTAAGAGAGGGTAACCCAAGACCACTGAAAAGTATAATTTTGCTTGTCATCCTGAGCTTTAGCCAAGGATAACAACAAGGCCATACTTTTTCAGGGGTCTTTTTTTGACCTAGATATTTTTAGAATAACGAATTTGTGGTATACTATAATAGTATAGATAAATTGAAAGGAGTGATGGTTGTGGATTCGGGACCTTTGCCCAAGAGTATGGTCAATTTTAAGGAAATAGGAAGAACCATAGCCATCATCTCATGGTACGGTTCCTCCAACTAAAAAAGGGAGGTAATAAAATTGGATGAATTAAAAGCTTTAGAAATGTTAGAAATAATCAACAAAAAGCAATACCCAAGACTAAAAAAAGAACTAGCAGAAATGAACGAGGTAGATGTAGCGGAACTATTGAATCCATTGGATCAAAATACAACACTATTGATTTTTAGAATGTTGCCAAAGGATTTAGCTGTAGAAGTATTTGCACATTTTTCTTCAGAACAACAATCAAGTATCGTTCATGCTATTACAGACAAGGAGCTAACAAATATACTAGATGAGTTATTCTTTGACGATATGATAGACATGATAGAGGAGATGCCAGCGAATCTTGTTAACAAAATATTGAAAAATTCAAATGCAGAAGAAAGAAAACTGATCAATCAGTTCTTAAAGTATCCTATAGATTCTGCCGGCAGCATCATGACCATTGAATATGTTGATCTTCAAAAGGATATGACAGTTAAAGAGGCTATGGATCATATCAAGAAAACAGGACTGAATAAAGAGACTATATATACTTGTTATGTAGTAGGCAAAAATAGGATTTTAGAAGGAATTGTGTCCCTAAGAAACTTAGTAATAGCCGATGAGGATATGAAAATAGAAGACCTAATGGAAGCGGATGTCATATATGTAAACACCCATGATGATCAAGAAGCTGTAGGAAATATTTTTACAAAATATGGCTTCATGGTATTGCCAGTAGTAGATACTGAAAACAGACTTACAGGAATAATCACATTTGATGATATATTGGATGTAATAGAACAAGAGGCCACAGAAGACTTTCAAAGGATGGCTGCTATGGCACCATCTGAAGAAAGATATTTGGATGCAAGTGTCTGGAGTTTATCAAAACAGAGAATAACATGGTTATTGATACTAATGGTAGGGGCAACCCTTACAGGTGGTATAATTACCAAGTATGAGGATGTATTAAGTAGTGTAGTTATCCTGATGGCATTTGTGCCAATGTTGATGGATACCGGTGGTAACTCAGGTAGTCAATCCTCCACCCTAATTATTCGTGGATTAGCAGTTGGAGAATTAACATTAAAGGATAAATGGAAGGTTTTATGGAAAGAATTTAAGATAAGTATCCTAGTAGGCATTATGTTGGGATTTGTCAACCTTCTAAAAAACCTATATATAGATAGAGTTGGATTGGAAGTTTCCATAACAGTATCCATTACACTGTTCTTTACTGTAATGATTGCCAAGGTTGTAGGTGGAATGCTGCCATTAGGTGCTAAAAAGTTAAACTTAGACCCAGCAATAATGGCTGGACCACTAATCACAACTATAGTTGACTCCTTGGCACTGATAATATATTTTTCCATAGCGTCCTTATTGCTTAACATTTAATAATTGTTAAATATTTTTAAAGAAATATGTCTCTGAAACGTTTGACAAAGCGATGCAATAATAGTATAATATTAAATTTTGACAAAAGATGATTTATATGCTATAATTGGATTATGAGTGTTACAGAACACTCCTTCTGCCTCCTTACATACATGTGGGAGAGAACCTAATGGAAGGTGGTTTATCATATTTTATGAATAGTGTAACCGAGATTCGAAAGGATTTAGAAGGATGTATTGGCAAGACCGTAATACTAAAAGCTAACAAAGGTAGAAAGAAGACGACCATAAAAGAAGGTATTCTGGAATCAGCATATCCCAATCTTTTTGTTGTAAAGATATCTAATGAATACGACAGCACAAGGAGAGTATCTTACACATACTCAGATGTTCTAACATCAACAGTGGAAATTACAGTGTGCGAAGAACCGGAAAGACAAATTAAGATTTCATAGATTATATTTTATTTAAAAACTAGGCTATTTTATAGCCTAGTTTTTTCATTTATATGTACATCACTTTAAGCATAATTTTATCATTCTGAGTGTAAGTCGAATCCTGGGTTTTAAGATCCTTCATTACATTCAGGATGACGTTGATTGTCATTCTGAGCTTTAGCGAAGAATCTTAATTCTTAAGGTCCTTCACTGGGTTTAAGATGACAGCATCCATGATGGGAATATTCTTGTCAAAGCTTTTCTTATAATTATTCATATTATTAGCCCCTTTCTCATATATATTTTTATAGGAGCAAAGTAATATATAGGGGTGAGAATATGTCCATTGAGATAATAAAAGGTCTTATGAAAGTAGAAGAAATAAAAGGTGCATCTGATGATCAAACATTAGTTGAAACAGAAATATACCTAAATACCAATAAACAGGATATAGAATCTATTCTTTGGGTAGAAGCTAGGCCTGAAATCTTAAATACTAAAATAATAAAGGATAAGCTCTTTGTAAATGGAAAAGTAAAGTTTAATCTAGTTTATAAAAGCATCGACGTAGAAGAAAACATAAATACCTTAGAAACAACCAAGGATTTTAAAGAAGAGTTGGAAATAGAAGGCATAACAGAAGAAATGGAAAGCCAAGTAAGGCTAAATATCGACTATATAGAATATGACTTAGAAGAAAATAGAATAGATCTAAGAGCTTTGGTCAATCTATCATCTACAGTAGTAGAAACTAGAGAAATTGAAGCCATCAAAGAAATAACTGGCAAAGAAAATTTACAAATCTTAGAAGAAAGCATCACATACAAAGAGGTATATGGCAAAGATATATCCTATGCCAATGTAAAAGAAGAAATAAAAGTAGATGAGCGCAAACCAGCCATAGAAAGAGTAATTAGATTCTCCATAGAGGCTAAGGAACTACAAACCCTAGTAGCGGATGATAGAATGATACTATCAGCAGAAGCAAATGTCTCTATGATTTACTTAGGCCAAAATCAGGTCCATCATATCAATGAATCCATACCATTCAATCATTTTGTAGAAATGCCAGGAGTATTCAAAGACTCCTTAGGTGAAGTAAAATTGGAAGTAATAGAAGGAATCTACGAAATAATAGAGGATGACTCTGGAGAGTTAAGATTGATAGATTTAGAAATCAATATAAAGGTGAATGGTAAGGTCTATGACCACAAAGTAATTCCATTAATAGTAGACGTATATTCAACGAAAGGAAAAGTAAATATAGAAAAAGATGATATCATTCTTTTAGAAAATGTAAATACATTGACCCATGAAGAAAGTTTGAATATAGATATAGGAATAGACGTTCAAGAAGTCCTAGACATACGTGAAAATTTCAATATCGTAGAAAAAAGAATCATAGATGATGAGATCGTCATTGAAGGATTGCTTTCCGTTGATATCTTCTATGTAGAAGGAACTACTGGAAACCTTAGAAATTTCAAAGAACATTTTCCATGTAAGTCCAATATATACTTTGATGGAAATGATGGTCTAGTTCTAGATGTAGATGCTAAATTGGGAGATATGGAATTTGAGATCAAGAAGGATATATTATCCGTAGATAATCAAGTCAAATATAATATCCATCTAAATGAAGAAAAAAGTATCCAGAGCATTATAAATATAGAAGAAACAGATGAGCTAATAGATTTAAGCACCAAACCAAGTATAACCATATACATCGTTCAAAAAGGGGATATCCTATGGGATATAGCCAAGAGATACAATACCACCATAGAAGATATCTTAAGCTCCAATAATCTAGAAAGTAGCTATGAAATAAATGTAGGCGATAAAATCATAATAGAAAAAACAATAGATAATGATTTTGAATTTATATAATTATGGAAAATTCTATGATATAATGGACTGGATATAAAGAATTATATTCTGTCATTCTGAGCTTCAGCGAAGAATCTTAGGTTTAGATCCTTCATTATATTCAGGATGACATTGGTTGTCATTCTGAGCTTCAGCGAAGAATCCTAGTTTTTAAGATCCTTCATTATATTCAGGATGACATTGGTTGTCATTCTGAGCTTCAGCGAAGAATCTTAGGTTTTAGATCCTTCCTTATATTCAGGATGGCAAAATAGGTCAGATAGGAGATAAACAATGGAAGAATTTATAATGGAGTCCTATGGGAAAGTTAATCTAGCCCTTGACGTCCTATATAAGCGAAATGACGGTTATCATGAAATCAAAAGTATAATGCAAAGAATCAGCCTAAAAGATAGACTTATATTCAAAGAAATCCATGAAGGAATGATCATAGAATCCAATCACAAAGAAGTACCTGTAGATTCCACCAATCTTGTATACAAGGTTTGGGATAAACTAAGAGAGATCACAGGGGTATCTAAGGGAGTCAAGATTATAATAGAAAAGAACATACCAGTTGCAGCTGGATTGGCAGGTGGTAGTTCCAATGGAGCTGCCACCCTTCAAGCATTAAATAATCTATGGAACTTAAATCTTTCCCAATCTGAGCTGATGAAAATAGGCAAAGGTCTAGGAGCGGATATTCCCTTTTGTATCATGGGAGGTACGGCCTTAGCCGAAGGAATAGGAGAAAAGCTAACCAAGATAAGAACCCTCTCCGGCAAACATATACTACTATGTAACCCAGGCATACCTATATCAGCTGGATATGCCTATAGTAAATGCAAATCATTGAACCGTGGAATAGATATGGAGGCTATCATATCCTCCATAGAAGATGATGATTTAACTGGGGTAGCAAAAAAGCTAGAAAATATAATGGAAGACCCAATGATTGAAGAATATCCAATCATTGGAGAAATAAAGGATATAATGATGGCAAACGGGGCCCTAGGATCTTTGATGAGTGGAAGTGGCTCAACGGTATTTGGTCTTTACGATGATGAAGAAAAGATGAAATTCACACAAAAGAAACTACTTTCCATAACAGACAAAGTGTTCCTTTGTAAAACTTTATAAGTATATTACACCCACCTTTTGGTAACTATAATACCTAGAGGTGGGTTTATTATTTTTTGTTTTGTCATTCTGAGCTTTAGCGAAGAATCTAGGGTTTAAGATCCTTCACTTACGCTCAGGATGACACGTATTTTCAATTGTGTCAGTTATAGGAGTGGGTTTTTTATGTTAAAAAATATATCAAAAAACATAGCAGCCAATATTCAATATATAAAGGAAGAATTCAAAGGTAGCGATGATTTAATCATCAGAAACATTGAAGTTGGTGATATTTTACCTATTAAATTAGCGGTTGTATTTATCGATGGGCTAATAAACTCAGAATATGTGGCTGAATATGTTATTGGTTCATTATTAAGTGAAGAAGAACTTAAATCATTTACAGTGGAAGGTTACAAAACTACCATATTAGAATCGATAAAAGAACATGGATTATACTCTACAGAAATAAAAGACGAGTCTCAGTGGGAACCAATTATAGATGCAATTTTGTCTGGGGATACAGTATTATTAATAGATAACTCACCCACTGGAATTATCATTGGTACCAGAGGTGGCCCTGGAAGAAGTGTAGGAGAACCACAAACTGAGACGGTTATTCGAGGACCTAGGGATGGGTTTACAGAAACACTAAAGCACAATACAACAATGGTAAGACGTAGAATAAGGGATACAAGATTAAATGTAAGGATGCATAAGGTAGGTAGAAGATCCAAAACAAGTGTGGCAGTCCTATATATAGATGATATTGCAGATGAAAAGTTAGTAAATGAAGTAATTAAAAGGATAGAAGATGTAGATATAGATGCAATTTTAGACAGTTCTATGTTAGAAAACCTTATAGAAGACAACTATCTATCGCCATTTCCTCAGATAGAGAACACGGAAAGACCAGATGCTGTTTCAGCTTCATTATATGAGGGCAGAGTAGCTTTGTTAGTAGATAATTCTCCCTTTGCATTATTAGTGCCAGCTACTATAGGTACCCTAATGCAATCATCAGAGGATTATTACACTAGATGGATAGAAGCATCCCTTGTAAGGATTTTTAGAATCATTGGCTCATTTTTGATATTTTTACCTGGGCCCCTGTATGTTGCCTTAACAGCTTATCACCCTGGTTTATTACCTACAAAACTAATCTACTTTTTAGCGGCCAGCAGGATCAATGTTCCTTTTCCAGCGATTATAGAAGCATTTTTGATGGAAACAACCATGGAACTAATAAGAGAAGCAGGAACAAGGATATCCGGCCCTATTGGTACAACCATAGGTATCGTCGGCGGTTTGATCATAGGTCAGGCAGCAGTAGAGGCAGGAATAGTGAGTCCTCTTATGATCATTATAATAGCAGTATCTACAATAGCAACCTTTGTACTGCCATCCTATGATTTTTCAGCAGGATTTCGTATTGTAAAGTTTGGCTTCTATATATTGGCAGGGTTTTTGGGACTTTATGGAATCACCATAGGTATGATCCTGTTAATGGGTCATTTTGCAAAGTTGAATAGTTTTGGTATCCCTTATTCATCACCTTACTCAGGTCTTGGCATAGATGAAGGAGATATTAAGGATACCTTAGTTAAAGCACCAATCCAAAGACTATGGCTAAGGCCAGGATTTACCCATCCAAAGAACATACAAAGAATGAGAAGGGATAAAAAGAAATGAAAGATCCAAAGATATCCAATATACAGATTAGAGCAATATTAGTAAGCACCATTATAGGTATAGGTATATTGTCTTTGCCAAATCAATTGGCTACTGCAATGGATAAGGATGGTTGGATCCCAATCGTCCTTTCAGGTTTGTTAATCATTCCAATGATCATCATAATAAACAAAATATTTGAAGCCAATCCTGGTAAAGACTTCTTTATGATCGGTAATGAAACCTTAGGAAAGTTCTTTTTTACAATAATCCTGATCATATATCTAACTTATTATATTGCAGTTTGTTCCTATATATCTAGACTGCTGGGAGAGCTAATCAAAGGTTTTTTGTTACCAGAGACACCAATTCAGTTGATTGTATTTTTATTTATACTTTCAAGCTCCTATGTAGCTGTCAGTGAAATCAATATAATAGCAAGGGTATCTTATCTTATATATCCAATTGTAATTGGATTTGGTGTATTACTATTTTTAGTATCCTTGCCAGGATCTGATTTCACTAATATATTGCCAGTGTTTCAATCAGATTTAAGTCAATTACCAGAAGGTATGAAGGTTGCATTATTTAGTTTTGCAGGTTTTGAAGTTCTTTTTTTCACTATTCCTTTTGTAGAGGATAACAGGAGAATGACTAAAACATCCATTTCAGCCATAGTAATTGTAACTGGACTTTATCTAGTACTCTTTCTAGTAACATTAACTCAATTTAGTATTCAGCAAATTAAATCGGATCCATTTCCCTTACTGATGATAGCAAAGCTGATCGACTTACCAGGATTTTTCTTACAGAATCTAGATGGATTGGTAATGTCTATATGGGTAGCGGTGATATTTTCCACATTTACACCCTTGTATTATTCATCAGGGAAAATACTGAGCAAATTATTTAAGACCAAGACCCATGCCATATTTATACTAATATTGGTCCCTGTAATATATTTTATAGCCCTTAGACCAAAGAGTATTGTTGAACTCAATACATTAATGTCTAGTGTGGTCAATTATTTAAGTGGTGTAGTTGTCTTGATCGTCCCTATCATTTTATTTGTAGTTGGACGAATTAGGGGGAGGAATAAACAATGAAAAAAACCATACTAATTCTGTTAATCTTGACTTTGATATTTACAACAGCGTGCTGGGATATGATTGAACTAGAAGATCGATTGCTTCCTTATACAGTAGCCATTGATTTAAGTAGAGAAGACACGGAAGAAGCAGATGAGAAAGAACTATTTATTTGTTTTTCCTATCCCAATATTAATGCTTTAGGGAAGAACCCTACACAAGAAGATCTAACCTATATCATAAATTCAAATGCAGATAGCATATTTGAAGCAACCAGTGAAATATCATCCAGGGTGCACAACCCTGTATTTCTAAAACATCTCAATGTGGTGGTAATGTCGGAAGAAGTGTTTTCAAATGAAAAGTATGTTCGTCAAGTCCTTGATGGTTTAAAAAGAGATTTTATAATCAATAAAATGATTCACTTGCTTGTTACCAAGGAAAGTGCTCATGAACTATTACTTAAAAAATTGGAATCCAAAAGGCAAGAAACCATAGAAGGTTTATTGAGTACTCTTTTGCTAAATGAACAAAAATCCACTAGTTTTACACCAATTAGGTTAAATGAGTTTATCCAATATATGGATCATCAAAGGGTTGCTATAGTTCCCCTGGCCATTCCAGAGCCGGAAATAGCATTGGAAGGTGGCGGCTTATTTAAGGATTATGAGTTTATAGGCTATATAGAGAAAGAGGATAATAGAAATATAGCGATATTAACCAACAAATCAAATAACGAAGATATAGATATTGAATATGATGGTTCAAAGATATCCCTTCAATTATTGGAAATAAAGGCAAAGAAAAAGTTGGTAAAGAACCAAGAGGTATTAACAATAAAGTACAATGTAGAAATGGACGCCCAGATCCATCAATATATCATTGATCCAAGTAAAAAAATAGATTCTACTAAAGTTCTAGATGATATAGAAAAAAAAGCATCGGAAGTTCTTAAAGAAGACTTTGCAACCACTTTGGAAAAATTGCAAGGTGAGCTAAACGCAGATACTCTAGGCATATTAGAATACCTATATAAATTCCATCCAAAGATATACAAAGAGGTAGAAGGGGACTGGGATAGTATATTTCCTTATATAAATATAGACTTAGATGTAAAGGTTAATATAAGAAGAAGAGGATTAAGTGAGTACTAAAATCTAAGTCCGGCATATTTATAAAGAACGGCATCTCCGATTCAAGATTTGGAAAATATCACGATACAGGAAAAAATAGGTTTGTACCACAGGCACTCCGTATTATATTTCTGCGGAGTAAATTAAGGTTGCAAACTCGCTATGCTCAAATCCTTCCAGGACTAGGCAAGAGCCAGCCGTCGCAGTGCAAACCTAAACAACTTTTTTCCTTTAATCGGATATTTTCACAAATCTTTCATAAGTCGAGCCTTATCTTTATAAATATGCCTCTACATAGGAGTTAAGTCATGTCATTCCGAGAGAAGCGAGGAATCTTTATTTTAATGTATATCCCCTAAGATTTCTGTCAATAATCTTCCATAGGACATCCTATTTATAGAAAGGGGAATATAAATGAAATACAAAAAACAAATTCTGGTATTATCTTATATTATAATATTTTTTATCTATATCCTTAACCCATACATAGAATCAGAGGCCCGAACCATTGATGGATTTAAAAAAGATATCATTAGATTTCACATTAGGGCAAATAGTGATCTAAAAGAAGATCAAGATCTTAAACTAAAAATAAGGGATGAGATCTTAAGTGTAATGGGGGATAAATTTCAGACCATAGACTCCATCCAGGAATCTAGAGAAATCATAGTGGACAATCTTAATGAAATGAAAGCAATTACTGAAAGAGTAATACATGATGAAGGCAAGGACTATGAAGTCAATGTATCCCTAGGCCAAGATAATTTTCCCATAAGAAAATATGGAGATATGATACTGCCTCAGGGAGAATACGAGACATTACTGATAGAAATAGGAGAAGCCAAAGGTCAAAACTGGTGGTGCGTAATGTTTCCTCCCCTATGCTTCGTAGACATCACCCACTCAACAGCCCTAGCCACAGATGATATAGATACAGAAGAGCTAGGGGAATTTGTAATAGATGAAAGTCAGCCATTGAAGTTTAAATCATTGATCGCTGAGAAAATAGGAAAATTATTTGATTAATAAAACATTATTGTCATTCCGAGTATAAATTCACTGTCATTCCGAGCCTAGCGAGGAATCTTAAACCCAAGATTCTTCACCAAGGTTCAGAATGACTTTTTTTATATTTTTAACAAAATCAAAAATAAATGTATAAAATTCTCTATAATACAAAAAATAAGGAAAATATATTAAGGAGGATTTTATAGTGAAAAGATTTGCCACTAGGACATTGATTTTAGCCTTCGCTTTTTTATTCATAATCCAAGTTTATGAACCGGGAAGCGTTGTTGAAACAGCTACAAGATATAATAGTTATTTTGCTCCAAGGACCCTATACTGGGGATCCACAGGCCAAGACGTAAGAACAGCACAAGATAAGCTACTAAGATGGGGCTACTATGATGGCTCTGTAGATGGAATCTATGGAGCAAGAACATATAGAGCTGTTCGTAGATTCCAAGAGAGAAATGGGCTTGGTGTCGACGGAGTAGTAGGGCCAGCCACAGCAAGGGCATTAGGTATGCCAGAAGCACATGCAGTTCAAGCAGGAGGGAGTCAAGGAATCAATAGAAGTGCAGATGAATATCTACTAGCTAGATGTATCCATGGGGAAGCCAGAGGGGAACCATATGTAGGAAAGGTTGCCGTAGGAGCAGTTGTATTAAATAGAACTAGAGATCCGCAATTCCCAAATACAATAGCAGGGGTAATTTATCAACCATTGGCATTTACAGCAGTAGCAGATGGACAAATAAACTTAACACCAGATAAAGACTCTCTTAAAGCTGCGAGAGACGCCTTAAACGGTTGGGACCCAACATACGGTACCCTTTATTATTGGAATCCAGCTACAGCAACGAGTAAATGGATATGGTCAAGAAAAGTTACACTAAAAATTGGTAAACACTGGTTTGGAATATAGGAGGTTATTATGGATAGAAGAAGAAACCACTGGATAGCACCAAGTTTACTAAGCTTGCTTCTAATAGCTTCCTTAGTATGGGGCTACAATCAGTATCAAATAAGAAATCAATATGAAATTGCTTTAGAAAATCAATATCAAAGATTGTTTTATGATGTTAAAAAACACGTGGAAAATGTTCAAGTAAACATATCAAAATCACTGGTAGCAGCATCAAAGGAAAGAAATATTCTACTGTTTTCAGAGATAATGAGTGCTGCCAACTTTGCTCAAGATAAATTAGGTCAATTGCCTATTTCCCATGCAGAAGTGGCCAATACAGAAAAGTTTTTGACCCAAGCAGCAGACTACAGTCATTATTTAATACAAAGACATCTAGAGGGAGAAGATATCACTCCAGAGCAAAGACAACAGTTAACAGGACTACAAACCAACTCAGCAGCATTTAACAATGAGCTAAATATGCTTCACGAAACCATGGCGGATTCTAGCTTTTTATATGGCGTTGCCAGTACAATGGGATTTGGTGGTAGTAGAAATGACCAAGTAGGATCAGGTATAGGGGCTGGACTTCAAACCAGCTTAACCAATGTAGAAACTGGAGTATCAGACACACCAGAATTGATATATGACGGTCCATTCTCAGATCAGATGATCAATAGAAAACCAGTAGGTCTACCAAACAATAC
Organism: Tissierella sp.; assembly: GCA_012735585.1. Lineage (GTDB taxonomy): Bacteria > Bacillota > Clostridia > Tissierellales > Tissierellaceae > JAAYTL01. Next base: position 14,986 of record JAAYGX010000085.1, read on the forward strand.
AGTATCAATGGAAGACGCTGAGCAGGCAGCTGTAGAATTCTTTGGTCAAGATAGGGTCCAAGGAGTAGAACCTTTTGAAGTAGGAGAAGATGTAGCAGAACTAAGGATACCATCCTATACATTTCATCTCTATCCAAACAACCAACAAAAGGAACTAGCAGTATACACAGGAGTATCCCAACAAGGTGGTAGAGTACTATGGATGG
>JAAYGX010000218.1 GCA_012735585.1 Tissierella sp.
CGTCAACATATAACAGATGCAGGGTACGATTTGCGGGTGAAGACTGAGGTAGAGGTAGTGCCTGGAAAGGTAGTTGTAGCACCTACAGGAGTAAAAGTGGCTATTCCAGAGAAGTGTGTAGGGATTATTGCAGTGCGTTCCAGCATTGGAAAACGTGGTATTTGTCTCGCTAATGGCGTTGGAATTATCGACAGCGGGTATAGGGGAGAGCTGAAACTTCTCTTAACTTCGCTTACAGGTCCTCAAACGCTTTTCGCTGGTGAACGAGTAGCGCAGCTTCTCATCCTTCCTTTACAACCAGTGACGGTTAAATTTGTAGAAGAGCTGGAGGATAGCGACAGAGGGGAGAGAGGTATTGGAAGTACAGGGGTGAAATAAATGACCATTATGGGAATTGACCCCGGAGAGAACATTGGGTACGCTATTCTGGAAGGCGGGAGACTCCGGAGCCACGGAGTCATACAATACACCTTTGAAGGGTTAGACTTACTATTAAGCCTTGTTGACACCGCAGATGTTGTGGTGATGGAGTCTTTTATGCTTTACCCCGGTAAAGCGCGACAGCAGTCCTGGAGCAAATTCCCTACTGTGGAGGTCATTGGCATTGTCAAGTACCACTGCCGAAACAAAAACATCCCTGTGGTCATGCAACAGCCCGCTATCAAACAGGCTTTCCCTGATGAAAAACTGAAATTTCTGGATATGTATACCCGCAACAAGCATTCCAGGGACGCTGTACGTCATGCGCTGTATTACCAAAGGTTCAAAAAAGAAAGGAGGGCATGAGGTAATGCTTAGAGGAGCTTACACGAAAATGAGTCCAGTTGCTCGGGACGCCTATAAAAAGGCGTTCAAAAACAGCGATGTGTGTCCTGTGTGTGACACAAAAATAGAGGACGGGGAATACATGATTATGCGTATGGAAGGGCTATACCACCCCAAGTGTTACAAAGAAGTTGTCAAGGACGACCTGAAGGAAGTGCAGGAAATCAATAAAGCCCGCGACTAACGCGGGCTTCTTTACTGTCCTTGTTGGAGTTGCATCCGGATGTACATATCCCGAACATTCTCCCGGGTCTTCCTCATTCCAGCCTGCTCCAACAATTGGTGGATGATTCTCACTTGTTCTGGGTGGAGGCCCAAAGCCTCGGCTTGGTCCAGCTCTTGTGTGGTGTAGACGGTTTCTCCCCGTCTGGTCAGCTCCTGGATTTCCCTTCTTAACTGGCCTTGGTACTGATACGGGAAGACTTGAGTCTGGTAGTATTCTGGGTTGTACTGTTGAAAAGCCCCAATCGCTCCCATAGGAGTAAACGGAGCAGGAGCGCGAGTAGAGAATTCGTCTTCCGCCCTATCTTCACTAATCGGGATAAGCTCTCTTTGTCCAGTGATGGAGCGGTACAGGTTATACGGCAGTCCTGTCTGGGCGAACAGGTAGTTGAGGATGGCCTCCGAGCTGGGAGAGGTGCCTGTCTGTTCGGCTGTGACGTCAATTGGTACGCCAGAGTAGAACTGCTGGTTAGTGGCGATCTCTAACGGCGTTCTCAACCACGGGAACAGGTTCTGCCCAATGAATCGTCCAAACTCTTGAGGGTCTCTCAAGGCTTGAGCAGCTTCCATCAAGTCGTTGGAGGGGAGAGCGTAAGGGGAAGTCATGCTCACAATTCCTTCCTGACTTCTGTGGAAGGGGATAGCAAACTGGTTAGCCAGATAGTCGGGCATTTGTTCAATATCTACTCCAGCGTATGCCGCACCTTCATCTACTGCGTGCGCCAAAGAAGTGTAGACTCCAGGAGTACGAATAAGGTGCTCCAACTGTAAGGGTATGTTTTTCCGCATCCACGTATAGAAAGGAATGACTCTTTTCAGAACGTCTCTTTCAAACGCGGATAGCTCTGAGTAATCGAATTGGTACTTTTTGACTTGCAGAGCAGCTTGGTATGGGTCTCCTGTTTTGACCAACTGGTCAATAAACCCGGCAAGTCTGGAGATGTCTTCAATGTACTCCCCAAAGTTTCTGGACAGCTCTAGGGGATTATAGTCTTGAATTCTCCGTCTACCCAGCTGTTCAATTCTTTTTGAACCGTAGCCCCCAGCCCAACCAGCATTAAGGACACTAAACTGGTCAGCCATCTGAATTACTTGTGCTCCATTAATTTTCCTTCCATCGGGCAGGGTAAACTGTTTTCTTTGCAGTGCATCTAGATTAGGCTCAGCGCTTTTGGCTCTGCCCAGTACCAGCATTTCAAAAGCATCGCCATAACGAACAGGGTTTTTCACTCCCATTAACCAGTTGTTGAAAATTGCCCCAATCAAGTTCCTTACGTGGAATCCTGGAGTAGCTGTAACTAGGCCCTGCCACAACCCATTCACACGATCCAAGAGATTTATAAAATCATCAAATTCCGATTTTACAAGTCTGTCCCAATCGCGTACAAACCTTGCGACATCTTC
>JAAYGX010000228.1 GCA_012735585.1 Tissierella sp.
AGTTATTACAATAGCAGGCCTTGTTGGAATGGTAGCGTTTTGCTGGTTTATTTGTGTACCTCTTGTAGGTAAGGCTTTTGTTATAGCTGGTTTACCACCATTGACAGGTGGAATAGTAGCTGCAACAATGATGAATACTGCTGCATTAGAAAAAGGTCTATTATCTGCTGCGGTACTAGCAATAGCAATGTATGCAATACAAGGTTTTGTAGGTTATCCTTTAACAGCAGTTCTATTGAAAAAAGAAGGAAGAACTTTATTAACTGCCTATCGCAAGGGTGAAATGAAACTTGCTACTAGTGCAGGAACTGTTGATGAAGATACAGGCAACATGGAGGTTAAAGTTGTTGAAAGAAAGAAACTTATTCCCCCTGTGCCAGCAAAATATTCTACAACTGCATTGATTCTTGGTAAGTTAATGCTTACGGCATATATTTCAAATAAATTGGGTGCATTAACAGGTCTAAATCAAGCTGTTTGGGCATTAATTCTTGGTATAACATTTACAGAAATAGGTTTCTTAGAAGAGGATGCTCTTAACAAAGCTAAATCTTATGGATTCCTGATGTTTGTCTTAATGATATATGTATTTGCTGGATTAAAAGATGCTACTCCTGAAATTCTACTTGAGGCTATTGGACCAATGGTAATTATAATTGTAGTAGGGGTAATAGGAATGGGAATAGTTTCAATGCTAGCCGGTAAAATTTTAGGCGTAAGTTTACCTATGGCTTTTGCAGTTTCACTTACTGCTTTATATGGATTCCCACCAAACTATATACTTACAGAAGAAGCTGTTAAGGCATTAGCGGAGACTTCTGATGAACATGAATTTTTAATGGAAAGAATGTTGCCTATGATGATTGTAGGAGGATTTATAACTGTAACTATTACTTCGGTTGTAATAGCTGGATTATTTGTAAACCTTTTATAATAGATAAGAATTAAACAGCCTATCTAGAAAACGTTATTTTAATATGTTTTCTAGATAGGTTTTATAAAAAGGACAAATATTAAATTGAATAGGAGGAATGGAAAATGAATGCATTTAAAGAAGCTAAAAGAATAGAAGAGTATGTCATAGAAATGAGAAGATATTTTCATAAACATCCAGAAATAAGCTGGAAGGAAGTAAACACATCAAATAAGATTTGCGAAGAGCTGGATAAGATGAATATCCCATATACTAGAGAATGTGAGACTGGAGTTATTGGAGTTATAGAAGGAAAGAAGAAAAATCCAGTTATAGGAATAAGAGCAGACATTGATGCATTACCAATGAAAGAAGACACGGATTTAGAATTTAAATCTGTAAATGAAGGGGTTGCGCATTCATGCGGGCATGATTCCCATACAGCTATGTTATTAGGTGCTGCAAAAATATTGAGTGAGAATAAGGATCAATTAGACTGTACTGTAAAGCTAGTATTTCAACCTGCGGAAGAATTCATCATGGATTCAGGTGCTAAGCATATGATATTAATTGATGAAATGAAGGATATTGACAATATTGTGGCTGCCCATATTTGGAGCAATATAGATTCTGGCACCATATCTGTAGATGTAGGGCCAAGGATGTCCTCAGCGGATACTTTTAAAATTGAAATAAAAGGTAAAGGTGGACATGGAGCGATGCCAGCTGATGCCATAGATCCAATAGTAACTGCTGGCGCAGTAATAAGCAATCTGCAAACTCTTGTAAGTAGAGAGTTACCACCAACAGAGCCTTGTGTAATCAGTGTTTGTTCCTTTAACTCGGGATCTGCTCCTAATATTATTCCGGATATGGCTGTATTACAAGGGACTACTAGGTCATTTAATAATGAAATTAGAGAAAGTTATCCAGAAAAGATGGAAAGAATAATTAAAAGCACTTGTGAAACTTTTAGGGC
>JAAYGX010000086.1 GCA_012735585.1 Tissierella sp.
TACATCTCAACAACGTTGATATTCTGAACGCATACTTACATACATTTGAGAGAGACCATTTAGACCAACCTGATTACATAGAAAAAGAAGTTATCGATTTATCATTCTTTGATCCTAGACCGAGATAGGATAAATCTTCAACTTCCAATTGGCTCAAGGGATTTATATCCAGACACTGACTTATTTACTTAAATACCCACACTTGACACTATGTCTAAAATTGTTGGCATTTACTTAACAAGAAACTAATTATTATTTTGCTAAACAATTAAACCCTTAAAGTAAGACTACACTAATAGAGGTGATTTCAATTCCGCTCTTTTTACTTGACCCCTTAAAACACACCTAAAATCTATCATTTTATCCATCCTCATAAAACAAAAAACTGAGAAAACTGTAAACACGACATTTTCAAGGGAAACTACATCTATTTCTTATCAGCAGACAGACGGTTTCAACGTGTGTACTACTAATAAACTTAATTTGAACTTCACATATACAATCAGTAGCATCAAAGTGATAATAATCCTATCAACTCACTTCGATTTTGTTAGCAATCCTATCAACTCACTCAACTAAAATCGTTATTATTCATTCAACACTCCAACTCACCAATCTTGGATAACTTCCCTCAAAGCAAAAAACCGTGATTATCCTTCCGGCTTAGAACCAGACCTCAAACCACGGAAAGCCTTTATTTACTTATCTTATTACACTCTTACTTATCTACCCTTGACATCAATACTACCGTCTCAACGTGCAACGAGCGGGGCAGATTGATGTCTTTTGCCTTGTTGGTAGTCGGAAACAGGTCAAAGGCTCTTTTTTGGCTATCGGTAGGTGGAAACATATCAATCACTGTTGAACTGTTTTGAGAAATTGATGGAGCGTTCTAGAATTGGGTTGTTTACTTACTATTCTTTAATGCATACATTTCTGCTACTGTATAAAAATAGTAACTAAGTCCTGTCAGTTGATTTTCTAACATATCTCTGTGAAAATCATCTTCAATAAAAAACCAAGCCGTCTCAACTAGTTCTTTAGAATCAGTGGGCATGTCATGACTATTTAAAAATTCTATATGCCTCGTTAGTTCATTTTCTAATCTTTTATCATTTGGGTTCCATTTATCCTTTAGTGCATTTGCTAAGAAATTCATAAATCTTTCTGATTCTGCGGATACTTCATTTAAAGCATCTGCATCAATTGACTCAGTATCCATTTCAAACTCATACTCATTACTTAAATATTCTTTTTGCTCAGATAGCGCCTCCTTCCATTCTTCTTTATTCAGTCCTTTAAATAATTTAGATTGATCCATATTTTCTCCTTTCTCGGCAAAGATAATTGATTCTTCAATGGTTTTTAATATACTATCCATTCTTTCACTACGTTCACTAAGAAGTTTATGTTGCTTCTTTAGGGTCTCAATTCGATTTGACTCATCCTCTAGTGCTTTCATAATGTCTTTTAATGAGAACTCTAATTCCCTATAAAACAGTATTTCCTGCAATCTTTCTAATTCCTTAATTCCATAAATTCTATATCCAGCATCTGTAATCCTACATGGTTCCAAAAGAGCCACTTTATGATAATGATGCAGTGTCTTTACTGTGGTTCCTGTTAGTTCCGCAACTTCTTTAACCGTATATTCCATTCCATCATCTCCTTTCTCAAAAAAACATACCATTACCTAAGGTAAGGGTCAACACCTTAGGTATCTTTAATTATATAAATTGTAATACAGACCCTCTTTACATATTTATATTGAACTTTGAAAAACTCTAAATGATCGAAGTGATATCAAAACACAAATTCCTCCAAACAAGAACACCAAAGATCCATTTGCCATAACCGCAAACCAACTAATCTCTGAACTCAGTATCTCACGGGCTCCTAGTATTGCCCAGTCAACTGGATTTATAGTGCTTATGACACGAATCCAAGATGGCATAAGTTCCCTTGGCATAAATGCTGATGATAGAAACATAAGGGGTAAGGTAAAAAACTGCATTGCTCCTATCATAGATTCATGCTTACGTGTTATAAGTGCTAGACTGATGGATAGTGCACTAACCGCTAAACCTAACAATATTGGGATAGCCAAAAATATTACAATACTGTAAAAATTAAAGGGAAGTCTTGCTCCCATAATTAAAGCCAATAAAATGATACTAATAAACTGAGCTAGTAAAAGAATAATTACTTGTACTAACTCACTTAAAATTATAGCAATTTTATTTATTGGTAGGACTAAAAAACGTTCCATAACACCAGTGTTTATATCGTTTAGTGTCCCCATTCCAGTATATATACCAATAAATAATGAATTCATAACAATTATTCCAGGTAGCAGATATTCTATATATAAATCAGTTGAAAAACCTGGAACTTCAACAATCACTTTGAATAAATTTCCAAATAGCAGTAGCCAAATAATAGGCTGTAACATTGATATAATAATGGCCATTGGCTCTCGAAATGTTGGCCTGATACGACGTAGGGCCAGATACCAAATATCATTTAATAATTTCTTCATTCTAATTCTCCTCTTATTTAAATATTTTTTCTACTCATTATCTAATTTTCAATATTCTTACCAGTATGTTGGAAATAGACTGCATCAAGGGAAGGAGGGATAACCTCAACTGACATTATATCAATTGATAAGGAATGTATTGACTGTAGTACATATGGAAGTATACTTGAACCATGGCTAACCAACAGTTTTAACTCCTTATTTTTAATCATTACTTCTTTAACATTTTGCTGTTTTTTTAGTGTGGCTTCAATATCTGAAATTTTATCCGAGTAATTTTTTTGTAGTTCTATCTTTATTATGTCCCCCTCTAACTCCTCCTTTAGTTCTCTAGGCGAACCCTCAATGACAACTTTGCCTTTGTCAATAATAGCAACACACTCTGCAAGACGATCAATTTCTTCTAAATAGTGAGAAGTCATCAAAATTGTCACCTTCTCCTTTTTAGATAAATTAGAAATTGTTGTCCAAAGAGTTGATCGTGCCTCTGGATCAAGACCAGTAGTAGGCTCATCTAAAAATAGAATTTGAGGTTTGTGTATAATTCCCATTGCTATATCGAGTTTTCGAAGCATTCCACCTGAATAAGTCAAGGTAGACCTATTAGCACTCTCTTCTAAATTAAAGATCTTAAGCAATTCATCTACCCTGTTTTTGAGATTATTTCCTCTCATTCCATATAGTTGACCCTGTAACATTAAGTTTTCACGACCTGTAGAATCAAAGCAAATCCCTGACTTTTGAGAGACACACCCAATTAAACTACGTATTTTATCAGGCTGAGATGTAACATCAATTCCTAATATTTTTGCTTCACCACTATCAGGTCTTGATAGTGTAGTTAAAATCTTCACTGTTGTCGATTTTCCTGCACCATTCGGACCAAGAAGTCCGTAAATAATTCCAGTTCTAATATTAAAAGTTAATCCATCTAATGCCTTGATACTATTTTTATAACTCTTAACTAAGTTGTTAACTTCTATGGCATATTTTTTTTCATCATTTGGTAACATTTGATTCCCTCCTAGTAATTGTTAGATTTCCATTTAAAGTTTCTTAGTGACAATTTAAGATCAATAACATGCAATATTATCACTTGAAATTAATAGTAATGCCTCCTCTTAGGTAAGAGTCAAGGTAATTAGTAAAAAATATTTTTGTATTGTGATATCCTGAAAATAATTGACTCCATAAGCCTATTTTGAAAGCATATTTTATTAGTCTTGTTACTGCTATCCTTTCTTGATAATTACTATTATTGAGACCTACCGTCTACAAAAAACCGCCAATCAAGAGAACTTATCTCCTAATTGACGGTCTGGTAAAAGTATTATTTTTATACATCTATCTCAGCACCCGACTTAAATTCCACTGTCAGCTTATCATCAAAAACCGTTATTTTCTCAATCAGCCTTCTTACTAGTTGCTCATCATATTCCTCAATTAAGGTAGACTGTTCATTTAAGAAGGCTTCCATCTCTTCCAGTTTTTGTTTCGACCCTTTCTTACCAGCTTCTTCAGCCAACGCTTTATGCCTTTCCTCCCTAAGACTATAAATCTTATCTGCTATATCGTTATAATCTTCTTTGGAGTTGGCAAGCCTTAAAAGGTCTTTTTGTAGTTCCTCGAGCTTTTTATCTATATCAGCCACGGTTTCGTTATTTGTTTCGCTTATAACCGTTTTAATGTTTTCTTTAAGTGTTGGCAAAAATTCATCCTTTTGCCCGAGCAACTCATTAATTGCATCTACTATTGAAAGCCCTATCAGTTCTTCCGATACAGTTCTAGAGTGGCAGGTTAGGCCTGTGCTTTCAAGCCTGCTGACACATCTCCAAACAATAGATTTCTTGCCACGATTGTTCCAATGTACTCTGCGATATATTTCACCACATTCTCCGCAAAAAACAATCTGTGAAAAAGCATGGTTGCTACTGAAATTCCTCTTCTTTCCACTGGTGCCTGTATGCCCTTTACTCCTACGAACCAGATTGTGTAAAATAGGTGTGGGTATGAAAAATGGATAAAGTCCCTTATAATCTAATTAGCTAAAGAAAGGACCTTACCCATGTCTATTTTATCAAACAATTTATTAAATGACCATGTTTATCCTAAATTAATAGAAAAACTTAAAGAAATACTGAATCCGTTGAATCAAAATCCAACTATCAAAAACTACACAGATTTAATACAATCAATTGATGAAATAACACGAGAAACAGCTCTACAGTTAATCAAAGAATTTTTAGAAAGTATGGATGAAAAGTTTTTTGCATCACAATCAAGAAAAAATAGTTATTACGTTAAATCGAAACGGGATCGAACGTTAATTACTGTGTTTGGTCAACTAACCTTCACTAGGAGAATCTATCAATCAAAAACAGAACATTCTTACTATATCCATGTTGATAGAAAAATGGGATTACCAAAGTATGATCGATACGACCCCACAGTAAAAGCGAAAATTGTAGAACTCTATGCTGACCAAAATTCAATGATTAAGGTGGGTGAAATTATTGGAGAAACAATCTATGCAACCTTCTCTAGAAATGAAGAAAGAAAGAACTTTAATATTTCAAGACAAACAGTCTACAATATTGTTCGAAAAGCCCCAAAGCTTCTCCCTAACATAGACAGACAAAAGACGACTCCTAAGATACTCTACATTATGGCTGACGAGAAATATGTCCCCTTACAAAAGGAAGACAAGAAAAATGCGATGTTGAAGCAGATAGTGCTGTTTGAGACGGTTATAGAGGATCACAAGCGTACTTCTCTTGAGAAGAAACTTGTCTTCTCAAGATTAAAAGGAAATATTTGGGAAGACTTTCATGATTATATTGCACAAGTTTATAATCTGGAACAGGTTGAAAAAATAATCGTAATGGGAGATGGTGCACATTGGATAAAAAACGGACGATACGAACTCCCAAACACACAATTCATTCTCGATTTATTTCATGCTCTCCAATCTGTGACACACATGACAGTCGATGAAGAAATCCGAAAGGATTTAAGAAAATCAATTTTTGAGAATGATACGGATGAATTTGAAAAAATCGTAAAAAGTTTAAAGTATGAATTTACAGGTGATGACAAGCGACTTGAAACAATTGATCAAAAATATGAATATTTAAGTAATAATTGGAATCCAATGCAACGTGGACTTCTAGAAGGAATGCCTGGATGTTCAATGGAAGCCCAAATATCACATAACTTAGCTGCTGTGTATACCAGTAGACCTAAATCATACAAAACAAGAAACCTTGAAACTTATTTATATTATAGAGATTTACATCTCAACAACGTTGATATTCTGAACGCATACTTACATACATTTGAGAGAGACCATTTAGACCAACCTGATTACATAGAAAAAGAAGTTATCGATTTATCATTCTTTGATCCTAGACCGAGATA
>JAAYGX010000087.1 GCA_012735585.1 Tissierella sp.
AAGGCATGTCCAGCTTCATGATATGCAGTGATTTCTCGATCCTTACTAGATAAACAACTTCTGTCCTTCTTCTCATCGCCAACTAGCACTTTATAATAGGCTTTATTTATATGCTCATTAGTGATGACCTCTTGATTATCCTTAACAGCTATCATAGCGGATTCATTTAAGAGATTTTCTAGTTTTGCCCCACTAAAATATACAGTTTCCTCTGCTATTTTTTTAAGACTTACATCTTTAGAAATCGGCTTATTTTTAGAATGGACTTCTAGTATCTTCTCCCTAGCATTTATATCAGGTAATTGTACCTCTATTTGTCTGTCAAATCTTCCTGGCCTAAGTAGAGCTTCATCTAATACATCTATTCTATTAGTTGCAGCAACTACTATAATTCCTTCACTCTCTTTAAAGCCTGACATTTCAGCTAATAAAGCATTCAAAGTACGATCTCCCTCTTCGCTACCTGTAGCTTGGCTTCCTTTTCTCTTCTTTCCCAGTGCATCTATCTCATCTATAAATATAACTGCTTTTCCAGACTCTTTGGCTTTTTTAAAAAGACTTCTAATCCTACTAGCTCCAAGGCCAGCATATACCTGGACAAAATCCGAACCCGATACCGGAAATATAGGTACTCCTGCTTCTCCTGCTAAAGCCTTTGCTAAAAGTGTCTTTCCAGTACCTGGAGGCCCATATAGCAAAACACCACGAGGCAATCTTGCACCATATTTGTTGTATATCTCAGGATTTTGGATAAAATCAACCATTTCCATCAATGAATCTTTAGCCTCTTCATTACCAGCTACATCATTGAATTTAATACTGGTATCATAATCCATGTCATCTATATTAGATAGACTAGACATCTCTTTTTCAGCTTCTTTAGGTGCATTATTTTTGAAATGATAAACTAAGTATATTAAACCAGCTGATAAAATCCCCATTATATATATATCTTTGATACCTATACCCTCTTCTGCTACACTTACACTATGTAGCAACAACTCTTTTTTGAAATCCTCTGTTCTAGGATTATCAGTGTGTATAGTGTTTCCGTTATTTAATTTTACCTTTATTTGAGAGGAATTTGATAAATATACCTCTTTTACTTCCCCTTTTTCAATTTTGTCTATAAATGTTGTATAAGGTATTACTTCTCTTTGATTATACTTATCTATTGATACATAAATACTAGAAGCAATAAAAGTCAATACAACGAATATAAATAAATATTTTTTCTTCATGGAATACCCCTTTCAGGTTTACATAATATTTATTGTCTTTATTATTATAACACCGGCAACCTTGCCTGTCCATTTCCTTGATATGGAAGAAAAGGCAAAAAAATAGGGTGTTCACAGCCTGAACACCCTGTTTTTTATCTGCCTAATTCCCTTAAGATTCTATCTAGTTTTTCTAATTGATCTTCTGATAATAGATGTCTTATCTCGTCTAATTGCTCAAATATTGCTTCATATTCTTCAAAACTAAGGTCTTGAGCCATTTGCTCATTAAGATTTATAATTTCCACAAATATTTCATCATCTGATTTATCCTTGAATTTACTCGTCACTCCTTCTATCATTTCAATTTGATCTTCCTTAATTTCAAAATCTCCTAAGTCGCCAAATTTTTTCTTCATACAGATTACACCTCCAATTTTTAATAATCTATGAAATAAAATTCAATTATAGTACTTTCTTAGGTAAACAATAGGAATTTTAAACATATATTGTAATATCATGGTAATATGGAGGGATACAATTTGGAAAAGATTATATTATTATTAATTTTATTATCTTCATCAAATAAGGACAAATCTAAAGGACTAGTAAATATCAACGAATACATAAACAATATTGAAATAGACTATGAATACACAGAAGATAAAATTCACTTAGCAAAAAAACTGGCACCTTTGATGCCTTCGGAATACATAAACCCAATAAACAGATCTATTTATATTACAGAAAATCTAGTTAGAATCATGGAATTAAAAGATTATATGGATTATACTACTAGATTTGTTCAAACCGCACATGTACCTATTGAGGATAATCGTGAGAGAATGACTAGAATCGTCTCTGTCATTCAAGAAGAGATACCTAAATCCAACACAAAAAATCTTGGCACCATACTAGAACTAATTGTAAATATGGATAGATACAAAAAGATGTTTGATCTATTCAACACTTTTATGAAGAATCAAAATGTAAGTAAAGATGTTGATAGTTTGGCCAGGATTGCAGGGCCCATGATGAAAGGTAAAACTGCTTCTGAAGGAGAAGGCTCCTTGGATATTGAAAAGATAATGAATATAATCAGTATACTTAATAAGCCGAAAGACAAAGTGGAGGAAAAGGATCAAAAAATCTCTACTGAAAGTATCAGGGAAAAGAAAGAAGCTTTTGAAGAAAAAGAAATAGATTTAGAAGGTAAAAACAAGATAAATTCTAATACGGAAATAGATTATGAAGAAGGTATTAAAAATACAAAAAACCTTCATGAAAAAGAAAAACCTAAGGAAAATTAGTTTTCCATTAGGTCTATTAGCTGTTTCATATCATCTGGTAATGGTGCAATAAATTCGATATCATTATGTGTTCTAGGATGTCTAGCTTTTAAATAATATGAGTGTAGTGCTTGCCTCTTTATAAAGGGGCTTTCTTTATTGTACAATGTATCTCCAATAATAGGATGGCCGATGTGATTCATATGTACTCTTATCTGATGGGATCTGCCAGTGTATATTTGTACCTCTACTAAAGTAGCGTCCTTGAATCGCTCTTTTACCTTGTATGTAGTCAAAGCATTTTGCCCTTTTCTGGTGACTATTTTCCTAATACTTCCTTCTTCCTCCCGTCCAATTGGAGCATCTATCCTTCCTTCATCTTGTTCTACTACACCTTCAACAAGGCAATAATATTTTTTTATAACCGTATTTTCTTCTAATTGAATTGCCATTTGTTGATGAGCAAATGGATTTTTTGCAACAATAAGTATTCCTGTAGTATCCATGTCCAATCTATTAACAAAACGAATTTTTTTATTGATTCCTTTTTCTTTAAAATAATATGCTATTCCATTTGATAAAGTATTGTCTTGATGGGATTTAGTAAGATGTACTACCATATCAGCTTGTTTGTTGATAATTAAAAGATCATCATCTTCATATACAATCCCTAAATCCATTTTTTCTGGAGCAATATTATTTTCTTCATCTTCCATATAGATACTGATCTTATCCCCTCTTTTTAACTCTGTACTTTTTCTTGAAAATTTCCCATTTAAATAAATATGCTTATTCTTATAAAGCCTTTTAAATAAGCGACCTGAGATCTCATTTCCATATAGAAATTCTTCCAATGATATGTTACCAGTATTACAGTTAAAAACGATTAAATTATGATTTTCTTTAAATATATCCATAATACTCTCCCCATATATCAAATTTTATTATATAATGTAAGTACTATTATATCAGAGTTTTATTATTAAAGCAGCACCTTATAGGAGGAATTTAAATTGAGTAAACCAAGAATTATTAATATAATTTCAAATAGAAATTTTGAATCTAAAAAAACTTCTTTGGAATTAAATGAGAAACTTACTGATAGAGGATTTATAGTTAAGGATAAATATGACTATAATGCAGAATTGAATATTTGCGTTGGTGGAGACGGTTCATTTTTAAGAGCAGTGCATAAAAATCGCTTCCCTAAAATACCATTTGTAGGAATTAATACAGGACACTTAGGCTTTTTTCAAGAAATTTTACCTGAAAATATAGATGATTTCATTAATAAATACATAAATAAAGAATATATGGTAGAAGAAATATTACTAGTAGATGCAGAAGTTTGTGCTAAGGAAAAGTGCTATTACCTATCAGGTGTAAATGAAATTGTTGTAAAGGGTTCCAGATCAAAGGTTATCCATCTTGATGTATCTATTGATGGAAATCATCTAGAGAATTTTTGTGGAGATGGCATGATTATTTCTACACCTTCTGGAAGTACAGCTTATAATTTTTCTGTTGGTGGTAGTATTATATATCCCTCAATGAATACCTTACAGGTAACCCCTTTGGCACCTATAAGCTCAAAGGCTTACCGTTCACTACTAAATAGCGTTGTAGTACCAGGGGACTCTATCATAAAGCTTAAGCTAGAAAATAGGTACACAAACTCAACTTTAATAGTAAATGATGGTGTAGAGTTCAAATATGATAATATCGATCACATCAATTTTAAAATATCTGATAAGAAGATTTATAAGTTAAACTTTAATAAAGATATGTACTGGAGTAATTTACGAAGTAAATTCTTGTAAAAAAATAATAGGATAACTTCTGACCTGTCATTCTGAAACGAAGTTGAAGAATCTTGCTATTTTAGCAGGCGCAAGATCCTTCGCTATTACTCAGGATGACAAGTTCAGTGCCATGGATGCAGGTAGGTATTTTTTGAAGAACTGGGATTTAATTTCTTAAATCTCTATAATCTTGCCACCTAACATCTCTGCAGTTTCTGGACTACAAGTAGTAAATATAATTTGATAATCCTTTGCAAAATCATTAATTAGGCTTATAGCCTGATCCTTTCTTATAGGATCAAGATCCACAAGACAGTCATCTAGTACAACATATCCTTGTCTATCGCTGAATATATGCCTTAACAATGAAAATCTCAAGGCCAAGCTAACACAATCATAGGTACCTGCGGATAATAAATCTATAGGTATCTCACCATTAGAATTCTCTAATTTGATATTAAATTCTTCATCTATTTCCCCAGTCTTATAACTTCCATCAGTGATTATAGTAAGTAGTCTTGAGAACTCATTTATTAGAGTTTCCATAGGATTGCCAGCTAATCTTTCCTTAGTTTCTAAGAACACTCTTTGAATTTTTAAAAGCTTTTCCCCCCTCTTGATATTTCTATCAAAAGCCTTCTCTGCATCTAAATATTCCTTCTTTAACTCCTCATAAGTATCATCTAAAAGATTATTTTTAGCCTCATAATATTTAGTATTTAAAACATCAAGATTGGATTGTATAGTAGTTATCTCATTCTTTAGGAAAACTAGCCTTGATTTGAAATCTGCTATAGTTTCAAACTCTTCTGGAAGTGGTTGTAGTCCTTTTAGCTTATTTTCTTTTTCCTTTAACTTAGTTCTTTCATCAATTACTAAATCAAACAAACTATCATGATCGGTGTATTTCTTCTCCCATTGTTCCACTAAAGAAGTATTATTTCTTTTATCTGCTAAGATTTCTATTTCTTCGCTATTGATTGATTTTAATTCCTTTTCAATATCAATTAAATCTCTAAACACTTTGATATCAGCCAACTCTTTGCGCTCATTTTCTAGCTCTTCCCTACTGCTATTATCTAATACACGATTTAGTTCATTGTTTAAAGACGAAATATTATTTTCCTTATCTTTTATCTTTTCTAAATTTAAGCGTCCAGTCTCTATACTGTCTATATTTACTTGATTTAGCAGCCCGTCATACTTTTCCTTAACAGATACATACTTATTATTTAGCTCTTCAAAATCAATATCCCCTGTTTTTATCTCTATTTCAAACTCATCACCATAGGAAATATTGATTAAACCATTGGCCTCAAAGTCAACATCTATTTCCAGTAGTTCTTTTTCACCAAAATCCTTTGATACAAAGGTTTGTTTATCAGCATTTATCAATCTACCAATCATCTTACTTGCTTTCATCGTAGTCTCTAGGGTTAAAAGCTGCGTTTGAAGCCTTGTTAATCTATCAATATCTTCCTTAGTAATAGCTGGAACCCTAGAAAGTTCCTCAGTATCATCGTCTATCTTTGTTTGAATCTCATCTATGCTTTTCAGTTTCTTTTCTAAGCTTTCTCTTTTATTTACTTTATCAATATTGGCTTTTTCGGTATTTAGCTTATCTTTTGCATCCCTTAAATTGTTTGATTTTTCCTCTAATTGTTTTAAAATCAACAAAGTAGTAGGCCACTTACTGTTGGCTTCCATTAGCTCTTCCAATTCTTTGTTAATTGATTTTATCTCCGCATCTAATATAGCTCTATTATTTACATCTTCTTCAATTTTCTCTAGCTCTGATTTTTCTTTACCAATGATTTCCTTCTTATCTTTTAATTCATTGATTTTATTGCAGATCTCATCAAATTCTTGCTCCGTCCGATTTGCTCTATCCATTAGGAGCCTTAGGTTTTCTTTAGTATAATAGCTTTCTAGAATCTTACCTAGTCCTGTTTTATATGGATTATTAATACCTCTATTGTTTTCAGGATTGTTTTTAGCTCTGTCCCACCTTTTATATAGTGTGTCTATCTCATCTTCTATACTCTGTTGGATACTATCTATAGATATGCCGTCTAATTCCATCAAGGTCATTCTAAGTAAATCATTGATTTCCTTAGTCAATTCATTGTTGCTAATAATATTATATAAAGCTTCTTTTAGCTGTCTTTGCTTTGCAAATACAATATTTGAATATGTAGACTCTCCAAAGTCAAGTATTCTTGATAATTCTTCATTAACATCATTCTCATTTTTAATAATATTTCCCCCTGGAGTCAATAGCTTCACACTTTCGCTACTTCCCCATTCCTTTGAAATTTCATATTCACCATCATCTAATTCTAAAACAACTTTACCATCGATAAAGTCGCCATTAGGTTTTGGCATAAATTTATATGAAAAATCCTTGTCCACATTATTGTTTCTTCTCAATTTGGTCCCTTTAAATAAGGTAGAATGAATTCCTTCAATTATAGTACTTTTACCTGACTCATTAGGCCCAAGGATGACATTTATTCCTTTGTCAAATTCTAAAGTAGCATCCTTCAGACCTGCAAATCTAGTACATTTATAGGATTTAATATACATTTATTCACCTCCTAAGTAAGTCATATGCTATTTGTAGTGCTTCTTCATCATGTTCAAGTCCAGTTAAAAACTCATATGGAAAGGAACCTTTTGTAAATTCCTTTTCAATAATCTCTTTATTTATCTTAATCTTTAAATCCGAATCATCAACTCTTAAGTAGAAAAGGTGGGACTCTAATTCTCTGTAAAAGCTGCTTAACTCCTCATAGGCGTCCTTAGATAGATTTCCCTTTAGGATAAGGCGGATAATCTTTTTCTTTGGATCATCATTTAATGCCCAGGAAATAATCTTATCTAAATCATCATCAGAGTCTAATTCAAACTCCTTGTCATAGAATCTATACTCTCCTGTAATGATGCGCTCAGCTTTAGTCTTTTCTTCATCTATATCTATAAGCCAAGCTGACCCCACATCTTTAAAATCCAATCCATCTGGCTCTGGTGTACCAGCATTAAATATTTTGTGATTCTCTATATTATCCACCAATGGATATCTAATATGGGTATGACCTAATAGCCATAGATCCGTAGGGATGGAGCTAAGCTCATCCATAGACATATAATAGTAATTGCCCTCTATATCAGGAGAAAGACCTTCTAGTGCACCATGAGCTAATCCTATGTGATATTTCCCAGTAGCAGCCAGTCCCCGGTCTTTAATCCATTGTAAACTATTTTCCTTAGAGTGTTTACTATGACATGGTGCAGGATAGACAACTACATCTAAATCATAATCATTTAGATAGTACTCTTTTTCTTCATTTAAGAGTACTACTTTTTCACTATGTACATTTATGAACTCACGCCATAAATCAGTCATACCATTGTCATAGTCATGATTGCCCGGCAAAACAAGTACACATGCACCATTGAACTTGTCCAAAATTTTGACAGTACGACTTATATCCCTTTTAGCTACTTGTATAGTATTAAACAAATCCCCTGCTACTACAAATATATCTGTATTTTCTTCATTGGATTTACTTATCATATTCTCCAAAGTTAAAAATCTAGCTTCTGATAAATTTTCTTTGACATCATCTGCATAATTATTGAATTTCATACCTATATGGATATCTCCTGTATGAAAAATCCTAAGTGACACAATATCTCCTCCTTTGTAATACTCTTATATGTAATTATAGCATAAAGATAAAAACAGCACTACGAATAAAATCCATAGTGCTTTGAATGTCGTCTAATAACTGTATTCTCCCTTTCCTTTCAAGAACTCAATCACATCGTCTTCATTAAGTGGCTTACTGATTAGGTGTCCCTGAACTTTATCGCAGTTTTGTTCTCTTAAATACTGCAATTGAAAATCATGCTCAACCCCTTCGGCGATAGTATAATGCCCCAGTTTATGTGCCATGGATATGATATCACCTGTTATAGACTTATTAATGTCCTTCTTTAAAAGGTCATCCACAAAGGACTTGTCAATTTTCATGCAATCAGCTTTTAATTCCCTTTCTCTAGATAAAGAGGAATAACCAGTCCCAAAATCATCTATGGCTATGTAAATCCCAGCCCTCATTAATTTTTCAATAATGCTGTTGAGGAAATCGTAGTCGGAAGAAAAGACGGATTCTGTAATCTCAATGCCTATATTCTTCGGATTGATATCCATCTCTCCCATAAGCTCAAGCAACCTGCTTGCGAAATCAGGTTCCAATAGCTGAATAATAGAAATGTTAATAGAAACGGTAATTTCGTCATATCCTCGCTCTTTGAGTTCCTTTAAAAAATGAAATGCTTTGATAATCACTTTTTCACCAATTGGAAGAATCAGCTTTGTTTTCTCGGCAATTGGAATGAACTCTAAAGGTGATACTAGTCCCAGCTTTTCTGTCCTAAGTCTAGCTAGTGCCTCAAAGCTAAAGATTGAATCTGTTTTTAAATCCATAATTGGCTGATACTGCAAAAATAGATTATCCTCAGCATTGTCATCTTCAATTACTCTGTTGAGAGCCTGGACAATATCTCTTTCTCGATCAATTAAGTCTTCTATCTCTTTGTCGTAAAAGCTTATTTCAAAATCCTTTCTGAATAAGTTGACTGATATTTCTGAGGCAATAGCAAGCCTTCTTAAAATTAAATTAGTATCAAGAGCATTTAAGCTCTCATCAAGCTCAAGTATTCCAATCCCTCCGCCTATTCTCTCTGTCACTAATAAGGACTCTAAAGTTTTTGCAACTAGATTACTAAAATCAATGAGTTCATTTTTATCCTTATAGTCCAGGATATAAAAGATAAAGCTATGCTCCCGAGGTCTGAACAAAATACAATTCTCTCTACAGTGCCTATTAAGTGCCTCTGCTATTTTCTTTATCAGATTCTCAGCATACTGAAAGCCATAGTTGGTTATTAAAAGATGAACCATACTTAAGTTAATACCAATAAGCGCTTTTTTTGATGTCTTCTTTATCCTGGCATCTTTTTCAAGCAATGCTACCAAATAGTCCCGATTATATAAGCCCGTCCATCTATCATGTTCATTATTATATTTTAGGGTGTATTCAGCCTCTTTCCTATCAGATATATCAAGGATGACTCCCTCAAGTGCTTCTATTTCACCTTCTACATTATAAATCCCACGGCCCAGTTCTATAACCCACTTTTTTTTACCACTAGCAGTTACAATCTCATACTCCTCTCTAAACTCCTGTCCTATTGCAAGTACTCGATCCCATTCTTCACGTAATCCCCTCCGATACTCAGGGGAAATAATGTCAATGTAGGACAGATCTCTATTATGTAAAAGGCTCTTTGGTGAATATCCCGTTAGATCGTAGCAACCTTCAGAAACATATTCTATTGTCCAATCAGAATCATTTTTGCACCTATAGGCTAGTCCTGGAAGATGGGAAAGAAAAACAGCTTTGCTACGCTCACTCTCATCCAATTTCTTCTCCAAGGCTTGTAGGGTGCGTAATAGTGTAATATGAACATTAATCCTAACTTTCAATGATTCCATATGAATTGGTTTGCGGATATAATCTACCGCCCCTAGATTTAAACCCTTGATTTCATTGTCTAATTCATCATAATTTGTTAATATTATGGTGCTAAGATCCCTATAACGCTCATTATTCTTTAAAGCCTCAAGTACCTGGAAACCATTCATATTGGGCATATTCAGGTCAAGTATGAGTAGATTTATCCCCTCATATTCCTCAAGCATACGCATAGCTTCCACACCATCTGAAGCAGTCAAGGTACAATATTCTCTTAGCACATTCTTTATAATCATTCTCTCTATAGCCGAGTCTTCCACGATCAATATCTTTACATCCAATCTGATGCCTCCTTTATTAGACATAGTCTCCTAATTCTTTGGGATTCTTTTATTCATCAAATAGTCTTCTAAATAATTCTGAAAAACTTTCATACAAAGGCATAATCTGGTCTATATTTCTATCATCTAGTGCTTTTTGCAAAGAAATAGCCACTTCAAGCTTGTACCTTACCTGCTTCAATTTTAGAGAAGTCCAAAATATCGTTTATTATGTTCAACATGTTATTGGCTGCCTGTGAATCCTATCACTAAAGCAGTCCTATTAATATTTCATACCCAAATTGTCAGAATAAACACACTAAAAACAGTTGAACCATCCTCACTTCTTAATAAGAAAATTCCTTCTTATTTCTAAAATATTGTAAATAAAAACTTCTTACCCTAAAGTAAGAAGTTGATCATGCTAAAATTGTATATCAATGTAAAAACATTCTATAACTTACTGCATTTGATGTAAAACAGAATACCAGCTCCCATTTTGCCAAGTTTGTGATGGTATCATGACTCCAAAATCTTACACTGGTATTCGTGGTGTTCATTACGAATACAAAAAATAGTCTAATAGTTATTAGGCTTATTGGCATGCTCAAAATTACTGAGCTCCCTTTTTTTATTTAATAGGAAAAGTAGGACTTTCCTATTAAATTAAATTAAAAAAACTTCTTACTCTAAAGTAAGAAGTCTTTCCTAGTCCATCAATTAAGGCCATAATCATATCACATCAATAGATTCTCTATAATTTCTCTAATTTCTCGTCTCTTATCATCACAAGCATTATCTAAAATAGCTTTGTTTTCAATAATCATTTTTACCTTTGTTGGTTTATTTGAAAAAATAACTATTTTATCTCCTAAGCTCAGTGCTTCATCTATATCATGAGTTACTAAAATACAAGTTTTATTTTGAATATCACTAAATTTTTTAAACAATTCAATTACATTTTGCTTATTGTTAATATCCAATGATTTAAAAGGCTCATCCATTATAAGAATATTTGATGGATATATAAAGGCTCTTAAGATGCTGATTCTCTGTCTCATTCCTTCACTAAGTTCTCTAGGATAATAGTGCTTATAATCTTCTAGCTTTACTAGTTTCAAATATTCATCTATAGTATTATCTATTTTTTCTTTATCTATCTTATCAGATAAAATAAATCTTATGTTGTCTCTTACATTTTTCCACTTAATAAGTCTGTCTTCCTGAAATACAAAGCTAAAATCCTTATCTTGAAACCCAACTACTTCACCAGAATCTTTTTCCGTTATTCCTGCCAGTATGTTTAATAGGGTAGTCTTGCCGGCTCCTGATTCTCCTAAAATACAGGTAGTTTTATATTCATCGAACTCAATATTTATATCTTCTAATATCTTTAGATCCCCATAACTCTTATTTATATTTTTAACCCCATATTTCAAATCATCACATCCATCTATCATTACCTAATGAGTACTTTATAACATTACCTATTAAATCAAAAACCCTTGATAATAGTATTATTAAAATTATCCAAGCAAAAACACCAGATGTATTTAAATACATCCTTTTTAATTGTAAACTACTTCCAATTGAATACTTTGGTTGGGATAAAACCTCTCCTGCAATCACCATTTTTAAGTTAATCCCAATTGCACTGTTAAATATTTTGCTTATACTATAGATAATGCTTGGCATATAAATATCTTTTATAACCCTTGCCTTCTTAACTCTATATAGCTTAGCCATCTGGATAATATCTTTATCTACATCCAATATACTATTTAAAATATTTTCATATAATATGGGAAAAACCATAATAAACCCTACAAACATTGGTACAAGTTCGTTATTAAGCCATATCAATGCCAGAAGAATAATAGCAATAGTAGGAATAGAATTTAAAAACTTTAATATTGGAATCATAAAATTGTAAGCAATTTTTGAAATGCTGGATAAAACACCTATAGCTATTGCTATAGTTAAAGAAATAGAGAATCCAATAAAAGTTCTAAGCAATGTATTTTTTATTATAATTAAAAAAAATGGCTCTTTCATTATCTCTACTATACTAAAAAATGTATTACTTATGGAAGGAAAAATCACTTCATTATTAATATATCTAGATAATATC
>JAAYGX010000199.1 GCA_012735585.1 Tissierella sp.
CCCGCACCCACCGCGCCCGTCAGGGCCAGCACCGAGCCCACGGACAAGTCGATGCCGCCCGACAGGATGACGACGGTCATGCCCGCGGCCAAAATGGCGTTGATGGCCACTTGCCGCGTAACGTTCATGAGATTGGCCGACGTCAGAAACCGGTCGCTCAAAAGGGACGCCAGGAGCATCATGGCCAGCAGCACCAGCAGCATGCCGTAGCGGCGCAGCAGCTGGCGCGAAGACCTTCCGGTTTGTTGCTCAAGCAGACTCATGGTAGGTTCCCCCTGTGGCGTAAGTCCCGATCTCCTCCTGCGTCGTCTCGGCCGCGTCCAGCTCGGCCACGATGCGCCCTTCGTGCATGACGTAAATGCGATCGCTGAGGTTGATGACCTCGGGCAGTTCAGAGGAGACCATCAGGATGGTTTTGCCGTGCGCGGCCAGCTCGTCGTTGAGCCGGTACACTTCTGCCTTCGCGCCCACGTCGCTGCCGCGCGTCGGCTCGGCCATGATGATAACGTCGGCGTCGGTGGCCAGCCATTTGGCCAGCACCACTTTTTGCTGGTTGCCGCCCGAGAGGCGGTCCACTTCCTGATCCAGGCTCGGCGTCTTGATGGCCAGGCGTTCCACGTAGCCCGCGGCCTGCCGCCGTTCCTTCTTTCCGTCGACGAAGCCGAAGCGGGACACTTTGTCCAGCGCGGCCAGGCTCGAGTTTTGCACCACCGAAAGGAGCAGGACGAGGCCTTCCTCCTTCCGGTTTTCCGTCAGCAACGCGATGCCGTGGCGGATGGCGTCCTGGGGCGAGCGAATGTCCACCGGGCGGCCGTAGAGGCGGATTTCGCCGCTGGATTTGGGCACCGCGCCGAAGATGGCTCGCACCAGCTCGGGCTGCCCCGCGCCCATGAGCCCCGTGATGCCCACGACTTCGCCTTTGTGCGCGACCAGCGACGCGTCGTGCACTTTTCCGGGTACGGACAAGCCGCGCACTTCCAGCGCGACTTCGCCGCCGGGCACGTGATTGCGAACGTACAGCTTGGTCAGCGGCCGGCCCACCATCAGGCGGACCATTTCGTCCCTCGTCAGTTCGGACATGGGCTTGACGCCCACCAGGCGGCCGTCGCGCAGCACCGTGGCCCGGTCGGCCAGGGCCATGACCTCCTCCAGCTTGTGGGAGATGTAGACGACGCCGGTGCCGTCGTCCCGCAGCCGCCGGATGATGTCCATGAGCCGCTCCACTTCCGCGTCGGTCAGGGCCGCGGTGGGCTCGTCCATAATGATGACCGCCGCCTTCTCCCGCAGCGCCCGGGCGATCTCCACGATTTGCTGTTCGGCTACGTTCAGGTCGCGCACGGGCGCGTCCACGGAAACGTGGTGAAGGCCCAGCTTGTCAAGGAGCTCACGGGACTCGGCGCGCATGCGCCGGTACGGAACCCAGCCGAAAAGGCGGCCGCCCATGGCGTCGAGGAAAATGTTTTCCGCCACGGTCATGTCGTTGATGAGGGTGAATTCCTGGTGAATGATGCGGATGCCCAGGCGCTGGGCCTCCAGCGGCGTCCGGATGTCCACGGGGCGGCCGCGCACGTAGATTTCGCCGGCGTCCTTCTCGTACACGCCGGTCATGATCTTGACCAGCGTGGACTTGCCGGCGCCGTTTTCGCCCAGGAGCGCGTGCACTTCGCCGGCGCGAACGTCAAAGTCCACGCCGTCCAAGGCCACCACGCCGGGAAACGCCTTGCGAATCCCCACCATGCGCAGCAACACGTCGTTCGGGCTGCCGCGGGAGACCATGGTTGATTACCTCCTCGGGCCGTCCAGCGGGGCCGCTTCGGGCGCCCGCGCCAGCATGTCCTCGACTTCCGCCCGCCGCGGGAACGAGGACTGCGCGCCCGGCCGGGTGACGGTGACGGCGGCCGCGGCCGTGGCGAAGCGCAGCGCCTCGGCCATGGAGCACCCGGCGCACAGCTCGCGGATGAGCGCGCCGGTGAAGGTGTCGCCGGCGCCGGTGGTGTCCACGGCCTGCACGTTCATGGCGGGGATGTGCAGCGGCGTGCGCTCCTCGTCGTCGCTCAGCGCGACGGCGCCGTCTTCGCCCAGGGTCACCACCACGTGGCCGCCTTCGCGGAGCGTCCGCAAAAGCCGCCGCGCCGCTTCGGCCGCGTCATGGGCGGTTTCCACCGGCAGGCCCGTCATCTCTTGCGCTTCCAGCACGTTGACCACCAGGACGTCCACGGTGCCCGGCGGCGGCACGGCCGACGCCCGGTACGGGCTCGGGTTCAAAACGAACAGCGGCGCGCGCCCCGCGGCTCCTTCATCCCCGTGGAGCCGGGCGATGGCGTCCGCCGCGGCCAGAACCACTTCGTCCGGCACTTCAAACTGCATCAGCAC
>JAAYGX010000088.1 GCA_012735585.1 Tissierella sp.
ATACAAGCCAATAGTTGCCAGTACTGCTTTAGACAAAGGTAAAACCAGATACCAGAAAACCTGAATATCATTCATTCCATCAATATATCCTGATTCCTCAATCTCTGCAGGAAAATTCAAAAAAAATGACCTCATAATTATAAGATTGAATGTACTGATTGCACCCGGCAAAACAACCGCCCAAATGTTATTATATAAACCCAGTATGCCTTTTACTACTAAATATGTGGGTATCATTCCTCCACCAAAAAACATTGTAAACATTATCATTTGAGTGAAAGTCATATGAAACAGCAACCTTGATCTTTTACTTAAAGCATAAGCACCCATGCAGGTTGCAGACAACGAAATACCTGTACCTACTATAACATATATAATAGTGTTCTTGTATGCCATTAATATCCTAGGATCTCTCAATACCAACTGGTACATTTTAAGGTTAAAGCCCTTTGGGTAAAAGCTTACTTCATTCCTTAAAATATAGGTAGTGCTTGATAAAGAAACTGCAATCATATGTATAAAAGGATATAATGTAATAAATACTATAAAAGCTAAAAATATTCCCTTGATTAATGTATATATTGAAAATCTTTTTATGTAATTCATGTATGTTTTTCATTTCTCCTTTCTTTTACAAGCTTTTACTACAACAATTTTTTCCGTAAAAGGCTTTTTAACAGCAGATTTCTTTTACCACAAGCTGTACTCCGAATAACGCCTTACCAAATAATTAGAAGCTATAATAAAGAAGAGGTTAACCAGTGAGTTAAAAAGTCCTACTGCGGCCGCATAACTAAACTGACCGCCTTCTAAACCTTGTCTGTATACAAATGTGCTTATTACATCCGATGTTTCATAAGTGATAGGAGCCTGCAAAAGATAAACCTTTTCAAAACCTACAGATAATAATCTTCCGGTCCTCAAAATCAGCATAGTTATTATAGTGGGAGTAATACAGGGGATAGTTACATATATTATTTGCTTTAGCTTATTAGCCCCATCTATTATAGCTGCTTCATATAACGTTGGATCTATATTTGATAATGCTGATAAATATATAATCGAATTCCACCCTAGTTCCTGCCAAATTCCTGACGCAATAAATATTGTTCTGAAATATTTGGAGTCTTGCAAGAAAAGAATTCTTTCCATGCCCATACTCTCGAGTAAATGGTTTACTATACCCCTGGGAGATAAAAAAATACTTATCATTCCCACTACTACCACGGTTGATATTAAATGAGGCATATAAGAAACTGTTTGTACTATTTTTTTAATACTCATATTCCTTACTTCATTTAAAACTAAAGCAAAAATTATAGGTGCAGGAAACCCCTATAACATTTCATAAAAACTTAGAAGAAATGTATTTCTAATTAGCCTGAAACAACCATAATATGAAAAAAAAGACCTAAAATGTTTAAACCCAACCCACGGGCTTTCCAAAAAACCAATAAATGGCGAATATTCTTTGAATGCAACTAAAATACCCCACATCGGCAAGTATTGAAATAACAAATAGTATACAAAGCATGGTGCGAATAGTATTAGCAAGTATTTGCTCTTGTTAAATTTATTAATAAAATTATTATTTTTAAATTTGTTGGTTTTCAATGAAGAAACACTTTTAAAATCATCATATTCATTCAACATAGATGTTATAACTGTTTGATCTTTTTTTATCATTGATTAAAGTATTACACTCCTTTGATTAAAATTTTAGTTTAACTTAGATGCAGCTATTATATGCGCTTATAAATGCAACTTAAATTCTAGCTTTACAAGTCAAGCAAGTCAATCGTTAAATGGTTACATTATATTTAAAATGTAATCTATGTGAGATACATACGAGATATGTAAAGCTTTCGTGATTTGTTAACGAAGTTGAGACATGGGTGAGACATGGGGACGGTTCTCTTGTCTGTTTCTCTGAGTCAGACAGGAGGACAGACAAGGGCTAAGACATGGGCAGACATGGGGACGGTTCTTTTGTCTGTCCCCCTGAGTCAGACAAAAGAACCG
>JAAYGX010000089.1 GCA_012735585.1 Tissierella sp.
ATAGTTTACCAGAGCTACCTGATACAAGAAAGTCTAACTATATGAAGAAATATGGTTTAAGTTCTTATGATGCAGAGCAGCTAATTACATCAAGGGATGTTGCCAATTATTTTGAAGACGCTGCTAAATTATCTAAGAATACCAAAACCCTAGCTAATTTATTAATATCAGAAATCTTTAGACTTATAGATATGGATAATTTCAAAAAACCATTTTCTTCAGGATACCTAGCTGAACTGGTCAATCTTATAGAAGATGAGGTTATAAATATAAGTATAAGTAAGAAGATTATTGAAGAGATGGTGGGATGTTCAAAATCTCCAATCCAAATCGTAAAAGAACAGGACTTAGAGCAGATTAACCATAGAGAAACCTTATCTTCAATAATAGATGGAGTCTTAGAGAATAGTCAAAAAGCAGTAGAAGAATATAAATCAGGAAAGGAAAAGGCATTACAGTCTATAGTTGGACAGATAATGAGAACTACTAGAGGAAAGGCTAATCCTCAAGTAGTAAATCAGATTTTATTAGAAAAATTAACTTAAGTAAACTTATTAAATTCCCTTGTAAAATTATATTAATTACAAGGGAGTTTTAAGAAATATTAATAAATATATTGTTTGACGAATAGTATAAATAAAAGATATAAAGGAACTTTGGAGTGTTTAAAGGTGCAATTACATGACAAATTCGAATTGACAAACTATTTAGAAAGGTCTATAATAAAGTCATAATATTGGTTGTTTTTTATAACATTATAAATTTATAGAAGGAGGTTTTTTTATGTCAAAGAAAAAGATTGGATTGGCATCAAAGGTACTCATGGGGTTAGCGCTTGGGGTTATTGTTGGAATTATAGTTTTTAATTTACCAAGTGGTACACTTAGAGACACATTCTTAATTGATGGTCTATTTCAATTTGTGGGTCAGGTATTCCTAAGAGGAATAATGATGTGTGTAGTACCACTAGTATTTGTTTCCCTGGTAAATGGTGCAGCCAGTATGGGTGATATCAAGAAACTAGGTAAAATTGGTGGTAAAACAGTAGGATTTTACTTAGTTACTACTGCAGTAGCCATTGTAATAGGTCTTGGTGTGGCTTTCATAATCAATCCAGGTGTTGGATTAGACATGGGTTCTATTGAAGCTGTTGAGGTTACTACAAGAGAAAGCACATCTTTAGCACAAATTTTTTATGAAATGGTACCAAGAAACCCAATTCAAGCATTAGCTGAGGGCAATATGCTTCAAATTATAGTCTTTGCAATTCTAACGGGTATAGCTTTAACCAGTATAGGTGAAAAGGGTAAAAAGGTACTGGAATTATTCGAGCAATTAAATGAATTGGTAATGAAATTGGTTAGTATTGTTATGATTATAGCTCCTATTGGTGTATTTGGGCTAGTAGCTAGAACTTTTGGTCAAGTAGGAATTGCTGCATTGTTTCCATTGGCAAAAACTGTATTTGGGGTTTATATAGCTCTAGTTATACATGGAGTAGTAGTATATGGTGGTTTGTTGAAAGGATTGACTGGATTGTCTCCAGCGAGATTCTACAAGAAATTCTATCCAGCAATGGCTGTAGCTTTCTCAACTGCTAGTAGTAGTGCTACATTACCAGTAACTATGGATATTGCTGAAAATGATATCGGCGCTTCTAAAAATATAGCATCATTTGCACTGCCACTTGGTGCCACTATAAATATGGATGGTACAGCAATATACCAAGGAGTAGCAGCTGTATTTATAGCACAGGTATATGGTGTTGAATTAACAGTAAGTATGATGGCTACAATTGTACTTTCCGCTACATTAGCATCCATTGGTACAGCAGGAGTTCCAGGCGCTGGATCTATAATGTTGACTATGGTATTAACAACTGTAGGTCTTCCGTTGGAAGGTTTGGGGTTGATATTAGGTGTTGATAGAATATTTGACATGGGTAGAACTGCCATGAACATTACTGGAGATGCGATTTGTACAACTATCATATCAAAACAAGAAGGCGAATTTAACGAAGAAATTTGGAATTCTGATAGAATGAAGAAAGAAACAGCTTAATACCAAGTAAATTATTGAGGGGCTAGGACCCCTCTTTTTTATTACTTTTTTTTTCGAAATAGGGACAATCTTTAATAGGGGTACTGGATGGTTTAGTTACCTCTTTTAAATTACACAAGCCATCATCTGCAAAGATACAATTTTCAGAACATGCAATCATAAAGTTGCCTCCTACTATAATATTTAAGTATATATTATCCTAATTGAATATTAATTATCCAAAATGGAGTATATGTATATCCCATTATTACATTATGGTTACATTATTCCTTATTCGTTGACATGATATTTCATAAAATGATATAAATATCTTAGACAGATAACTTACAAGGATAGACAGGAGGGAAATATAATGGGAAAGTATAAATGGATAATTATTCTTTCTATATTAATGATTTTTAGCACAATTACAGCCTTTGCAGACAACAATAGTATTATTCAAGTTGAGATGAACGGTGAAAGAGTAGATGTACGGCAGGTGGCTATTCTTTTAGATGGACAAGCATTAGAGTCACAAGTTCCCTCATTTATCCATATTGATAGAACCTTAGTACCATTAAGATTTGTAGCTGAAAGTTATGGTGCAGAGGTTGGGTGGGAGCAAAGTACCAAGACAGCCACAGTATCTTATGAAGATAGTGAGATTTCATTGAAGATTGATTCTCCCATAGCTAATCTAAATGATGAAGTAAAAGTATTAGACAAAAACTCCATTCCAAGATTGGTTACATTTTCTGGAGAAGATGCTAGGACAATGGTACCTTTGGCATTTATATCAGAAATGCTAGGTTATGAAGTAGGATATGATGAAGATAATAGAGTTCCATACATAAGTTCAAAGAATACACCAGAAGAACCTATTGAAGAACCAGTTGATGAGACTGACCATGATTCAAATCTGTTGACTACCATAACAAATATATCTGTTGATAAAGGTAGTACAGATAAGCACAAAGTAGTAATCAATAGTACAAATAAGATTAGATATACATCAGAGATATTGCCAGGGACAAACAAATTAGTAATAGATATTGAAAATGCAGTACTGGGTATCAAAGGTTCTGGAGATAAGCCTGGAAGCGTATCACTTAAAGATGATAACTTCACTAAGTTGGAGTACTCCCAGTATTCTACTAAGCCAGATATTGTAAGAGTAGTTATTACTATGACTGATGAATTAGATTATGATATTGTTCCTTCACATGATAATACTAGGAATGTGATATCATTCGTAAATAAAATAGAGGATTTTCGTATAGAAAATATAAATGATAAAGATTTAATTTTAATCGAAGGAAATGACAATATAAAATATAATGTTATGAGACTAAACAATCCTGAAAGAATAGTTATAGATATGATAGATGCCTCTTTGTCCCATGGAACTTATCATGAATTTGACTATGAACTAGGTTTTATAAAAGGGATTCGGGTCTCACAATTCCAAGCTGATAATAACTATAGTTCGATGGACAGAATAGTAAGAGTAGTAGTAGATATAAAAGATGGTGTATCAAATCCTTTAGTTAAAATAGATAATATGGATAACAATTTAGTTATTTATCCTGAAAAAAGTCTTTGGGAAGATATGTCTTATGAAGCAGATGGAAAGGATAGATTCCTTACTATTAAGGATATTAATTCATCCAAATACTTAATTGAAAATTACCCGGAAAGAAAAACCTTGGAGATACGAGTACCATCGAATTCAACAGAATTAGAAGAAGGAAATGTATATATTAGAGATGGATTGATAGATGAAGTTGAAGTAGTAAAAGAACGTAATGAGACAGTTATTCAAGTCAAGTACGCAAAAAGTATCATATTTGAAACCATATCCAAAAATAAGGATAAAGATCTTATGTTAAAAATAAATAGGAACTTGGACGTCAAGCCATCAGACAGATTAATAGTTATAGACCCAGGCCATGGAGGAACTGATCCGGGAGCTACATCTATTACAGGCAAACGAGAAAAGGACTTAAATTTCAGCGTTTCAAATATTTTAAGTGAAGGGCTTCAGAAAAAAGGATATAATGTTTT
This sequence comes from Tissierella sp., assembly GCA_012735585.1. GTDB lineage: Bacteria > Bacillota > Clostridia > Tissierellales > Tissierellaceae > JAAYTL01. Next base: position 4,105 of record JAAYGX010000089.1, read on the forward strand.
ATTGACTAGGGATACAGATACTTTTGTCGATCTATACGAAAGACCTAGAATAGCAAATGAGAATAATGCAGATATATTCATTAGTATTCATGGCAATTCCTTAGCTGGAAATAATAAAATAAATGGAATCGAAGTATATTACTGGCCAGCAAACAAATCAGAAATTAAAGAAGAAGATCAATATCCTTTTGCTAAGTCCATACTTGATGAAATGATAAAGGCTACAGGAGCAGTATCAAGGGGTGTAAAAACAAATTCTTATGTAGTAATAAGAGAATCAAAAATGCCGGCAGTGTTGATAGAAACAGGATTTTTATCAAATCCACATGAAGAAAGTCTACTATATACTAAGGAATATCAAAATAAGATGGTAGAAGGGATTATAAAAGGTATAGAAAGTTATTTCGAAATGTATTAATATAGTAGTGAAGGGTAACCTTCACTACTATTATTTTGGGGGAGAGGAGAGTGTCGATTTAATGTTAGGTTATGTACTTATATTTATTGCAAGAGTATGCGATGTATCTTTAGCAACTATTAGAACTTTAATGGTGGTTCAAGGTAGAAAAATGCAAGCTGCCGCTATAGGATTTTTTGAGGTAATTATATATATAGTAGCTCTTGGGAAGGTAGTATCTAGTTTAGATAATCCCATGAATTTATTGTTCTATGCATTAGGATTTGCAGCTGGAAATTATGTAGGTATAACTATTGAAAATAAGATTGCCCTTGGTAATCTTGGAGCCCAGATCATACTTAAAACCGATGACAATAAAGAATTAATTGACAAATTAAGAGAAAATAAATTTGGAATTACAGTAATGAAGGGTTTTGGTAAAGATGGCCCTAGGGAAGTCCTAAGTGTTGCTTTAAATAGAAAGGACTTGATGAAATTAAAGGATTTAGTTTACGAATATGATTCTAAAGCATTTATAACCGTAAACAATATTAGTCCCATTAGTGGAGGCTTCTTTTCCCCAACTAGAAAAAAATAGTTTTGTTATCATAGTATATTACTCTCTTTAATATAATATATTATTAATAATATAGGAGGGGGTTATTATGATAAATAGAAGGATTTTGATAATAGGACTAATAGTAATTTTGGGGATAACACTAGTTAAACTAGGAACTAATTTAGTTGAGGATGATATGGCTTCAGTAAATGATGACATTGAAATAATTAGTTCAGATGAATATAATATAGAAATAGTAGAAGATGAAGGTATGAGAAGAACCGTATTTTATTTTAAAGATAGTGATGGATACTTAGTCCCAGTAATGAAAAGAATTCCATGGGAAGACGGAATAGCAAGAACAACTATTAAAAATATGATAGATACTACTGAACTTAGGGAATCATTGACAAATACAGGGTTAGAACCATTGTTACCTATGGGAACTGAAATTTTAGGTTTGTCAATTGATCCAGAAACAGAACTATGTAAAATAGATTTTTCCCAAGAAATTAGAAATGTTGACTCCCAAAAAGATGAGGAAAATCTAATAAAGGGTGTAGTATATACACTAACAGAGTTTCCGACTATTAAAGAAGTCCAATTTATGATTGAAGGACAGATCGTACCAGTACTTAATGATACTGTAGCAATTAACAATCCAATAGCCAGGGAAAATATAAACCTTATAGGTAGCGAAAATGATGGTAGCTCCAAGGTAGTAGTATATTATAAAGGTGGAGAAGAATATAATGATTACTTCATACCTGTAACAATACCTACTTTAGCTCCTATGGCAAATATTTATACAGCCTTAGATATATTATTTGAAGGACCGCCTGTAGATACTAGTTTAAAATCTGATATACCTAGTGGAATAAATCTACAGGGAGTAGAGGTTAAAGAAGGAACTGCATTTGTAGATATCAATGTTGACGGTATCCAAGGTCTAGCAGATGATATGGTATTAGATGATGTAATGAAGAATATAGGTCTTACACTTAGTCAGTTTGAGGAAATTGAATCAGTGGAACTACTGTTAGATGGCACCGCTGTAAACACAAGTATACCTGTATTTGCCAATGAATATTAAGATTAATAAAGTTTTGTAGGAATTAGGAATTATTCTTGTGTAATTCCCAATCTTGGCATTGAAAGTTTATTCAAGGTCTGAAGTACTAGTCTAGTATTTTAGATCTTTTTTTATGAGTAAATAGTTGACATTTTACCTGTACTCAGTGTTTTTATAGCTGAACTAAGTGAAGAATCTTAATCTTTTATAGATAAAAGTGATGATATTTGGTAGAATATATACTGTGTATAAGATTGGAGAGATAAACATGAGATTGGATAAAAGAGAATTTAATGAACTTAGAGAAGTTAAAATTACAAGAAATTATTTAATGCACCCATATGGATCAGTACTTATGGAAATGGGAAATACAAAGATTATCTGTACCGCAATGATAGATGATAGGGTTCCACCTTTTTTAAAAGGAAGTAATACTGGCTGGATAACATCAGAGTACTCTATGTTGCCTGGATCTACTGGATCTAGAAAAATCAGAGATTCATCAAGGGGTAGAATCGATGGTAGGACCCAAGAGATACAAAGATTGATAGGTAGGTCCCTTAGAACAGTTGTGGATTTAAAAGGCTTTGGAGAGCGCACCATATGGATTGACTGTGATGTTATACAGGCAGACGGTGGCACAAGAACAGCGTCTATTACAGGAGCATTTATTGCAATGGCAGATGCTTTTTATAAATTATACAAAGAAGGACAAATAGAATCTATTCCACTAAAAAGCTTCGTAGCAGCAGTAAGCGTGGGTATAAGCCAAGACGGACCTATATTAGATTTATGTTATGAAGAAGATTCCAAAGCTTTAGTAGATATGAATTTGGCAATGACAGAAGATGGAAAATTTATAGAAATCCAAGGAACAGGTGAAGAGGCTACTTTTTCTAGAGAGGAATTAAATAATCTATTGGATTTAGGCGAAAAGGGTAATAAAGAATTGATACAAATACAAAGAGATATCTTAGGTGAGATTGCTGATTTAATTGATAAAAAAGGGGAATAACAATGGCACATAGAAAACTAGTACTTTCAACCAATAATAAACATAAAGTTGAGGAGATAAAAAATATATTGAAAGATTTCCCAATTGAAGTTTTATCAAAAAAGGATGTAGGTATGGCAGATTTCGATGTTGAAGAAGATGGAGATACTTTAGAGAAAAATAGTATAAAGAAAGCTAAAGCATTAGCTGAAAAGGTTGACTATATGGTTATGGCAGATGATTCAGGACTATTTGTAGATGCATTAGATGAGGCTCCCGGAGTTTATTCCTCCAGATATGCAGGAGAAGAAGGTAATGACGAAAAAAACAATATTAAATTACTTAAAGAATTAAAAGGTGTGTCCTTAGAAAATAGAAGTGCAAGCTTTTTTTCTGTCATAGCTATAGTAACCGAAGAAAAAGAGGTATTTACAGTTAAAGGTCAATGTAAAGGGCATATTATTTTTGAACCAAAGGGGGATAATGGCTTTGGATATGATCCTTTATTTGTTCCCCTAGGATATGATAAGACTTTTGCAGAACTAGGTAATGATATAAAAAATAATATTAGCCATAGGGCTAGGGCTTTAGAAGGAATACAGGATTTATTATCAAAATTAATTAAAGGTGAACAGTATGAGAATAGCGGTAATCAGCGATACACATGGTATGAATAAGGATGTTATAGAAGCATTAGCATCTATAGATAAACCAGATATGTTAATTCATCTGGGTGATTATGTAGATGATGGGGAGAAGATTTCAAAAATATTAGGGATTCCAGTTACTATTGTAAAAGGTAATGGCGACCCACATTCTAATTATAATGAAGACGAGCTTATCGAAATCGATGGTAAAAAACTATTTTTAACCCATGGTCATAGACATAATGTGGTAAGAAATTTAGATACTCTTTATTATAAGGCATTGGAAATGGGGGCCGATTTGGCCCTATTTGGACATACCCATGTGCCAGTGAACCTTGTCTATGATGACATCATAATAATGAATCCAGGCAGTCCCTCACTACCTCGTAGCGATTCATTTACTAAGACTTTTGGGCTAATTGACATAGGTGAAAAAATAAATACAGAAATTCGAAAAATAATTTAGAAATATAGTTGACAAGTCGAAAATTAGCTGATATAATCTTATATTGTTGGCAGTTAAAACCGTAGCAAGTACGGGATCTTAAAAAGATCATGGTGGGTGTGGCCTAGTTGGTTAGGGCGCCAGATTGTGGCTCTGGAGGTCGTGGGTTCGAATCCCATCATCCACCCCATTTTTTATTTTTGCTAACATGACCCATTAGCTCAGTCGGTAGAGCACCTGACTTTTAATCAGGGTGTCCCGCGTTCGAGTCGCGGATGGGTCACCAAGTGCGCGGGAGTGGCGGAATTGGCAGACGCGCTAGACTTAGGATCTAGTGTCATTGACGTGGGGGTTCAAGTCCTCTTTCCCGCACCATACATAATGACCTAACAGAAATCTCTGATTTCGTCGCAGGTCAGATGTCGCGCAATCCAAATCTATGATTTGGTAAATGGAGCCGACTAAAACGCAGGGGTTACTATACTAGTATATGGTAGTCTCTGTGTTTTTTATTCTTAAAGATAAATTATATAATTGAAATATGTTAAAACTTGTTATATACTATATTATAACGTGCACTCGTAGCTCAATGGATAGAGCACCTGGCTTCGGACCAGGGTGTTGGGGGTTCGAGTCCTCTCGGGTGTGCCATTTTAATATTAGAGAAGAGGCAACTTATATGAATTGGTTAAGAAAGTTTATGTATGGTAGATATGGTTCAGACCAACTATCCAACGCAATGTTAATAATCAGTATTATAATATTAGTAGCTAATGTATTTTTAAAGATTCCTCAATTAAGTACTGTAATAACCATCATAATACTAATCAGCTATTTTAGAATGTTTTCTAAAAATATTAACAAAAGATATCAGGAGAATATGAAGTTTTTAAAATGGTGGAATCCTATAAAATCCAAATTCAACAAGACAAAGATGAAAGCGAAACAAAGTAAAACTCACAAATTCTTTAAATGTCCTAATTGCAGTCAAGACATTAGAGTACCAAAGGGCAAAGGGAGAATTAAAATCAGATGCCCAAAATGTAATGAAAAATTTGAAGGAAGAACATAAAAGCTAGTCGCCACTAGCTTTTTTTATTTCCTAATCTTTTAATTTATTATTATGATATAATTCTTATAATGGCTAGAAAAATATAGAGGGTGATATTATGTCATATTTGAGATTGATTAAAAATAAAATGCAAAGCCTTGCCGAGACTATGGCATCTGTAATGAAAGTGGAAGTAGCGATTGCAGATAAAAATTTAACCAGAATTGTTGGCACAGGTGATTTCTATATCAAGCTGGATGAGTCTTGTGCTGAGGATTCTTTATTTGCAAAGGTGATGGACTCAGGCCTTCCAATAGTAAATTTAACAAGAGATGAACATTGTGACGACTGTTCAAGTAGAGATACTTGTCCTGAGTTTGCTAATATGTCATATCCTATTAAATCAGAAGGTGAGATCATTGGGGTTATTAGTTTTGCATCCTTCGATGCAGAGCAAGCCAATACCATGAGATTTAGAAGAAATGAATATTACAATATGCTAAAGGAAACAGCTGGCATAGTAGAGCAAGAAATAGTCAATATCAATATAACTAATAAACTGATTAAGGATGTAGCAGAAGTCAACGATATCATAAACTGCTTAAATAAAGGAATTATAATACTAAATTCAAGCGATGAAATTATTCATATTAATAGCAAGGCTTTAGAGTCACTGGATATAAGTATTTCCAGTCAAAAAATAATTCAAAGAGATATACATGAGTTTATACAAGATATAAAGCTAAATGATACCGGTAACAATGACGTAGTTGATCTATGGAAGATTAATGGCAAAGAAGCTAGAGTGATATATAGTATCAACAAGATTTTACTAAGTGATAATGAATTTTCATTGATGATAAGTTTTGATGAAATGAAGGATATCATAAATATAGCAAAGACCTATGCAAGGAAAGAAAAAATATACTTTTCAAATATTATTGGAAATAGTAAAGCTATATTAGAGTCCATTAATAGATCTAAAATAGCGGCAATGACCGATTCAACGATATTGATTCAAGGAGCCAGTGGAACAGGAAAAGAATTATTTGCTAGATCCATTCATAATGAAGGCTTAAGGAAAGAAGGGCCTTTTGTAGCTCTTAACTGTGCAAGTATACCAGAGACACTGATAGAATCAGAGTTATTTGGATATGAAAAGGGGGCATTTACCGGTGCAAACACCACTGGTAAAAAAGGAAAGATTGAACTAGCCCATAATGGGACATTATTTCTTGATGAGATAGGGGATTTACCTCTTCCTTTACAAACGAGACTACTTAGAGTATTGCAAGAGAGAAGTATTGATAGATTAGGAGGGGAGACATCCATAGATATCAATATAAGAGTAATATCTGCAACCCATAAAGATCTAAGACAGTTAGTTAAAGAGGGGAAGTTTAGACTGGATCTATTTTATAGGTTAAATGTTATACCTATTAACTTACCTTCTTTAAAGGAAAGGGAAGATGATGTATTTCAATGTTCAAAACATATTATAAATAATTTATGTGATAAGATGAATAAAGAAACAAAAAGACTGTCGGATAATGTAAAGGATTTATTTAAGAAATATACATGGCCTGGAAATATTAGGGAATTAGAGAATGTATTAGAACATGCAATATGCTTTTCAAAGGATAATTATATAAAATTAGAAGATTTGCCACAATACTTTGTAAATGAGCATTTAAATGGCCAAGAAGTAGATTTTAAAGACAAGATTTTATCCATTGATTCAGATAAGAGTCTAGAAGAATTAAAAATGGATTTTGAAAAGTCTGTTATCAAAGGGTTAATTGATGAATATGGAGATACAGTTGAAGGAAAGAAAATAGTTGCAGAGAAGTTAAACATAGGTCTTACAACTTTATATAGAAAAATGAATAATTATGAGAATTAGTTTTCAATATAGGAAATTAATTTTCATATATGGAAACCATAAAATATATTTCAGCTATATTTTATGGTTTTTTTATTTGTATGTACTTAAATATACTTGTCATAACTAGTGAATTTATCCCATTTTCAAAATTAATAAATTAAATTATTGATACAGACTGATAGTTGGCATAAAGTTTGCAATATTAGTATGACAGAAAGTGAGGTAAATTATATTATGGATGCAATGTTAAATATTAAAACAAATAAACACTCTAAAGAATTATTGGAAACACTTATAAATGGTGTAAAACCTGCTTTGGGATGTACTGAGCCAGTTGCAGTTGGTCTAGCATCTGCTAAGGCTTTTGAGGCTGTAAGAGGTAGTGTGGAAAAGTTAAATGTAAGGGTAAGTCCAAATATTTATAAAAATGGTATGGGAGTTGGTATACCAGGGACTAAGGAAATAGGACTAGTATTTGCTGCTGCTTTAGGGGTTACATGTGGGGACTCAAGTTTAGGATTTGAGGTTTTCAGACCTGTTAATGATATGGCAGTTGCCCAGGCAGAAAAATTAGTAAATAAAAATATAGTTCATGTGGAGTTAGAAGATAGTAAAGGAAACTTTTATATAGAAGCTGAAGTAGAAACAAATATGGGGAAAGGTATTTGCATTATAAAAGATACCCATACAAATATAGTTTATGTAGAGGCCAATAGAAAAGTCCTATTTAGTAAGAGTGAAGATACAAAATCAAATTCCAATGGTAATGAATATCTAAAAGATATAAAATTAGAAGACATCAGACAGTTCGTCGAGACAATACCATATTCTGATATAGAATTTCTGCTAGAAGGTGTAAAATTAAATATGGATATTGCTAAGGTAGGTCTTGAGCAAAAATCAGGCTCTGGTTTAGGAGCAGCTATGAACATACTAATGTCTGAGGGAGTAATGCAAAAGGATATCATTAATGAGGCTAGGGTATTAACATCTGCTGCCTGTGATGCTAGAATGGCAGGAATCAACATGCCGGTAATGAGTAGTGCTGGTAGTGGGAACCATGGTATCACAGCTATTATTCCACCAACTGTTATATGTGAGCATATGGGATATGATGACGAAAAATTAGCTAGAACTTTAGCTTTCAGCCATTTAGCAACAGCTTATATAAAGGTATTTACTGGTGGATTATCTCCAGTATGTGGATGTGCAGTAGCAGCTGGTATCGGTGCTTCAGCATCAATTACATGGGCTCTAGGTGGAACCAATGAACAAATAGGTGGAGCTATTAAAAACATGGTAGGAACCTTAACAGGTATGGTATGTGATGGTGCAAAAGGTGGTTGTGCATTTAAATTATCTGCAGCTTCATCAGAAGCAATTATTCAAGCAAAATTAGCAATGGCTAATGTAGTTATCAATGATATTGATGGAATCATTAGTCCAGAGGTAGAGATGACTATTAAGAATTTAGGTAGTTTTAGTAGTGAAGGTATGAAAAATGCTGATAATGAAATTATTGAAATTATGTTAAAACATTAAACTTATTTAACAGCTATAGGAATAATATCTTCTGCAGCAACTCCGCCGATTGCACTAGACTGTGTTAGAAAATCATCTGTACTAGATGATAAAGATTAGAATATTAAATAAAAGAACTGTGGCTTAAAATAGTACTTTTGACAAGGATGTGTTAAATAAATAGAAACCTTGGCTAAGTGTCAGGGTTTTGAAATATATAAATATACAGGTTTCTACATCATTTTGCGCATAATTGATAAAGATGAATATGTCATCAAAAATAAATCAAGAAAAATTATTATAAAAGACATAGGAGAGTGATCATATGAAGTATAATTTTGATGAAATAATAAATAGGAAAGATACAGACTCAATTAAGTGGAATAACCTAGATGAAACATATGGTTCTGATGATTTACTGCCAATGTGGATTGCAGATATGGACTTCAAGTCACCACAGGAAGTAATAGATGCTCTAAAGGAAAGAGCTGAACATGGCGTATTTGGTTATGTGTATAAATCTGACGCATTCTATAATTCTATCATAAACTGGGTGAAGAGAAGATATCATTGGGAAATCAAAAAGGAATGGATATTATTTACTCCTGGAGTTGTTTCAGGTCTTAATATTGGAGTAAGAGAATTGATAGGTGAAAATGAAAAAGTGTTAGTGCAGCCACCTGTATATCCGCCATTTTATAGAGTACTGGACAATAATAATAGAATTGCCAATAACAATCCATTGATCCATGACGGTGAAAAATTTGTAATGGATTTTGATAGCTTAGAGGCACAAATAGATGATACTAAACTAATGATGTTATGTAACCCACATAATCCAGTGGGAAGAGTTTGGACAAAAGAGGAATTGACTAGATTGGGTGATATTTGCATAAAAAATGATGTGATTATTATATCTGATGAGATACACGGTGATTTTACTCTTAATGGAATAAAACATACCCCTATGGCTTCGATTTCTAAGGAATTAGAGCGAAGGACCATTACTTTAATGGCTCCAAGTAAAACATTCAATATTGCAGGATTAGTTACATCTGTAGCTATTATTCCAAATGAGGATTTAAGAAATATTTATAAGAGATCTATTGAAGAAATGGAAATAGATAATATGAATATCTTTGGATTGTTAGGAATTGAAGTAGCTTATAATTATGGTGAAGAATGGTTAAATCAGTTACTGGAATATGTAGAGGGTAATATTGATTATGCAATTAATTATATAAATAAAAATATTCCTAAGGTTAAAGTAGATAAGCCTGATGGAACGTATTTATTATGGTTGGATTGTAGAAATCTAAATAAAACTGCTGATGAAATAAACGAAGCCTTCTTAAAGGTAGGAAAAGTGATCTTAAATGATGGAAGACCATATGGAGAACAAGGTGATGGATTCTTTAGATTAAATATAGGTTGTCCAAGATCTGTATTAATAGATGGATTAAACAGGATCGAAAAGGCGATACAAAGTTTAATTTAGTAATTGTGAATATATAAATTAAAAAGCAAAGTCTGTACAATTATCTGGGACTTTGCTTTTTAATTTAGGAATCCACTTTACGTATAAATCTAATGAAATTTATGTAAACTTGAATATTAGTTCTATATAGGATATAATGATAATAGTTTAAACCAAATAATAAACGGAGGTATGATTTTATTGGATTTGCTTTTAAAATTAAGCATTGTTATATTTGTAGGTATAGTTGGGGGTAGGGTAGCTAATTATTTTAAGCTTCCGAATGTATCAGGTTATATTATTGGTGGGTTGCTAATTGGTCCATCATTTTTTAATGTAATAAAATCTGGAGAGGCAGGAACTTTTAATATTATAAATGAAGTAGCATTAGCAATTATTGCTTTCAGTATTGGAAGTGAATTTTTATTAAAGGATATTAAGAAGACCGGAAAAGATATAATGATTATTACATTAGCAGAAGTATTTGGAGCTATATCATTGGTATTTCTAGTGACTTATTTCATCTTTAAACAACCTTTTGAATTTAGTTTGATAATAGCTAGTATGTCTGCAGCAACTGCTCCAGCAGGGATATTAATGGTTATAAGAGAATTAAAGGCTAGGGGACCTTTAGTGAGGACCATATTACCAGTAGTAGCTATAGATGATGCAGTTGGTATAATGGCGTTTGGTGTTTCCTTGTCTATAGTTAAGCTTACAACAGGCACAGAAGCCTTCTCCCTGTTACAATTATTTTGGGCACCCTTATATGAAATATTAGGGTCTTTAGTATTAGGAGGAGTATTAGGATTTATTTTAAGCTATATAGCTCCTAAAGCCAAAAACCGTGAAGAACTATTATGTCTTGTATTAGGATTCGTATTAATTGGGACTGGTGCATCAAACTACCTTGGGTTTTCATCCTTGTTAACATGTATGATGCTTGGTGCGGTGTTGATGAACTTAATGCAGAATGCCAACAGAATATTTAATCTTGTTAATGAATTTGCCCCGCCTGTAAATTTGTTGTTCTTTACAATAGCTGGTGCAAGTCTAGATATAGGTGTATTAAGTAAGGTAGGATTATTAGGTTTTGGGTATATACTTGCTAGAGCAGCAGGTAAGATTATTGGTGCAACTCTAGGAGCTAAACATGTAAAATCAGAGCCTAAGGTCACTAAATATATAGGTATGAGTCTATTAACTCAAGGTGGAATATCTATCGGACTTTCCATCATAGTTGGAAGAGAGCTACCACAATTTAGTGAAGCAATTGTAACGGTGATTTTATTTAGTGTATTAGTATATGAAATAGTAGGACCAATTTTGGCCAAAATTGCAATCCAGAAAGCTGGAGAAGAAAATGGGGCATTAAAACAAAAAAGTACTAAGTCAAAATTAGCCTAAATTAATGTAAGGAGAGGTGCTAGAATGAATGTATTGTTTATTGTTCTTAATGAAATGGAGTATTTAGATGATATATTAGATAGTTTTGTTGATATAGGTGTAAAAGGTGCGACTATATTAGATAGTCAAGGAATGGGTTCAGCTATTACCAATAGTGGTAGAGGAAATGATCCATTTTTTGGAGCAATAAGAACCTTTTTAGATAATTCAAGACCTTACAACAAAACAATATTCACTGTAATTGAGGATGAAGAATTATTGTCTGAAGCTATAAATTCTGTCAAAGAAATATTGGGAGATATGGACAAACCAGGAATAGGAATGATGTTTACATTACCTGTTGGGAATGTTTATGGCCTTTAATATTTAAATTAACTATTATATAATCTTCATAATCTTGTCTCCTTTAGCATACTCTTTATTAGGTATTATTATAAGGAGGCGACGAGGCTATGTTTGATGATTTTATGACCGTGGATGTAATGTCTACATTTGTTGGACTTTCAATGGCTGTAATGCTTATAGTACAATTTACAAAATCTCTAGTTAAAAAACGATTTGGCAGTAGGTTTGTGCGGTTATATGCCTTTATAATTGCTTTAATACTTACATTTATATTTGCTAAGCAAGGCGTTGGACTTCAAGGAATTGTACTTACAGTTATAAATGCAATGGTTATTACCGTAACCAGCTTTGGTGGATACGAGGTTATATCCAATCCTGGGACTAATAAATGACAAATGAATAAATAAAACTTAAAGGGGCTCTTGCTCCTTATTTTTTTTATGATTAACACAATGAACGATTTTATGCAAATCGATGGTAGGTCAAACCCAAAGAATTCCTAATTTATGTAAATGAAAGAACAAATGAATTAGATGAGTTCGCCTGCGTATACAGTCTGGGATATCAATAAAAGTTAGGTCGCAAAACGATGTAAATTTCATCAGTATATATGATATAATTAGAACATATTATTTTGAGGAGAGGGTAGTATGCAAAAGAGAATTGGTTTTATTGGTTGTGGAAATATGGCTCAAGCTATGATTAGCAGCTTGATTAAGTCTGGAAAAGTTTCTGCTGAAAATATCATTGCTTCCAATAGAACATTACCTTTGGGAGAAAGTACAATGGATGGACTTAATATCAATTTAACAAACGATAATATAGAGGTGGCTAGTAAATCTGATTATATAATTTTGTCAGTAAAACCCCAAACCTATGAGTTTGTTTTAAGCCAAATAAAAGATCATGTAAAAAAAGATGGAGTAGTCATCGGAATAGGAGCAGGCATAAGTTCTAATTTTTTAGAGAATAATCTAAATGATGGCGCTAAATATTTAAAAGCCATGCCCAACACTCCAGCTATGGTAGGGGAAGGAGTAACTGCAATATCACCAGGCAATAGATTTAGTGAGGAAGAATTAGAAGATATAATAGATATATTTAATTCCTTTGGAAGAGTAGAAGTAATAGATGAGAAATTGATGGATGGATTTACGGCAGTTAGTGGATCTTCTCCTGCTTATATTTATATGCTTATTGAAGCCATGGGGGATGCTGCGGTACTAGAAGGATTACCAAGAGACCAAGCCTACTCTATGGCAGCTCAGGCAGTATTAGGTTCAGCAAAAATGGTTCTAGAAACAGGGATTCATCCAGGTAAATTGAAAGACAATGTATGCTCACCAGGTGGCGCCACTATAGAAGCAGTAGCTAGTTTAGAGAAAAATGGTTTTAGATCATCAATCATGGAAGCCATGAAAGCCTGCGCAGACAAGTCAAGACAGATGTCGAAGTAGTATAGTTGCTGTAAAGTGTGACTTTAACTATTGGGAAACAATTAATCCCGTGCTTCTTTAAGGAAACATATATAGCTATATATTATATGAATAAAGTTATAGTTATATGACAAGCAGTGCTGAATTGGTGAACATTCTTTATATTATCTTTATCATATCCACAAAAAACCAACAAATTATTTGTTGGTTTTTTTATTCTTAACAAATATAAAAAATGCATTGACAGACTGAATGTATTGGTGTACTATGTAATTAATACACTAAGACATTAAGAATTTTAGATATTAAGATATGATTAAATATGGAGGTGAAGAAATGAACTTTAATGACAATCTACCAATTTATATGCAGATTATTGATTATGTAAAAAAGAGTATTATAAAAGGAGAATTAAAGGAGGGTGAAAAATTGGACTCTGTTCGAGATATGTCAACAAAGATGAAGGTCAACCCTAATACCATTCAACGCTCCTATCAAGAGCTTGAGAGAGAGGGTTTAGTAGCTACACAAAGAGGCATGGGTACTTTTGTAACGGAAGATGTAGAAATTATAAAGAAACTTAAAAAGAGCATGGCATCAAATATAGTAAATAGCTTTATATCTGAAATGAGTCAACTAGGATATAAACCAGCTGAGATTATAGAATTAATAAATGATAATGTGGAGGAGGTAGACTAATGGAAAATATAATAGAAATAAGTGGTCTAACTAAGTCATATATGAATAAGAAGGCTTTAGATGATATAAGCTTAAATATTGGCAAGGGAAAGATTGTAGGGATTTTAGGACCTAATGGAAGCGGTAAGACTACCTTGATAAAGATTATAGTAGGTATCCTAAGACAATCCAAAGGTGGAATCTTAGTTGATGGTAAAGAACCAGGAGCATATACTAAGTCAGTAGTATCCTATTTACCAGATAGAAACTTTTTATATAAATGGATGAATATACAGGATGCCATTAATTTTTATAAGGATTTTTATCAAGATTTCGATGAAAATAAAGCTTATGAACTATTGGATTTTATGAAATTAGATAGAAAAATGAAGATTGAATCCTTGTCCAAAGGGATGAATGAAAAATTAAATCTTGCATTGGTGTTATCTAGAAGGGCTAAGGTCTATATACTTGATGAACCTATTGCAGGGGTAGACCCAGTGGCAAGGGATCAAATACTAGATGCAATAATCAATAATTACAATGAAGAAAGTACTATGATTATTACAACTCATTTGGTAAGAGATATAGAGAAGATATTTGACGAAGTTATATTTTTAAACGAAGGTGTAGTTACACTGAGGGGAAATGCTGAGTCCTTAAGAGAAGAAAGAGGCATGCAGATAGATGATCTTTACAAAGAGATATTTGGATAGGAGGTGTTGTATATGAGAAAATATATGAAATATGAGGTAAAAGGGAACTATAGATTTATTTTAGGAATATTAGCGATTATTATCATCGCATCTACGATTATTCAGGCAAATATATTGAAGGAAGTCAATAAAGATTATACAAATATGCAGGGACAATTTACATTTATGGACTTTCTATTGATAGTAGCTGTATTTGTAATGTTTGGAGCTTTTTTAGTAGCATTTTTCCGTATCATAGGAAGCTTTAGGAATGAACTATACGATGATAGAGGTTATTTGACATTTACATTACCGCTAACAGGAAATCAAATATTGGGTGCAAAATTAGTAGTGGCTGTACTGTGGATAGTGGTTCTTGCACTAGTTATGATATTATACAATTTGCTATTGGCTATAATTTTATTCGATATAGATTGGTCTATGTTAAAGGAAGCATTAGAATACTTCCTCATGGGTAAAGAGCATTTTGGAATATTCATCAGAATTATCTCAATTCATCTATTATTAGGTGGGATATCCCTATTTGGAACTTTAATATTAATCTTTTTCTCAATGGCTTTAGGTAAAGTCAGTATTAAGAATAAGAAAATTGGTGGGTTATGGTTTATTTTATTTATAATAATCTCTGTTGCTGCGAGCTATCTCACTGTTGTAGCAGGAAATTTATTACCACTTTTTCTTGATTTAGAGAGTTTTAAATTTATAAGTATGTCTACTCCATGGTTAAACTCATCATATGGTATAGCATATAATGTGGTAGATGGGGCTGTTTCTTTCCTTACGCATATAAGTCTAACTCGTGTTTTAATGGAGATATTGATTTATACAGCTGCATTTATTTCAACTGGATATTTAATTGAGAAGAAAATAGACCTTTAATAAATAAAAATGGAGATCACTTTTTAGTGTTCTCCATTTTTTTAGTCTTGTTCATCATATTCTAATTCTTCAGTTTCTGTTCCTTCTTGCTTAAGTACAATATGTACTAACTGAATTCTTCTTTCACTGATTTCTTCAATATGAAACTGGATGTTTTCATGTTCAACTAAGTGCTTATCACCATCATCAGGAATGTATCCCATAAGGTCTATTAACATTCCTCCTAAAGTATCATAATCCTCAGAGTCCTCATCTAATTTAGTTCCTAGATGGCTATTTAACTCTTTCATGGATATGGCACCTTTAGCCACATAGTTATAGTCGTCAATCTTTTTAAGATCTGGTTCATCGTGATCATATTCATCATCAATATCCCCCATAATCTCTTCAATAAGATCTTCCATAGTAACGATGCCTGTAAATCCACCATATTCATCGATTAATAGAGCCATATGTTTTCGGTTCGTTTGAAGTTCATTAAATAAATCGTTGATATTTTTTCGCTCAGGAATAAAATAAGCTGGGCGAAGGATCTTTCTGATATCGATATTTTCAAAGCCTACTTTATAAGCTTCTCTTAAAAAGTCCTTTAAGTAAAGTACACCTAGTATATTATCCAGATCATCTTCATAAACGGGGATTCTAGAATACTTTAACTCTAACATTTCTTCCAAGTAATCCTCCATAGGATCTTCTAGATCAATCATAAATACCTCTGTTCTAGCAGTCATGACTTCCTCTGCCAATTTATCATCAAAACCAATTACGCTATCGATCATTTCCCTTTCAGTTGGGTTGATTATACCCTGTTCTTGTCCAACTTCAACAATTGAACGTATTTCTTCTAAAGTAACTTTTTCTTCTACGCCTTCAATACTAATTCCAAATATACGTAAAATCATATTTGTTGATAGAGATAGAAAAGATACAAAAGGGTTCATGATTGTAGCTACTATGCGGATGACTTTAACAGAAAACATAGAGAATGTCTCTGAATATTGAAGAGCTATTCTCTTTGGAACTAGTTCTCCCAATACAAGCATAATATACGATAGTATTAACGTTACTGAAATAAAAGCAACATCCTTTGCAAAGGGAATGCCAAAGCTACTTAAGACTTGACCTAAATCATCGGATATGCCAATAGCTGCTGATGCCGATGAGAAAAACCCAGCAAATGTAATCCCTACTTGAATAGTAGATAAAAACCTTGAGGGTTCTTTTAGTAGATCTAATAAGATTTTTGCCTTTTTATTACCTTCCTCTGCCTGTGCTGCTATTTTCTTTTTGTCAACAGATATCATTGCCATCTCAGATGCAGCAAAAAATGCATTAACTAATATTAATACAAATATTAGTAGCAATTGTCCTGCAATCTGGGGTCCTGCGTCACCTTCCATATTTATCCTCCTTAAAATTATTAATTAATACTATATCATCATATTTTAGCAGATTTGTCAATTAAAAACGAGATATTATTGATGAAAAAACATAATTTAAAATCAGCCATATGCACAAGTATTTTATGTAAGTTCCTAGTGCATAATATACATTGGAGGAGATATTATGTTTAAGTCAGAATCAACTATTAATAAATGGCATATTGCAGGTTTCTTTTGGATAGTTATAGTCGGCTCGTTATTACACTTTGTATATGAATGGTCAGGTGAATCTAGCATAGTTGCTTTTTTTAGTCCTATTAATGAAAGTGTATGGGAGCATCTAAAACTAGGGTATTTTTCTTTAACCTTTTTTACAATAATAGAATATTGGTATCTAAAAGATAAAACTAAAAACTATGCTTTAGCCAAAACAGTAGGAATAATTGATATGTCAATATTCATAGTAGTAGTCCATTATACTTACAAACTTATTTTTAAAGATTCAAATGTGGTTGTTGATATAGTTATTTTTATAATAGGAGCATTTATTTGTCAATTGTTGAGTAGTAGAATAATGAAAAAGAATAGGCCTAGATTTATTAATATCCTAGGCTTTTTTCTATATATTATTATAGGGATTTTATTTCTTATTTTTACATTTAGTCCCCCAAATTTACCTATATTTGAAGAGGCAATGATAATCAATTATGTCTTTTAGATAGTTCGGTTAACAACTCTGAAGTTAACTTGTTGATATCATTTACTTGTTTATTAAGTATATTTAGTTTATCTTCTAAATCCTTATCCAAAGTTTGACTAAGATTATTGGAGTTTATTAAAGAAGATATATTGGAGGTATATTCTATATTTGTATGGTTATTTTCTTCTATTTTACGTGTTTCATTCATAATTTCAGATATAGTGTTTTTGTTTGCCATACTAAATCATCCTTTCAAATATTATAATATTAGTATGGCATTGTTTATGAAGCTTTATCCTATGCAAAAAAAATAGCCCTTAAAAGGCTATTATAAGAATTACATTTTATTTTCTTTATCTACCCATTCTTTGGCTTCTACCACTGCATCGTAAGTTGGAACAGCTACTTCTGAATCTGGTAATTTACATTGTGTATTGTAATATACATCTGTAGCAGTGTTTTCGATCTTAGGCTCTCTAAAAGCTTTATGTGAGCCTTCTAATGCAGCTCCATTTTTAGGTTTATTCGCAGCTCTCGTATTATCTGGTGGTATACAAGTTAAGTTTACCTTATCATCGTCATTTAATCTCTTATCATTTTCTTTAATCATTACAATACCTCCTATTTACATATTTAATGTATACTTTAAATATACCCACAAAACAAAACTTTAATCCACTAAAGATTAATTAGTCTCTATTAATTCTGGTAATGGTATATATCTACTTATACCCATATCTTTGATATCTACAGTACCATCTTTATATTTGATGATTA
>JAAYGX010000007.1 GCA_012735585.1 Tissierella sp.
ACTTTATCAAATTCCTTGGAAAAGGAAATTACTTCTGTGGAAATTGGAGAAATGGTTATGAATGAATTAAAGGACTTAGATGAGGTAGCTTATGTACGATTCGCTTCTGTATATAGACAATTTAAAGATGTAAATTCATTTATGAGTGAACTAAAAAAAATATTGGATGAGGGTAGTAATTAAATTATTAATTTAAGGATTGATAGGATGACTAATATAAATTTAGATAAAGTATTGCTGCAAAAAATTTTGCACTATGGTGATATTGGAATACACGTTATCAATAATCAAAGAAAAACGATTATTTACAATGAAGTTATGGCTGATTTGGAAGGTTTGTCAATAAAACAAGTCATGGATAAGGATATATTAGAGATATTTCCAGGTTTAAATGAAAATACTTCAACTTTAATAAAGGTTCTACATGACGGGGAATCCATACTAAATACCACTCAATCCTATTTTAATTTTAAGGGAAAAAAAATTACAACTATAAATTCAACGATACCTATATATGATGAGGGAAATATAATAGCAGCTCTAGAAATAGCTAATAATATAACCCATATAAAGGACTTATCTGATCAAGTAATAGATTTACAAAACGAGTTATCAACATCAAAGTCATCAAATAAATACAAGAATACTCTTTTTAAAAGATATAATTTCAATGATATCATAGGTGAAGATCCAACGATGTCATTAGCTAAGAAAATAGCTAAAAAAGCTAGTTATTCCACATCATCTGTATTGATCTATGGAGATACTGGGACTGGAAAAGAACTATTGGCTCAGAGTATTCATTACGGCGGTAAGAGATCCCACAAACCATTTATTGCCCAAAACTGTGCAGCGATACCAGAAACCTTATTAGAAGGGATATTATTTGGAACTGAAAAAGGTGGATTTACTGGTGCTGTTGAAAGAGAAGGTATTTTTGAACAGGCTAATAGTGGTACTTTAATGTTAGATGAAATCAATTCCATGTCCTTACCACTACAAGCAAAGATTCTTAGAGTTCTTCAAGAGGGGTATATACGAAGAGTAGGTGGTACAAAAGATATACCAATAGATGTACGAATAATAGCTACTACAAATGAAGAACCTTACATAAGTATAAACAAGGGGACACTGAGAAAGGACTTGTTTTTTAGGTTAAATGTAATTTACATACAGATACCACCCCTTATGGAAAGAAAAAGGGATATACTAGTATTGACTGATCATTTTATAAACAAATTTAATCATGAATTAGGAAAAAAAATAAAAAATGTATCAGAAGATGTTATTCATTCTTTTATGCAATACAGCTGGCCTGGAAATGTTAGGGAACTAGGAAATGTAATAGAAGGTGCTATGAATATAGTAGGCAATGAAGATTCAGTACTGAAACAAGAAGATTTTATTTCTTCTATTTATATAATGCAAGATAGACCTTTAAAAAATGCAATGATTCATCAAAATAAATTGAAGTCTTTACCTGATATATTAGAAAGTATGGAGAAAAAAATCATATTAGATGCATTAAATAATAATAAGCATAATATATCTAGAACTGCTGAGGAACTGGGTATAAAAAGGCAGACATTACAGCATAAGTTAAAAAAATATAATGTATAACGCAATAATATTTGCATTGAAGTGCAAATATTATTGCGTTTTTTTATATATTTATCTATTATAGTATTGAAAAAAATATAATTAACAAACAATAACTTGGTAAAATACAGCTTTCTCGGATTTAATGAATTTTCAGATTACTATTGGCAAGGTTATTGCAATAGTAATAATAGTGAATTTAATTTAAGGGGGTTATTTAATGAAAAGAGAC
>JAAYGX010000200.1 GCA_012735585.1 Tissierella sp.
CGCGATGCGCACCTCGGGCACCAGCTGCCGCAGCCGCTCCGCCACGCGGTCGATGTTTTGCACGCGGTTGTGGACGTAGTACACCTGCCCGCCGCGGCCCACCTCGCGCAAAATGGCCTCCCGCACCAAGTCCTCGTCGTACTCGCTGACGTAGGTGCGGATGGGGAAGCGGTCCTCCGGGGGCGTTTCGATGACGCTCATGTCCCGCAGCCCCACCAGCGCCATGTGCAGCGTGCGCGGAATGGGCGTCGCGGTCAGGGTCAGCACGTCCACCGTGCGCCGCAGCTCCTTGAGCCGCTCTTTCTGGGCCACGCCGAAGCGCTGCTCCTCGTCGATGACGACGATGCCCAGATCCTTGAACGCCACGTCCTTGGACAGCAAGCGATGAGTGCCGATGACGATGTCCACCGTGCCGTCGGCCAGGCCCTTGATGATTTTCGCCTGCTCCGCCGGCGACTGGAAGCGGCTCAGCGCCTCGATGCGCACCGGGTACGGCGCGAAGCGCTCCCGGAACGTGCGCAGGTGCTGGTGGGCCAAAATGGTGGTGGGCACCAGCACGGCCACCTGGCGCGCGTCCATGACGGCCTTGAAGGCGGCCCGCATGGCCACCTCCGTCTTGCCGAAGCCGACGTCGCCGCACAAAAGCCGGTCCATCGGCCGCGGCCGCTCCATGTCGGCCTTGATTTCCGCGATGGCCCGCTTCTGGTCCGGCGTCTCCTCGAAAGGAAACCCGTCCTCGAACTGCTGCTGCCACACCGTATCCGGCGAAAACGCGTAGCCGGGCAGCGCCTCCCGCTCCGCGTACAGCTTGAGCAAATCCTGGGCCAGCTCGCGCACCGACTGCTGCACCCGCTGCTTGGCCCGGGTCCACTCGCTGCCGCCCAGCCGGTTCAGCCGGGGCGTCTGGCCTTCGACGCCGATGTACTTTTGCAGCAGATGGACCTGGTCCGTCGGCACGTACAGCTTGTCGTCGCCCGCGTACTCCACCAGCAGGTAGTCTTTGTGCGCGCCGCCGATGACCAGCGTCTCGACGCCTTGGTAGCGGCCGACGCCGTGGTTGACGTGGACCACCAGGTCGCCGACCTTCAGGTCGTCCATGCGGGTGGCCGCGCCGGCCCGCCGGCGGGGCCGCTGCCGCTGCTGCTGCTGTCCGAACACTTCCAGCTCGGTCAGCACCAAAAGCTTCTCGTCGGGCAGCTCGCAGCCCACGTGCAGCTCCGCGGCGGCCACCGCCACCGCGCCCGCGGGCAGCGCGCCCTCTAGATCCCGGGCGTGGCGAGCGGGGATTTCCTCGTCCTGCAGCACTTCCTGGATGCGGGCCGCGCGGGCGTCGGTGGAGGCGATGATGACGGTGCGCCAGCCTTCCCGCCGCCGGCGGCGGACCGCCGACACGAACTGCTCCAGCCGCCCGTGGAACGTCTCGGGCGGCCGGGACTTGACCGCCGTCTCCGGCAGGCCCTCCATGCCCGGCACCCGCTGGGGCAGCCCCGATGCGAACAGGGCCGGGCGGCGCCGCACCGCGGCCGCCAAATCGTCCCAGTCCGCGAACAGCGCCTGCTGCTCGGGCAAGACCCGGCCCCGCTCCAGCAAATCCGCGTGGGTTTCCGCGAACTCGGTCATCATCAGCTGCAGCTGCTCGCGCGTGCGGGCCGGCTCGTCGACGATGACCGTCGCGTCCGGGCCGGCGTAGTCCAGCAGCGTCTCCAGTTCGGGGAACAGGAATGGCTTGTACTGCTCCAGGCCCGGCGCCCAGCGGCGGCCCGCCAGGTGGTCCAGGTGCGTGCGGGCCCGCTGGGCCAGCGCATCCGCGCCCGCGCCGGCGCCGGCTTGCCGCAGCGTCTCCACCTGCCGGGCCACGGCCTCCTGAATGCGCGCCAGCGCCGCCTCGTCGTCCACCGGCGGCACTTCCCGCGCCGGGCCGATGCGGGCCCGCTCCACGTCATCCACCGAGCGCTGCGTTTCGGGATCGAAGACCCGGATGGAATCGATCTCGTCGTCGAAAAAGTCGATGCGGTACGGCGCCGGGGCCGAGGGCGGAAACACGTCCAAGAGCCCGCCCCGCACGCTGAACTGGCCGCGGCCTGCGACCATGGCCGCCCGCTCGTACCCGTCGCGGACCAGCGCTTCGGCCAGCTGTTCCATGGGCAGGATGTGGCCCACGGCCACGGTGCGCACCCGCTCCCGCAGCGCCGCCCGGGGCGCGAGCCGCTCGGCCGCGGCCTGGAGGGGCGCGATGAC
>JAAYGX010000090.1 GCA_012735585.1 Tissierella sp.
GCAGAAAAGATAAAATAACAGTAAAATTCAGATATAGAGTGTAAAAAATTGCAAAAACAAAGTCGCCATAGACTTAGAAAGGATAGAATATAATGTTTAACTATAAAACTTTAGATAATACTAGCATGGAAATTATTCATAAAGCATTTATAGATGCATTTTCTGATTATCAAGTCAAGATAGAAATGCCAATATGGAAGTTTGAACAAATGCTCCTAAGAAGGGGCTATGTTCCAGAAATGTCTATAGGAGCATTTGTAAATGAAACATTGATTGGATTTGTTTTGAATGGGTGTAGAATTTGGAATGGTAAGCTAACTGTATATGACATTGGAACAGGTGTTGTAAGAGAACATAGAAGACAGGGAGTAATTAATAATATACTTTCAGATATCAAGGATTTAATTAAAGAAAAAAATGTAAAAAAATATGTATTAGAAGTGATAAAATCTAATGAATCTGCTGTGAATCTTTATAAAAGGCAAAACTTTGAAATTCAAAGAGAGTTAGAGTGTTTCCAGATAAATAAAAATCAATATAATTTTATAAACAATCATAAAGTTGAACTGGCCAATAAAATTGATTTAAATCAATTAGTTCAATTTTGGGACTTTAATCCATCATGGCAAAACTCTATTGATTCAGTTAATGCTGTTTCAGATTCTCTTATATATTCAATTGTACGTTTTGATGATACTATTGTTGGCTTTGGTATTATTGATAAAAAAACTGGGGATATACCACAAATAGCTGTAGATAGAAATTTTAGGTGTAGAGGAATTGCAACAAGTTTAATATCTGACTTAATAAAGAATACCGAATCTCAAAATATTAGTATTCTTAATATAGATGGTCAAATGAAATCAATGCAAGACTTTTTAATTAAATTGGGTTTTAAGAAT
The DNA here is from genome assembly GCA_012735585.1 of Tissierella sp. Lineage (GTDB taxonomy): Bacteria > Bacillota > Clostridia > Tissierellales > Tissierellaceae > JAAYTL01. The sequence continues at coordinate 903 of JAAYGX010000090.1, forward strand.
TTTGTTACTCAATATGAAATGATATTGTGTTTATAATTTTAGCTTATGATATATATAGAGATAAACAACTCGAATAATTAAAGAAATAATATGGAGCTGAGCCAATGCTTTGGACAAATGGACTTTGAATAACTATATCCTACTATTTTTTGATATGCAAATCTAAGATAGACGCTAAGTAAGTCCATCCATGCCTTAAAGTATGTATATAAGTAATATCTACTACCGATTTTTCATTTATTTTAGATGTGAAGAAAATAAAAAAGCTAGACTATGGTATAACCAACAAAAGATAATAGATAGTTTGCCAATAGACTCAAGAATAAAAAGTATTGGTTCAGCAATAATAAAGTTTGATAAACATTATCCACCGCCTGATTTATGTACGTCACATGCAAGGCTTGCCCAAGAAGGCGAGCGTAAGGAAGAATGATTGGAAGCAAGCTATGGGGGAGTAAATTTTGGATGACGTATTGTGGTTTGGAGGACAAACAGCAGAATCTAAGAACCACTACATATAGTGGTTCTTAGATGGAATTTGGGTCGAGAATTGGTGAGAAAACCGTTTTTTAACCCTTTAAAATGATGTGTTTGACTGATAATATTGGATAACTGGGGTATGTGGCTGGTAACATTGTAAAAATTACTATCTTATGATATAGTTCTAGTTAGATAAACAAAAACTTAATATTAAGTTAGAGGGGAGCCTATATTGATTGGCTGAGATAGAAATGTTATTTCTGACCCTAAGAACCTGATTTGGATAATGCCAACGAAGGGATTTAGCTAAGGAAGTTGTGTGAATTTGCTGTATACTTTTGTTAGTATACAGCTTTTTTGTTTTTAAGGGAGGTGAAATATAGGACACTCAGAATAATAGATACAAATATAAATAGAATGGAATAAAGTCTAGAAATAACAGATGAATGCAAATATTTTTTACAATAATGGAGTATATCAAGGAAATTAAGAAAATTAAAAAGGAGAAGATAAAAATGAAATATACAACTCAAATGGATGCTGCAAGAAAAGGAATTATTACTAAAGAGATGGAAATTGTTAGTAAGAAAGAAAATATGGATATGGAAATATTAATGGAGAGAATGGCAAAAGGTGAAATTGTTATTCCTGCGAATAAAAATCACAAGTCTTTGAATCCAGAAGGTATTGGTAGAGGGATGAAGACTAAGATTAATGTGAATCTCGGTATATCTAGAGATTGTCCTAATGTAGATATAGAGTTAGAAAAAGTAAAAATTGCAATAGATATGAAAGCAGAGGCAATTATGGATTTAAGTTCCTTTGGTAAGACAGTAGAATTTAGACAAAAGCTAGTAAATATGTCTACTTCCATGGTAGGTACTGTTCCAGTATATGATGCAGTAGGATTTTATGATAAGGAATTAAAAGATATTACAGAAAAAGAATTTTTAGACGTAGTTAGAAAGCATGGTGAGGATGGTGTAGATTTTGTCACTATTCATGCAGGGCTGAATAGGGACACAGTTAAAGTATTTAAAAAAAATACTAGAGTTACAAATATAGTCTCAAGAGGAGGTTCTCTATTATATGCATGGATGGAATTAAATAATAAGGAAAATCCTTTTTATGAATATTATGATGAATTGCTTGATATATGTGCAGAGTATGATATGACTATAAGCTTAGGTGATGCCTTAAGACCAGGAAGTATAGCTGACGGTACAGATGCACCACAGATTGCAGAACTAATGGTATTAGGAGAGTTAACAAGGAGGGCTTGGGAGAAAAATGTACAAATCATAATAGAAGGACCAGGACATATGAAATTAAATGAAATTGAGGCAAATGTCTTATTAGAAAAGAAACTTTGCCATGGAGCACCTTTCTACGTATTAGGGCCATTAGTTACAGATATAGCACCTGGATATGATCATATAACATCTGCAATAGGTGGAGCTATAGCAGCAAGTCATGGGGTAGACTTTTTATGTTATGTGACACCAGCGGAGCACTTAAGACTTCCTACACTTGAAGATATGAAAGAGGGAATTATAGCTTCAAAAATAGCTGCCCATGCAGGAGATTTAGCTAAAGGAATACCAGGTGCGGATGAATGGGATTTAAAGATGAGTAAGGCTAGACAGAGACTAGATTGGGAGGAAATGTTTAATTTAAGCATAGATGATGAAAAAGCTAGAAGATATAGAAAGGAATCTAGTCCGGAACATGAGGATAGCTGTACTATGTGTGGAAAAATGTGCTCTATGAGAAATATGAATAGAATTATGGAAGGAAAAAATATAAATATATTAAGATTAGAAGATTAAAGTATAGATATAAAAATGAGACTGTAAAATAGTTTGTATATGAAAATCCTCTAGTTAAGGAAAAATAAAAATATCTTTAGATAGTTGCAGAATAGGAAATTGAAAACAACCTATTGTTATCCACAATTTAAATGATAATTTAATATAAATCTTATTGAGATAC
>JAAYGX010000091.1 GCA_012735585.1 Tissierella sp.
CAAAGTCGCTACTCCAATTCCTTGATAGTCTTTATGAGTAAATAAGTGATCGAAATATCCCTTGCAATCTACATCTCCAAAACCAATGATTATATTGTTCTTTTCTACAATAACAGAATAATTATTTAAAAGCCTATTATTCCATTTAACCAAATCAAAGTCTCTTGATGCCCATGCATTAAGCTGAATTTCCGTGTAATCCTTTGAGTTTACCGAATGAATAGTTTCATAAAATAAATTGGCAATCATTTCACAGTCTTCTGGGCGATACTCACGTATATTCATTCCAATCTGCCTCCTAAAGATGGTTTATTGTTTCGATAAAATACAACAAGCTTCAACATGTGTTAAGATGTCAATAAAGATGTCGTAGGGAGATATTTTCCCCTTGGCGACAAGCTTGGTCTATCATACAAACAGGTATGAAAAACTCTCCAGCTTACTTGGTCCTTAGGTATAACCTTTAAGCTTTTATATGGATTTTGTAGCTAATTTACAAACAAAGCCAAATCATCAATTGTTACCATCTGAAAATATAATTTTCTTTGCTGTAGGTATTCAAAATATAACACCAAAATCATAGACGACATCTGAGCATTATCCATCTTATAATTTATAAATTTTCAAAGATACAAGGACTGTCTGGTTCACAACCCGCTTAACCTCTAATTCATTCGTCAAAAATTGCAATAAAGTCTTGCTTATTTTTCTTTCCACAAAGTAAAGGTTGAAAATGGCCGAAATCCGATACTATAGTAGAACTGCTGTTGGGAACCCACCAAAGCCTTCCTTGCTCCTAGCTCTCTAACACGCCTGATTCCCTCCAAAACTGCTGCCTTTCCTAAACCCATCTTGCGGTAATCAGGATCCGTAGCCACAGGCTCAACTACTGCAAAACCTGCATCTTTGTCATACCACATTCCACAGTAAGAGACGAAGTTACCATCTGGCGCAATCACAGCTATCTTCAAATCTAAGTCCACATTGATCCGAATCATCGATTTTCTCGCCTCCTGCTCTTCTTCTTCAGAAAACTTTAGCTCACCATCACCCTCCAACTCATGGTTAAATCCCCTCCATAAAACGCGCCTGTATTGATATAAGTCAAAGGTGTCCTTCATAGTAGTAATATAAAATCCCTCAGGCATTTCATATTCTACGGACGTCTTATCCAAATAAAAAAACGAATCGAACTCTTTATCCTGTGTAGCAACAAAGCCAAGTTCAGCTGCAATATCCTGAAATTCCAGGTCAATATCCCTTATAATAATGCTAAATTCCCCATCCTTTGATAGATTATCTTTTGCATATATAAGCATCTCTTTTTTTAGGTACTCATACCCCGGTAAAGTTAAGCAAAAGGCTTCTCCAGGCCTGGTATCAAAAGTCGCAACCCCTACAACTTTCTTTTCATCCTCCCACAAGCCTATCTTACCTACCGCAGATTTATCTAAAGAATAATGGGTTGTCATCCAATCCCATCTAGTGTATTCAAATTCTGCATGCCCCAATTTTATAAAGAATTCCCTTACCTTATGATAATCTTCTGTAATACCTGGTTGTTTAGTGTAATTTCTAAATAGTATTGACATCTGTATACCCCCATTAAATATTATTATAATAAAAAGAAGTACTCCTTCTCCATTTGTAAAAGAAATTATAGATGTCGCTCTAGGAAGTCATGCACTTTAGATAGATGGCGATGACATGATAAAACGATTTTTTAAAGTGGTTTTCATCATAAGCTACAATACTAACAAACTAAAATTATAAACACAATATCATTTCATATTGAGTAATAAAATTCTTAAAACCCAATTTAATTAAAAAGTCTTGCATTGATTTCATTTGACCATCTATATTAAGAATACTAATATTTTGAGATTCGGTATTCTTTACTAAGTCAGATATTAAACTTGTTGCAATCCCTCTACACCTAAAATTTCTATCTACAGCTATTTGTGGTATATCGCCAGTTTTTTTATCAATAATACCATAGCCAACAATAGTATCACTAAAACGTACAATTGAATATAAAAAAGAATCTGAAATTGCATTAACTGAATCAATAGAGTTTTGCCATGATGGATTAAAGTCCCAAAATTGAACTAATTGATTTAAATCAATCTTATTGGTATGTTCAACTTTATGATTAATTATAAAATTATATTGACTTCTATTTATCCGAAAACATTCTAACTCTCTTTGGATTTCAAAGTTTTGCTTTTTATAAAGATTCACTGCAGATTGATTAGACTTTATCACTTCTAATACATATTCCTTTACATTCTTTTCTTTAATTAAATCCTTGATATCTGCAAGTATATTATCGATTACTCCTTGTCTTCTATATTGTCTTACGACACCTGTTCCAAGGTCATATACTGCCAGCTTTCCATTCAAAATTCTACATCCATTCATAACAAATCCAATCAATGTTTCATTTACAAATGCTCCTATAGACATTTCTGGAATATAACCCCTTCTTAGGAGCATTTGTTCAAACTTCCATATTGGAATTTCTATCTTGACTTGATAATCAGAAAATGCATCTATAAATGCTTTATGAATAATTTCTATGCTAGTATTATCTAAAGTTTTATAGTTAAACATTATATTCTATCCTTTCTAAGTCTATGGCGACTTTGTTTTTGCAATTTTTTACACTCTATATCTGAATTTTACTGTTATTTTATCTTTTCTGC
>JAAYGX010000092.1 GCA_012735585.1 Tissierella sp.
TAGATAATATCATCCATATAAAAATAATAAATATCCTTGAAATTATAGATAATTTCTTATCTTTTAAAATATAGTCCTTCACCTGGTACCTTGCCCCCTATAAAATTCGGTGCAAAATCTATAATAGCATTATAGTAAACTTCATATTCTAAAATACTATCTTCTATGCTGAATTCTTTAGGATTTGTCCATCTAATCCCTTTCTCTATTATATCTTTTGAGACACCAATTCCTAGTTCTTCAGCATAATCTGATAATTCTTCTGGATTTTCCGTTGCCCATAACCTACTAGCCTCATAGTTCTCTATGAATTTTTCAACAAAGTCTGGATTTTCTTCTATTAAACTGGTTTTTATTACTAAACTTGACTGGGGAAATCCTTTATCAGCACCAGAAATACTGCTCCATTCTTTATTTAAATCAAATATTATTTTAGCATCTTCTTTTTTGTCCATTACAAGACTAAGCAATGGTTCTGGTAAAAGAGCTAAATTTGTTTTCCCACTTAAAAATGCAGGTCCCATCTCTGTAGCACTGTTTAGATAGACAATATTTACATCTTTTTCTGGATCAATATTGTTATTGGAAAGAACATATCTTAGGACTAGATCTGGAGTAAGCCCCTTACCAAAAGTATAGATTTCTTTACCTTTTAGATCTTCAAAACTTTTTATCTCCTCTGTACTAGTTAAATACATAGAACCCCATGTAGAAGTACCGATTACTTTGTAGGAAATATCCTTATTAAATGCTTGAGCTGCTAGATTTGATGGAACTATAGCTATATCAGCCTCTTCTTTAAGTATTTCAGCAACTAGCAATTCGGGAGATGTTTGCATTTCATAATTAACATGTATATTTTGATCTAATTTTTGATCTTCCTTAGCAAGTTTTGCCACAGTCAATGCAGGTATTCCATCTTGGTAGTAAAATTTTACATCCTTAGGCTCTACTTCTAAGGTATTTTTTTGACATCCAATAGCTAGTATAGCAATCATAGCTATTGATATATATAATAATAGCTTTCTTTTCATAATTTCACACTTTCTATATTTTTTGATTTAATTTACTGTTCTACAATTATTAAAGAGGAATTATTTAAGCTTAGTTTTAAAATAATCCCTCTTTATAAAAGAAATCCTAAAAAACAACTTTAAATATCTTTAATCATATTTTTTTCTAAATACAAAATCTGTATGCAGAAGTTCATGAGCTTTTTCTCCATAAGGCTCTCCTAAAAACTCATCATATATTTTTTTAATGGACTCATTTTTATATGATAACCTAACAGGCTTATCTTTATCTACACTATGAAGTGCCTTCATACGTTTTTCTATTATAGAAACATCTCCATGTATAAATGGTTGACCTCCTCCATCTATACATCCTCCCGGACACGCCATTATTTCTATAACATCATAGTGCTTCTCTCCTGATCTAATATCATTCAAAAGCTTTCTGGCATTTCCTAGTCCACTTGCAACTGCTACTTTTAATATTCTACCATTTATATCAATTTCTGCTTCTTTAAAGCCCCTCAGCCCTCTTAAGTTATGAAATTCTATTTTTTCTAAATCTTTACCTGTTATCATATGATAGGCTGTTCTTAAAGTAGATTCTAATACTCCACCTGAAGCACCAAATATAGCACCTGCTCCAGATGATTCACCTAAAGGATTGTCAAAATCAGAATCTGGTAAATCAGCAAAGGACATAGAAAAATCCCTTATCATAGAAGCTAACTCTCTAGTAGTTATTACATGGTCTACATCACTATAGCCCTCACCACCTAATTCTGGCCTTCTAGATTCATATTTTTTAGCAACACATGGCATAATAGACACTACCATTAAATCTTCTCGAGGTATATTGTATTTTTCTGCAAAGTAAGTTTTAGCTATTGAGCCAAACATCTCATGTGGTGATTTGCAAGTTGATGGTATATCCAACATATCACCAAAGTTATGTTCTATAAATTTAACCCAGCTTGGACAACAACTGGTAAGTATTGGAAGCCTTCCTCCATTTTGTAATCTATGCACCAATTCTGCAGCTTCCTCCATAGTAGTTAGGTCAGCAGCAAAATCTGTATCAAATACATAATCAAAACCAAGATTTCTTAAAGCTGTTACCATTTTCCCAGTCACTACACTGCCTGGCTCCATGCCAAATTCTTCACCTAAGGCCACTCTTACAGCTGGGGCAGTTTGAACTATAACTGTCTTATGACTCCTTAGAGCATTGTATACCTTGTCTACACAGTTAACCTCAGCGAGAGCACCAGTTGGGCAAACTGCTAAACATTGACCACAAAATGTACAGTTAGTCATATGCATAGGATTATTATATTGGGTTCCCACAACAGTAGTAAAACCCCTTCCAATATCAGTTAAAGTTGCTACTGTTTGAACATTAGTACATGCAGTTTCACACCTTTTACAAAGAATACATTTGTTTGGATCCCTTACAATGGATTTACTGCTATCGTCTATTGGAAACTCTATTCTTTCACCTTCAAACCTTATTTTATTAATGTTAGCATCCTGTGCTAAATCTTGTAGCTCACATTCTCCATTTTTAACACAAATAAGACAATCTTGTGGATGATTAGATAAAAGAAGTTCTATCATAGTTCTTCTAGTATGAATTACTTTTAAAGTATCTGTTCTTATATCCATGCCTTCTTTTACTAGGGTATTGCAGGCTGGAATCATACTTCCATTTTTCCCGGACTCCACCATACACACTCTGCAGTTAGCTTCTTGATTTAATAATCCAAGTCCATGTAAGTCTAAATGGCATAGAGTTGGGATTTTAATATTTATTTTTTTGGCGGCTTCTAGGATAGTACTGTCCTTTTCAATTGAAACATCTTTACCATTAATTTTTAAATTTATCATATCACACCTCTATTTCCTTATAATTGCTTTAACTGGACAAGCATCTAAGCATGCATTACATTTAATGCATGTTTCTCTATTTATTTCATGTCTCTGTTTTGGAGATCCTGTAATTGCATCTACCGGACATTTTCTTTTACAAATTCCACATCCAATGCAATCGTACATAACATAATATTGTAATAAGTCCCTACATACTGAAGCCCTACATTTTTGTTCTAAAATATGTTCCTTATATTCATCAATAAAATAGTGCATAGAACTAATAACAGGGGTAGTGGCTGTTTTTCCAAGGCCGCATAAACTTGAATCTGTAATCACAGTACAAAGATCCTTTAATAGATCTAAATCATTCATATCTCCCTGACCTATAGTTATTTTTTCTAGAATTTCAAGGACTCTTTTATTTCCTATCCTGCAAGGAGTACATTTTCCGCAAGATTCATCTACAGTGAAATCCATAAAGAACTTTGCAATGTCAACCATACAGTCATCTTCGTCCATTACAACCATACCACCTGAACCCATGATAGATCCTATTTCTTCTAAGGAAATAAAATCTACCTTAGTATCAAATAAGTTTGGAGGTATGCAGCCTCCAGAAGGGCCTCCAGTCTGTACAGCTTTTACTTTTTTACCATCAGGTATGCCTCCGCCTATTTCATATACAATTTCATTAATTGTAGTTCCCATAGGTACCTCTACTAAGCCTGCGTTTACTACCTTTCCTACTAGAGCAAATACTTTTGTTCCAGATGAGTCTTCTGTACCAATAGACTTAAACCAATCAGAACCTTTTTCTATTATCTGTGCTATGTTTGCAAATGTTTCAACATTATTTATTATAGTAGGTTTATCAAATAGACCTTTTTCATAGGTTCTATAAACCTTAGCCTGAGGCATTCCTCTTTTACCCTCTATAGACTGAATTAAGGCTGTCCCTTCTCCACAAACAAAAGCCCCAGCTCCAAGTCTTATCTTTAAATCAAAATCAAAACCGCTTCCTAAAATATTTTCTCCCAAGAGATTATAGCTTTTAGCTTGTTTAATAGCTTCTTTAAGCATAGTAACAGCTTTAGGATATTCTGCTCTAACATAAACATAGCCATAATTTGAACCTATTGATTTCCCTGCTATTATCATTCCTTCAATAACACTATGAGGATCCCCCTCCAATATGGATCTATCCATATAAGCACCTGGATCACCCTCATCAGCATTACATATTACATACTTAACATCAGATTCTACACCTGCAGCACTCTCCCACTTCCTGCCAGCAGGAAAACCTGCACCCCCTCTACCACGAAGGTTGGACTTTTTTATAATATCAATTGTTTTATCAGATCCTAAGTCAAATAATACTTTTTCTAAAGAGAAATAACCACCCAAGGCAATGTATTCTTCTATTCTCTCAGGATTAATTATTTCGTAATTCTTAAGAGCAATCCTATGTTGTTTTTCATAAAAATCACCGCTTAATCTTATTTTATCACCCTTAACTACAAACCTATCATTCTTCTTGGCTCTTTCTAAAAACTTAGAAAATTCTTCTTCTCGAATCTTAGCTAAAATACTATTAGTCATTTTCTACACCTACTTTCAAATCATTTAATAAATTTTTAACATCTTCAATTTTAAAGTAAGGATAGACATCTTCATTGATATTTACTACTGGTGCTAGGGCACAATCTCCTACACATCTTGTTTCAATAATGGAGAACAATTGGTCTTCTGTAGTTTCTCCAACACCAATACCTAGCTCCCTTGAAAACGCTTCTAGTATATCATTGGCACCTTTTACATAACAAGCAGTACCCATACAAACACTTACAGAATATTTCCCTTTTGGAACTAAACTAAATCTAGAATAAAATGAAATCACACCATAAATAGTAGAAACTGGAATATCTAATGTCTTAGCGATGCTAGTTACCACACGTTTTGGAATATATCCATATAAATCTTGAGTCTTATGTAGAACTTCAATAAGATCAGATTTACTTTCAACACTTTCTAAAAACTCTATTATTGCATCATATTTTTCCTTGTCTTCGGCTAACATTTTTTACCTCCAATTTTAGATTATTTTTAATTAATTTATCGTTATCTTTTTAACACATTGTATCAGATAGTTATTAAAAAGAAAAGATATATTTTTAACAATTTAAGTTTTTATTTAATATAAGAAATATCCCTAATTATATTCCTGAATCAGACCCTTTAATTATGAAGTTTGTAAATTAACTTCCCATGGTTATACCCCCTAATTAATAAATAATATCAGTGTGTATATTCTACAAGTAAACTAAAAGTCCTTCTTTTTATTACTGAATAATTAAATATATATATAACTAAAGCAGCCTTCTTTTAGATTAAGGCTGCTCTTGGAATATAGATATAAAGTTTTGCTTGATTTTCTATTTATAAATTTAATATTTAATTCTTTTGTTCTATAAATTGAACTATTAAACCATTTGAATTTAATTTGTTTGCCTCAACTTCGATTAATTTAATCACCAGGCACTGCTACCAAATTATGCTCCACA
>JAAYGX010000093.1 GCA_012735585.1 Tissierella sp.
CTATATTAATAACTTCACTATTTAAGGAAAGTTCTACACCATTTTCCATAGCATTTTCCATAAGAGCAATGGCTAACTCCCAAGGACCAAATATTCCAGCAGTTGGTGAATATAATGCTCCTACAGCATCTTTACTTATATTTGGTTCTTTTTCTATTAGTTCCTCTTTATTTAAAATTCTTAGATCAGGTACTTTATTCATCATACCTTGTTCATATAGTTCTTTTATGGTCTCCATTTCCTCTTCACTAAAAGCAACTACCAGAGAGCCTATCCTAGCTATGGGAACATCTAATTCTTCACATATCTTGTCAAACATCCTATTACCTTCAACATTAAATCTAGCCTTCAAGCTATTGGGTTTGGCATCATAACCTCCATGGATTATGGCACTATTCGCTTTTGTAGTTCCATTGGATATATCATTGTCCTTTTCTAATACCAGTACCTTTAAATCATATCTAGCCAATTCTCTCGCTATGAAGCTTCCGATGATTCCTGCTCCAATTATGGTAATATCGTACATAATTTCTCCTCCTTGTTTTGGAAAAAAATAAACCACAACTATGCTTTCTCTCAAAAGCATAATTGTGGTTCTCATTATCTCTAACCAAATATTTAATTGATTTGGACCTTGTCCTTTTGCTTATAATTTATTGATATATAGTTTGTCTTATAATAAATATATGTACATATTTAATTTATATACATTAAAGTTTCATATCACCTGGTTTTATATATCCTTTTTTTCTCATCCACTGAGATACTCCGTAAGAAATAACTCCTGGCAGAATAATATGCATAAATAATATCATAATTAGAACCCTTGGAGATCCACCCATTACATCAATGGTCGCAAATTGGCCTACAAGACCACTGGTACCCATTCCTGCACCTATGGAGTTGTTTTCCATCTTTAAAACTGCTGATGATATGGGGCCAAGTATAGCTGATGCAACAATTGCTGGTAACCATATGATTGGATTTTTAACTATATTGGGCATTTGAAGCATAGAAGTCCCTACTCCTTGAGCAATAAATCCTCCTAAGCCATTTTCTTTATAGGATGCAACTGCAAATCCAATCATATTTGCCGAGCATCCTACCACACTTGCTCCAGCAGCAATTCCAGATAATTTTAAGGACATTGCAAGTGCTGCAGAGCTTATTGGCAGTGTCAGCATGATTCCCATTGAAACCGATACTATAATTCCCATAGGTATTGGATGAAGTTCTGTAGCCATATTGATAAAACTTCCTATATAATCCATAAATGCTGATATATGAGGTGCTATATAATTACCTACCAGTCCACCGACAATGATTGTAGATATGGGTACCAATACGATGTCTACTTTAGATTTGCCTTGAATTAGCTTTGAAAATTCAGCTGCTGCTAATGCAGATACAAATGCTCCTACAGGCTCCCCTGTATTGATAATGGCAGTTGCCCCATCAAAGGATACACTTCCGGCTCCTATGGCTCCAACTACGACTGAAGAGAAAATACCAAGTGGGGGTGCTCCCACACTATGTGCAACTCCTGCACCTATGGCAGGCCCCATTAATTTTTGTGCGATATTTCCAAAATTAATCAATAGATCATTTCCCATCAAGGTCCCGACTTGCTTGATTATAAGACCTATTAGTAGTGAAGAAAATAATCCTAATGCCATACCATTCAACACTTTTACAAAATAGTTTCTAGCCCCAGCATTGTTATTCTTAGCCATATTACGCCTCCATTATTCCCATCTCAAATCATTGCCATAAAACTTCAAAGGATTAAACTTATCAAAGATTCTTGAAAAAACTCTGTCTGTATATATGTCTGATATCTCCTTTGGCGTAAGATTTGTAGATATAATTGTTTTTTTGCCTTTTAATAATCTAGTATTTACTATATTAAAAATCTCTGCATTTGTAAATGTATTTGACACTTCTGTTCCTAAATCATCGATTACAAGTAAATCTGCATCAAATAAAAGATCATATTGGAAACTCCCCAATTCCTTATCCCCTTTGCCAAATCTTCTATTTTCTAATATATCTAATATGGTAAAGGCTGTTTGATAGATTACTATTTTGTTTTTGTCTAGCAATGATTTAGCTATGCAATTGCAAAGATATGTCTTTCCAAGGCCTGTTGTCCCATAGAACAGTAGATTATCCCCATTATTTTCCTCAAAATTATCTATAAATCCTTCGGATATACTTACGATATCGATCATATTTTCCCTAGGTGTCATAATCTCTCCTTCATAGGGTTCATCACTAAATAAATTAATATTGAAATTTTTAAAGTTTTCCTTTTCCAATACATGTTCTATGTTTGACATCCTATATGCTCGAGACACCATCTCCTGCTTCAGACAGTTGCATCTTTTGGCATTATCTACATATCCAGTATCTTGGCATACTTCACAATCAAATCTTATATCCATATAGTCCAGTGGTATGTTGGATTCAGTAAGTAGATAGGCCTTTTCCATCTTTAGTTTCTCTATTATTTCCTTTGCCTTCCTTATCACTTCTTCATAATTTTTAGGACTCATTATTATGGCTTTAGACATGTCTAGGCCTGTTCTTTGTATTTCTTCATCAATTCTTTTAATGGCAGGAATCTTTTTATATACTTCATCGACTCTTCTCTTTCTGTCTCTTTCATTATGATCTCTTTTGTTTTGATAATTGAGTGTAATTTGTTTTATCATATCTCTATACATAATTACAATTCTCCTTTTGTCCTTTGACTATAGGCTTCCCTTTTTCTCCTGGCCATCTTTTCTAAATCATCTGATGAATATTTATCTGATCTTTGTTCAAAATTGTGGAATCTCGTGGTTGTAGCTGGTCGTGTCTTCTTCACCGATGATTTCTTTGGATTTACTACTTTTTCTTTTGGTTTATCTAAGACTTCTATATCTTCCACAGTCTTAATACCTTTTTCATACCATGATTTTAGTATGCCATTGACATAGTTAATACTTGGGACTGGATTTTTATCTCTTTCACAAGCTTCTAGTACTAGGTCCATACTAAATCCATACTCTTCAAACCATTTATCTATTATTGGAGGTTCGTCCTCCTTAATTGGTCTTTTATCTAAACCAAGTGCCTTCATAATTTTTTGATCCCTATAATATTTCTCATCCTTATTCTTAAATGATTCCATTATAGCTTCCATATTCGTCAATCCATCATCATACCAATTTCTAATGATTCCTTCTACATAACTTAGCTTCCTTATGCCTTTTCTCTCCACGCCATAGGAAAATGCCTTTTCTATAACATCTGGATTCATATTATAATCCGTTATCCAATTTAGAATCTTTTGTTTTTCCAAAGGAACTGTTTGTCTTCTCATAATCTGATCTATTTTATTGAACATATTATTTATTTCTGGTACCTTATTTGCTTGTATCAAATCTTCTGTATTTAATTTAGCTGCTGGTATCTGCTCCTTTTCAGTGGTAAATAATTTTATATTGTTTTTTATATATAATTGTTTTAAATTAAGAAATTTAACTTTATAATTATAAGATCTTTCATCATCTATATGAATTTTTTCTATAATACCTTTACTCTGCCAAAAATCCCAAGCACGAAGAACATCCTCCAATGGGATGTTTAAATGTTTGGCTATGGTTTCGTTATTTACTTCTATTTTGAAGTCCCTGTCATGGGCATATTTAAAACCTATTAAATATACTTTTACATAAGTACCATTTGCCATAGGCATATAGTCATTTATAAATATATTTTCAATAGGTGTATCTCCTAAATCCATATCTGTAGTTTCTAAAAAGAAACTCATACTATCAACTCCAGTTGAAATCATCTTTATATTTCATTAAAATCATCTTTATCTAACTTCATTCTATAAATATAATTATATATCTTTTTATCATCTATTACAAAACAAGATTTAGTATCTAAATAATACCTATTATTTAAATCTAAATCCTGATCGTGAAACTCATCTAAATAATATCCAGCAGGTCTAAACCCCATTTTTTCATACACCTTATAAGCTCTATGGTTAAACTCTGCTACTTCTAAATACATCCTCTTCATCTTCATATCATTGAAATAGTATTTCAAAAATTCTCTTAAGGTCTCTGATCCATATCCATTGTCAACATAAGAGGGATCAAATACTATACCTAAGGTGGATTCCCTTCTGATATATTTTATATCTTTAATACCTAGATATCCAATTAATTTATCTGTTTTATTTAATACACCATAATACTTGTTAAAAATTGAATTGGTCTTGTATTTGTACCATTTCTTTATTTGTATATCATTCATATGAGGAAAATTATAATCACTTAATAAGGGATTATCATGAATACCCCAATTTCTCATAGAGAATACATCTTTTAATTCTAATGGTCTTATAATTACCCTATTTCCCATTACCTTCATTTTTCTCTCCTAAGATAAGAATTTACTTCAGGAGCAAACTCCTGAAGTAATCTATTTTCTATTTAACTATTCACCTATAAAATTCTCTTTATTTAAGAACTTAGTGAATTCCCCTTTCCATACCAGTTCTACTGTACCAGTAGGACCATTTCTGTGTTTAGCCACAATAACTTCCCCTATATTCTTCAGCTCAGATTCTTCATTATAATAATCATCCCTATAAAGGAACATTACAACGTCGGCATCCTGCTCTATAGCTCCAGACTCCCTTAAGTCTGATAATATAGGTCTATGATCAGCCCTTAGCTCTGGTGCACGGGATAGCTGGGATAGTGCAATTACTGGACAATCCATCTCCTTGGCAATGGCTTTTAGCCCTCTGGAGATTGCTGAAATTTCCTGTTGTCTATTTTCATTATGTCCTTCCATTGTCATCAATTGTAAATAGTCAATTACAATTAAATCCAGTCCCTTTTCTATTTTTAATCTTCTACATTTGGCTTTCAGTTCCATTAAGGGAATACCTGCTGTATCATCAATATATACATTTGATTGGGATAATGGGCCCATAGAATTAATTATTTGTAGCCACTCATCCTCAGTAAGCTTACCACTGATAATCTTTTGTAGATCCACATGGGCAGTTGCTGATATCATCCTTTGAACTAATTGCTCCTTACTCATCTCCAATGAAAATATGGCTACATTAGCCTTGGCCTTTAAGGCAGCATTGGTTGCTATATTGATTCCAAAGGCAGTTTTACCCATGGAAGGTCTTGCCGCTAGAAGAACTAAGTCAGACTTTTGAAGTCCAGATAGTTTATTATCTATATCAATAAATCCTGTTGTTAAGCCTGTCAGGCCTCCTTTATTTGCTGCCATTTCTTCTATTTTAGCAAAGCTGGTTAAAAGCACCTCGCTAATTGGAGCAAATCCTTCCCTATGGGTTCCTTGTGTAATATCAAATATGTCTTTTTCAGCCTTTTCTATTATAGCAGTTACTTCTTCTGCATCCTCATAGGCCTTACCCATAATTTCATTGCTAGATCTTATAAGTCTTCTTAAAAGGGATTTTTCTTCTACTATTTTACAATAGTACTTTGTATTAGCAGTGGTAGCAACTCCACTGGATAGATTAGCTAAATAAGTAACCCCACCTACATTTTCTAATGTCCCTCTTCTTTTAAGCTCTTCTGAAAGAGTTATTAAATCTACAGGCTCATTTTTATTAAATAATAATATAATAGCCTCAAAAATCTCTCCATTTGCTTCTTTATAAAAATCATCTGGTCTAATAATCTCAATTGCCGTATTTATGGATTCCTTATCAAGAATCATTGCTCCTAATACAGACTGCTCTGCTTCAATACTATGGGGAGGAATTCTTCCAATGCTCATAGCCTCCATTTAATCACCCTATTCTATTACTACATTAACTTTTAAGTTTGCTGTTATCTCTGGATATACTCTTATATCAACATTTGTTACTCCAGCTGATTTAATATTGTCTTTTAATTCTATTTTCTTTTTATCTATATCTAATTTATATTGTTTCTTTAGCTTGTCTGCTATATCTTTAGAAGTTATGGATCCAAATAATCTTCCACCTTCTCCACCTTTTCCTTTAAGCTCAACTGTTATTTTCTCAATTTTGGCTTTAAGTTCAAGGGCTTCTTCTTTTTCCTTTTGTCTTTTAGCTTCCATTTTTTCTTGTTCTTCTTCCCATTGTTTTAGGTTGGCTGGTGTAGCTTCTATAGCTAGTCCCTTTGGAAATAAGAAGTTTCTTGCATAGCCTGTCTTAGAATTAACCAGTTCCCCTGCTTTACCTAAATCCTTTACATCTTTTAATAGAATTACCTTCATAATTATTCACCTTCCCTAAAATATTTATCAATCGTATCTATTAACATTTTTTCTGCTTCATCCATGGATACACCCATGATCTGAGTTCCTGCACTACTTAGATGACCTCCGCCACCTAGCTTTTCCATTATAATTTGTACTGACACCTTTCCTAAAGATCTTCCAGAAATATGAATCCGATCATTGGAGTACGTAAGTACAAAGGATGCCTCTACACCTTTTATATCAAGAAGTTCATTTGATGATTGTGCTGCTATAAGTAAACCATTTTCTATATTTTCTTCAAGCCTACCTATGGCAATATTGTCAAAAACTATTTTAGATGAACCAATAACCTGTGCTTTATACATAAATGTATCATAATCATCTCTAAACAGCTGTCTTACAGATGTAGTATCTGCCCCAGCTCTCTTTAGAATAGATGCAGCCTCAAAGGTTCTAACACCAGTTTGAAAGCTAAACTTATTTGTGTCTACAGTGATTCCAGATAGAAGTGCTTCTGCTTCAAACTTAGTCAAATTGATACTATCACTCATATAGGATAGTATTTCTGTAACTAATTCACTAGTTGATGATGCATAAGGTTCCAAATATGTCAGCACTGGTTCTTTAACAAATTCAGCCCCTCTTCTATGATGGTCTATAACTACTATCTTTGTAACTAAGTCTAGTAATTCAGGTGCTTCTGTAAAACTAGGTTTATGATTATCAACCATTATCATCAGTGAATTGCTACTTATAACATCTTTTGCTTCTTCAGTAGTAATTAATAAGTCCAATAATTCTGGTTGCTCTACTCTCATTTTATCACATATATTCGTTATAGATGGGTTTTCTCCATTTAAAATTATATATCCATCTTTTCCCCTATTTTTTATTCCCCTAATAATTCCAATTGCGGAACCTATGGAGTCCATGTCTGGATTTTTGTGTCCCATAACAAGTACATTATCTGCTTGGTCAATTAACTGTCTTAGAGCATGCCCTATAACCCTAGCTCTTACCTTATTTCTCTTTTCTAAAGCTTTGGACTTACCGCCATAGAACTCATAGGCGCCTTCCTTATTAAGAACAGCCTGATCTCCACCTCTACCTAGGGCAATATCAATCGCTGCCTTGGCATTGTTATGAGACTTAATTAAGTTTTCCCCAGTAGCAGATACGCCCATACTCAATGTAATAGGTAGTGTATTTCCTATGTTTAATTCTCTAATATCATCTAAGATGTCAAACTTCTTCTCTTGTATCTTTTCTAGTGCTTCATTCTCTATAAATATTAGATATTTATCATTTTCATATTTTCTAACTAATCCATTATATAGTCCAAAATACTCATTAATCCTCTTATCTATTTCCGCAATTAATAATGGTCTATTAATATCTGGGGTATTATTTTTTACATCATCATAATTATCTATATAAATCAATGATACAATAGCCTGTTCATCATTATATTGCTTTTCAAGATTAAAGTATACTGTATGATCTACCCAATAAAGTATGGTCAGTTTATTACTTGCACTGGCTGTTTTTTTACTATCAACAAAGTTTGGATAGACTAAATAGCTCTTATCGTCATATTTTATCTTTTTGGGTTCATTTTCTTCATTTTTTAATAACTCTTCCAAATCAAGTCCTGGAATCAAGTCATAAATTCTTTCATTTAATATATCATCGTCTATAATCATATCTAAAAAAGGTGTATTATACCAAGTTATGCTACCTTTTTCATCTATAATTACCAATGGAAATGGCATATTGAAGATAGCATGTTTCGCAGCAGTTTCAAACTCCTCAGAAAGAAGTTCTATATATTTATTTACTTCTTTATTTTTATTGTCGGTTTCACTATAGGCATAATAAATTAAATAACTTAAAACCAAAAAAGATATTACACCAAGAACAGGTTGATATATCCATATGATTATAGTCATAACAGTTAGAGCTATTATATATAGTTTACTATCCCACCAATGGAATAATTTATTGTTTTTCATATATATCCTCCTATACGGACTTAGCCCCTTTAATTTTTCTTAAATCAAATATAATATCTATTCCGCCTAATAAGGCCATTATTGAAGATATTTGTGGTGAAAAAAGTATAATTAGGTATGTGATTACCCTAAGAAACTTTTTTGTTTTTATTTTAGTTAGGAAAAAACTTACTATAGCTAGACCTTGCAGGAATAATACAGATCCTAATAATACTATTATATTAACATATAATACATCAGAATAAGAAATATTCATCATTGAAATAAAAAAGGCAGTTACTACCATTAACAGTGCCCCAATAGTAAAGTTGTCTGGCAACCTAAATCTTAAAAATCTAGGCAGTTGTAAAATTCTAATTTCCACTTTTTTAAGTCCAAATGTAATCAATTGATAGTTGATATAGCTGATGATTGATGATGTAATAAGTATTACTGCTGGTATTAAGATCATCATTTTTTCGTATTCCGATTTAAGAGAATCTCTTGTTTCCAATAATTCATACGTGGTAAATCCCATATCCTTTAAATAATCCAAATGACCTGATAAAACCATGCTAAATTGTTCTTCAAATTGGGATATTAAATCAACTCCATTATAATTCAAAATCCCCAATAGTATTAATATGGCAATAAATAATACAAGTGCACTATATAATACTACTTGATTAGCCCTTGTTCGTTTTTTTATTAAATAAATACTTAAAGCTATTAAAGGTCCAAATAGTAAAAAATAAGATAAACTTATGGCAGGACTAAGTAAAAGTCCTATTATTAATAATGTAGTAACTAAACTTAATAAACTGGAAAATAAATCATGTTTAACTCCAAAAGCAATAAATGCTACAGGAAATAAAAATAATAAAACTTCAAAATAATATATTGAAAACATGAAAAATACACTCATTATTCCTGTTAGAGCAATACTTTCTAGTGACTTTCTATTGTCTTTTCCCTGATTCATATGCATCACCTCGACTTTTCTCTTGATTCAATATGGTCTAATAGGCTACTTAAATCCCCATACCAACGTTCGATTTTATGCTCTTCAATTAAATTTAATTTAATGTTTTCCTTTAACGTCGTATCCAGATCCTTAAAATTTATCCCTAGTCTTTTTCCAAGTACATAGGACTCCATTATAA
>JAAYGX010000094.1 GCA_012735585.1 Tissierella sp.
CCCCCCGCACTCCGTGACTATATTCGTCTTTATAGTCATAGCTTATCATAGCAATAAGATTTTGTAAATAAAAATTTATTGAAAGTGCTTATGTTTCAATACATAAACTAAATTACAACAATAGGTAAAAATCGAATATATAATCCAAATCAACTGAAGATGTTTATATACCATCAGATTATCTTAACATTGATTGATAATAAAATAACGTCCAATGCAAAAAAAAATCACAAAAAAAATGAGGCTACTAGTATACATAAAAGCAGCCAAGAAAAGGAGAGTATCTCTTAATCTTACCTGCTTACTACTTAGCATCATATGTTAATCTTCTATTTCACTTATTATTACTGTTGCATTATATCCTGTAAAAATATTATGTTTCAATCCCGTTTCTGTATCAATATACTCTATACATTCACTGTCATAAGTGAAATCAAACTGCCCTTTAGATTCAAAAATAATATCTCCATTGGCATTATATATTAAAATCTCCCTACGAATACCATCTTGGTATTTACTCTCCCAGTTTTTTTTGAATCTTGATATCCCAGCCTTACCCATGGATAAATAAACAATTCCCGCAATTATTCCTATGATTATTATAATCGATACTATCAATATAATAATATGTTTCTTTTTCATTCTGATACACTTCCCTTCGTTAATTTATTATCTACTCCTTATTTTACTACAACCCCATTATTGGTTACAAACTATTTTATCAGCCTTATTCTTTCCTTTTCTCCGATATAAATACTGTTAGCCATACATTCCGGTAGCAACCCATATTACATAGATTTCATAAAAATCTTTCTGATAAAGTCAACTTTAGCATTTTTGCATTATTTTTTTATAAAATAATTCATTTTTTTCTTTCATTAAACTATTACTTGGATAAATGAAGTATAGTGGTCGTTCAATCAAATAATTTTCTATGAATAGATAGCATAACTCCCCCCGCTCAACTTCTTTTCTTGCAACTTCTTCATACATAAAAGAAATAGCATTGGAACCTTTTAGCATGTTTTTAATAATCCCCAAACTACTAATCTCGTAAATTTTAGAAACTGAAAGTAGAGAATCATTATTTTGATATAAATAATTCTCATATATTTCTCTTGTACCAGACCCTTTCTCCCTCAAAATTAATGGGTATTCATGAATATCAGATGTTGTAATTTCTAAGCCTTCCAATGGATGTCCTTTTCTAGCCACTGGAAGAAATCTAGTTTTATAAAATTCATAGTATTGGAATAATGATTTATCAAATATTCCCTCAATAAATGCACAATATAATTCATTATTTAATAGCATTTCGATTATAGATTCTGTGTTTCTTACTGTTACCGAAAAAATTTCATCATAATTGTTTAAATATGAGCTTAAATAATATGGTAGATAATAGTCAGCTATAGAAAGTGTTGCACCTATTTTAATTGGTGTTTCTACTTTCTTCATTTGATTTACTAGCTGTTTTTCATTTGCATTTTGAAAGTTAGCATAGTTATAGAGTAATTTTCCTTGTTCAGTTAATCGAACAGACTTCCCTTCGATGGCAATTAAACTACAATTATAATACTCCTCCAGTTTTTTTATATGCTGAGTAACTGCTGGCTGTGTTAAATTAAGGGCAGCTGCTGCTTTTGTATAATTTCTAAGTTGTGCAACTTTTAAAAATGTTAATATTTTTGTATCAAGCATACGTACCTCCGTATCCATTTATTTTAATTATAACATAAATTTATAATTAATAATAAATCATTATTTGATTTTATTGTTATTAAGATATAAAATTGTTTATGACATAAAGGAGGATATGTATATGAGAAAAATATTATCTTATATTCCCGGGTTTTTTATAGCTTTGTTGGTTGCTATGTTAGCAAGATATTTAGAGTCATTATTACCATTACCGTTGATTGGCTCCTCTGTTATTGCACTTTTTATTGGAATTGGTCTCAATTATATTAAAAAACCAAGCAAAATGATAGAAGTAGGTTTAAAGTTTACTTCTAAAAAAATACTAAAATTTTCAATTATTTTACTGGGTGCTTCATTAAGCATTGGAACAATTCTAAATATCGGTCGTTTATCATTAACAGTAATGATTTTTACCCTTCTTACCTGTTTTGGTGGTGGTCATTTTATTGGAAAATGGCTTGGTTTAGATTGGAAACTTTCTAATATGATTTCTGCTGGGACTGGGATTTGTGGAGGATCCGCCATCGCTGCTATGGCACCAGTTATTGAAGCGGAGGATAAGGATGTAGCGTATGCTATGTCAGCTACATTTATATTTGATATGATCATGATCGTATTATTTCCAATCATGGGCCGAGCATTGGGATTGAGCGATATGGCATACGGATTGTGGACTGGTACTGCTGTTAATGATACATCTAGTGTAGTTGCAGCTGGATATGCCTTTAGCGAGGCGGCTGGAGATTTTGCCACTATGGTAAAACTAACTCGTACATTATCAATTATACCAACAGTATTGGTCTTCTCCCTTATTAATACACGAATAAATAATAAGAAATCAAGTGAAAATACTTCAGGCCACAAACAGGTTAAAATTACATCATTATTCCCATGGTTTATATTAGCTTTTGTTGGTATGGCTATAATTAACAGCTTAGGTTTCATTCCAATTACAGTTTCAAGTACTATGAAATCTTTAAGTAAATTCTTAATGGTATCAGCATTGGCTGCCATCGGTATGAATACGGACTTTCGTGAAATAAAAAAATCTGGCATTAGTCCAATGATACATGGTTTCATTATCTCAACCTTAGTGGTTATTGTCGCTATTACAGTTGAATATTTTATGGGATTAGTTTAATTAAACTAATCCCATAAATTTTCATATCCGCAGGTTTTAGCACGTCAACAGCATATTCTCCACAACAGTGTCCAAGCAGAATATTTATCTTATATGGGGTACGTCCAAAAAAATTATTACCTTTGACTAATCATTTCTTGAAATATGGGAATTTTTACCATAACCAATCCACCACCATTTTTATCATTGGATAATAGAAGTTCCCCATTATATTTTATAATAATGGTGTTTGCTATATATAGACCCAATCCATGATGTCCTGATTTTGTTCTGCTTTCATTTCCCATAAAGAATTGTTCTTTTCCATACTTTAACATCTTATTAGAAAAACCTTCCCCCTGATCGATTACCTGAAGAATCAGTTGAGAATCATCTATTGAACCATTAATGGTAATTGTCGAGTTGTTTGGAGAAAAATCTACTGCATTTGTTATGATGTTCATCAATGCACGTTCTAGTTCATATTGATATCCTCTTATATATAAGTCTCCTTGGATATCTGTATTGCAAATAATATGAATATCTTTTATTTTCCCTAGAGCTTCTCCTTGTTTTCTTAGAGAAGTTATCAATGTCCTGATATAAATAATTTCATTTGATTTACTATTATCTACTTCTTCTTTTGTAATGGCTTGCAAGTTCTGTAAATATGTTTCTATCCGCATACTACTTTCCCCTATATAATCACAGTATCTTTTTTGTTCCTCTGTCATCTCTGTCTCTTTAAGTAAACCTACATTCCCTTTAACTATAGTAAGAGGGGTCTTCACATCGTGTGCTAAGGCTGATATCTGCTCTCTCTTTTGCTTCTCTAACAACCATTGTTTTTCTAAAGCAATTTTTAAAGAATTTTTCATCTTATCAACTCCCTGAAGCACTATATCAATATCTTCTACATTACTTGTCCCTATATCAAAATTCAAATCCTGCTCTTCTATTTTTTCTACAGCATTTAAGAGGATTTTTAATTGATTATTTATCCTTTTAGCAAATCTATTGGACCACAAAATAATTAGGATCAATAGTTGGAAGAAAAATATAAATGTAATTGTTAATTCTGCATTAGGCAAAGTCCTTCTCAAACGGGGACTTGTAAACTGCATTTTTAAAGGATAACTAATAATCAATATCCCTTCTTCCCTAGCAATACTGGTAATGTAATAGGATGAGCCAATGGAATATTTCCTTTGATTATAGGTCTCCAAGTTGGCATCTATATCCTTATCAGAAAAATTTCCATATAAATAATCCCCACCCTCTGAATATACCCCAAATCTACACATTGGTGTTAATAAATCCATGGTTACTTTAGGCGAGTTTTTTAATTCATCAAGGTTTTTTTGAATGATTCTTTCAGAATAATTTGCCGGGTATACCCCAATAGAGGCTACACCAAATAATAAATAATTGACTATGATTAAAAGCATAATAAATATTCCAAGGGATAAAATATATTTTATAAATATTGTACGAAGTGTTTTGCTTTTACTTTTTCTTAGTCCCATTTATATCCGACTCCCCAAACGGTCTTTATTGGTTCTACACCAAATTGGATGAATTTAGCTCTGATATTCTTTATATGTTCAACGATGGCACTTAAATTGCTTTCCCTTTCAAAACCAAAAATCGATTCAAAGATTTGTTCCTTTGAAAAAACTTGCCCGTGGTGAAGGGCTAAATATTCACTTATTTCATATTCACTTTTTGTAAGTGGAACCTTATGATCTAATACAAAGCATTCTTTACTGGATATTGAGAATCTAACATTCCCTATATTTATATAGTTCATCTTTTCCCTTTGTTCTCTTCTAATATGGGCATCTACCCTGGCACGAAGTTCCTGTTCGCCAAAAGGTTTCCTTAAGTAGTCATCTGCCCCCAACCCTAGTCCCTTAATTATATCTGCTTCATCTGCTTTTGCTGTAAGAAATAAAATGGGAGCATCTACTTGTGCTCTTATTTTTGAACATAACTGAAACCCATCCATTCCAGGCATCATAATATCTAAGATGATTAGATGATAAAAGCTTAAGTCTTCTAATAAAACCATTTTTGGATGCTCTATTTTCTTCACAAAATGACTACTTTTACTTAATATATTTTCAATCAAATCTAAAATAGCCTTATCATCATCTACAGCTAAAATATTCGCCATAACAAACCTCCTATTCTTCTGCCTTCTTTCCTTCCCATCCTGTAAACCATAGGATCATAATTACAAAAGACAAAAAAGTTGCAACAAAAGATACAATCATTCCAAGTTTTAAGTCCGGATCTAATAACATATTTCCAGTATTTTGATATTTCATAAGTAATGATCCAATAAATCTAATACTCCAAGAACTTGGAACAAATGGCCACCTCCCGTCTCCCATACCTGTTAAAAATAATGCTGAGGCAAGGGATTCTACAATGCCAACCCCAATAGAAACGCCCTTAGAGAATCTGAAACTTAAGAAAAAATGTAAAATATATAAGAACACATTGCTTCCAATCAATATTCCCGCAACAGCTAGATACATGGTAAAGGGAAACATACTATTTTCAATAAAAGAAAACCCCACATAGAAACCAATGGTAGCTAATATGGTACTTAAAGTCCCTAGTAATAAAAACAATATCAATTTACTAATAAAGGTTAAGTATTTTACCTCTGAAGCAATTAAAATATTTTGGAAGCCTCCTGCCATATATTCTTGATCTGCTACGATTGAAGTAATGACGCCTATTAATATGGGAAAGGCAATACTTAAAACTTGTAGATAGGCCGATATCTTCCCAAAACTACTCCAAGGTGTATAGGAATAATAGCCCAAAAATAAAATCAATCCTAAAATAGGAATATATAGGTGCATCCATATCAATTGGGTGGATTTTAATTTTATTATATCAGCTTTTATCAGTTTTTTTAATTGTATCATTTAATTCACCTCTTTTTTTCTGAACCATATGGTGGTCAAAACAGTCAATATAATAAAAATAACCACACTCATTACAGTATCCCTTAGGATCATATGTCCATTTAGTAATGGGCTATTCTCAGGTACAGGTAGACCATTTGGTAAAATATGAAGAATTGGCACCATTAAGCTAGAGGATGTTTCGTAAGGCAAAATTTTTAAAATTAAATTAATACTAAAAGTATGGCTGATTACCCCTAGGATTGTCATACCTATATTAAAGAGAACAGCAACAAACATATTAAACTGTACAGTTAAAAACATACTGATAGGAATATTAAACAAAAATGTAAGAATCAGTACAATGGTTGCTAATATATTTGCTCTTAATGGAATCGTAGAACCATAGATTAAACCAATTGCTTCCATACCAATCATTAAGATCAAACTGGTAAATATAAGTAAAATACTAATATATAGTATTTTTCCCAACCATATAATCCCTTTATCCTGTGGATATAGAAGTATTCCCTTATAAGAAAGACTTTTCTCTCTTGTAATTACTTGAGCGGATATCATAGCCAACATTCCTGGAAGAAACATGGTATACCACCAGTTATATGCACCATTTTGACCACCACCCCATGAGCTGGACAATAGGATTGAAAGTAATGGTGCTATTACAATAAATTTATTTGTCGTTGTTCTCTTACTTTTTTGAAATTCAGCTTTTATTATATCCACCATTAATTTTCACCCCTATTTCTTTCTACAATCTCTTTAAATAGTTTTTCAAGATCATCTTCCCTCTTTATTTTCCCATTGTACCCAATAACACCATTGGATATAATTCCTATTTCATCGGCCACTTGTGCTACCTCTGATAAAATATGGCTAGATAATATCACTGTAATTCCCATAGAAGGAAATGAGCGAATCAACTCTCTTAGTTCTTCTATCCCTATTGGATCGAGTCCATTGGTAGGTTCGTCAAGTATCAATAGCTTTGGTTTATTAATAATTGCCATCCCAAGTCCTAGTCTCTGCTTCATTCCCATGGAAAAATTCTTTACTTTCTTTTTCTTGGATTGCCTAAGGTCTATAATATCGAGAACTTCTTCTGCTCTCTCCTCAGAAAGTCCATAGAGGGTACAAGCAATTTTCAAATTCTCCATTGCCGTTAAATTTGGATAGATCGCTGGATTTTCAATTAATGCTCCTATATCTTTTAAATTTTTTCTTGTCCATACATGATCCCCAAATAATATCTCTCCAGAGGATGGTTTCATTATCCCTGTAATCATTTTTAATATAGTGGACTTTCCCGCACCATTTGGGCCAAGCAAGCCGTAGACCGAATTCTTTCTAATTGATAATGAAACATTATTAACAGCTATTTGATTCTTGAATTTCTTAGTTAAATCCTTCACTTCCAAAATATAATCTGACATCCTGATTACCTCCTTATATAATTCATCTTATATTTAATCTATAATTAAAGTATAAAAGGTAATTATAAGGAATTCATAAGGATTTATAATAGATACAAAAAAAGAGCTAGTCCTATAAACTAACTCCTTTAAAAAATTGTACTATTCAATTTAATTATCGGAAGGGCTCATCTATATCGTCCTAATTTAAATCAATATATATATTTTCCCTAGATGCTGATTCAATAAAAGAAAGTGTATTTAATAATAAAACAAATATGTTAAATAACTCCTTTAGTCTATCAACGTCTTTAATTACTCCTATAGATTCAAAGTATAGTTCATAATTACCTTCAGATAAATTTCTATTAAATAAACCTGTATCATCTTTTATCTTCATTAACACCTTGTCCTGATTACTTATCAAGTGTCTAAGTTTATCTACAGAAAATATGTCCTTTATTTTACTTTCATAATTTCCCTTAATTATAAACTGCTCATCAAATTCATCATATCCCGTTTTAATAATCTGCATACCAAAATCTATATTACTAAATATAGTTCTCCTATGGATTTTAAATTGTAACTCATCCACAGTCTTAAACGGTGCTCTTATTCTAGTATAAGTAGTGCTATGTTTGCCTGAGGAACGAGTAAAGGTATCCAACACTACAGTCCAACTTTCAAATTTACCTATCACCTTTTTTGATTTCCAAAATCCTCTGTCAACATATTCTCCACCTATTTCATTAGCAAATTGCTGCCAAACCTCTTTACTAGATCCAAACAATTCTTTTAAAAAACCCAATACATCACCCCTTCTTCTTTTTTATATTAAGTTCGTCTTGGCTTATGAGGTTTATACTAATATTCATATATCTAATTTACTATAATTCAATTAATATCCCTTAATCTTTGTTCTTATTAACAAGTTGAACACTTATTTTTGCAATCACCTTTACAACAATGTAAGACATAATAGCTAGACCTAACCACCTTAACAATGGAAATACTAGATATGATGATTTATAGAAAAACTTTTCTATTTTATCCATAAAGGTTACTTTTTCTTTTGAATATAGGGTAAATGTTAAATCATTTTCAGGTAAAGATTCAAAGGTTTTTGTATATGAGCCGTTCTGATTTCTTTCTAATTCTAAACTACTTTCTATAATGTATGGACTTTCCACAGGCGGAATTATCTTGATATTTAAATCCTTAAAAGAGGCCCAGTTTCCTGCTGGATTTAGTATGTATTCAAATAAATATTGTGGATCCACTGTTTCTTTTCTATCCATTGTGCCTTTTGTTATATAACTTATACTAACATCCTTAGTTTCATGAGGCATAAATTTCACCTCATACAAAAGTACAAAGAATAAATCAAAATAATCAAAGGTGGTTAATTCATCAAGCCATATATAGCCAAACTCACGACTAAACATATCATCTGTACATCTTAAATATATATTCAATAGTTGATTATATGGCAACAGGTCTTTATAATTGGTATTTTCTAAGTAATCATTGAAGTAATTTATTAGATAATCCCGAACGACTATACTCTTGGATTCCTCTTTATATAAATAATTATTAGTCGTCTCTTTGTAGTCAGTATCTGTATAAGCATTAATATTTAAGTCTATATCTTCGCCGATTACTAATATCTCAAGGGTCTCCTCCTTATGAATATATGAACCTATCTCTGTAATATTATTATCTTGATTCATATGATAAGAATTAAATCCATTAGATAGAATCTTTGTTTTTTCATCATTGTATTTAAAATCAACTCGGAAATGTATACCTTTATCAGATGTATTTTGTATATCAAATCTGTATAGTGTCCCTATATCATCCAGCTTGAAATTTTCTGGCATATAGTCTGATTTAGTTATGGAATTTATTATTCTATCAAAATTCATCTTATTCTGTCCATTTTCATTTGAACTATTTATTACATCCTTAGCGGAAGCCCCTATAAAGATTTCAAATATGATATCTTCTTTATCCTCCATTATCTTTATATCCTCAGATTTAAAGTCCGGAATTTTAGATATCATTGGAAATGCCATTTGCACAGTCATTTCTTCATCAGTAGGATTAGACATCTCATATATTGCAGTAACTAAACCAGTTTTGCTATAGTCATCGTGCTTTGCTAGTTCAGGTTTAGTAAAATCAAAGATTAAATCCTCTTTTTCTACTACTATTGGAGAATTTTCTTGTATTGATAGTACTTCCAAAGAAGGATAGCCTTCCCAATAGGTTGGCCCCGAATTAGCATATACCATTGGTGAAAATAAAAGTATTATAATCAATGAAAAACTAAATATGCTTTTTATCATAATATCACCTCTAATCTTAGAATATCATAATATAATATCTTTGCATATATAGGCCTTTATTTTTTACTTTAAAGTCATATATCAATTGAATATAAATGATAAAAAGTTTCTTTTGAGTTAATTATCTTGATATAATATATTATATGAAATGGAGGTGTAATGATTAATGTTTCAGATATTGGTAGTAGAAGATGATAAAAATACTGCCCGACTTATGCAAGCAGTACTAAAAAATGCAGGATACGAATTCTTTCATACTGAGAATGGAGTCGATGCATTAAATCTTATGGATAATCAGCATATTGATCTTATTATTCTTGATATAATGATGCCTCAAATGGACGGTTATGAATTTACAGAACAACTACGTAATTGTGGGGATAATACACCTATACTTATGGTTACAGCAAAGCAATTACAGGAAGATAAACTTAAAGGTTTTATTTCTGGTACAGATGATTATATGGTTAACCCTGTAAATGAAGAAGAAATGCTTTTACGAATTAAAGCTCTCCTTCGACGTGCACAAGTAATAAACGAACGTAAATTGAATATCAACAAAATAACTCTTGATTATGACGCACTTACAGTAACCTGTGAAAGAAAAATCCAAACATTGCCCCAGAAAGAATTTTACCTACTCTATAAACTCTTGTCCTATCCAGACAGAATTTTTACCCGTATTCAATTGATGGATGAAATATGGGGTATGGGGTATGGACTCTGAAACCATTGATACAACAGTAAGTGTTCATATCAATCGGTTACGTAAACGATTTTAATGGTCCCATAAAAAACCAATCCAGGATTATATTAGACACTGCACCAACTATCTGGGCAACCATTACAAGTTTAGGTTGTGAATCATTTCTTAGCCAAGTACAAATAGCATAATTAAGCATAAAAGCGGGACTAAATGCAAAAAAGTATGTTAAATATTCAATTACTAAATCCATTATATCCGGTGTAGCACCTAACATCTCAGCAATAGATCGTATAAATATTAAACTGCTGACAGCTATAAATATAGCCACTACAGCTATAATCCTAAAGGATATATTAAAAATGGCTCTTGCTTCATCAGTTTTACCATTACCTTTTTTATTAGAAATCAATACACCTGCACCTACAGATATAAGCATACTAATAGCAAGTAATATTTCTACAACAGGTACACCTACCGTAACTGCAGCTAGTGGTTCCCTTCCAAGCATTCTTGCTACAAATAATCCATCAACAACAATGTACAATGAATTAAATAATAAACCTGCTATCCCTGGTAGAATATAGGATAATAATTGCCTAAAATATTTTCTGATTGCTTGTTAACTACTACTTGATTTTTCATATTTATTCCTCCTTAAAAATAAAAAAAAACATCCTTAGGTCTGCCGCAATCCACAGGCCTAATGATGCGATTAATTTTATCTCATACAAAAGTATCATCCTCCGGCGAGTACAATACTAGAGACATATTTAATTTACAATTCAATATAACATATCACAGCTAAATATCCTTGTCAAGAATAAAATTATAACTTTTCAATTAAATTTATTAGAATAACATTATCTATACAGGTGAATTACTTCATAATCTTCTTAACCCAATCCAGCTTCTTATCTTCATAGGGTGGATAGCGTAGTGGTATGTCTATTTTATTGTGGGATTTCAATATACTCTTATAATGGGTAAATGTATCAAAGGTGTATTTACCATGATACCTGCCCATTCCACTGCTGCCTACGCCACCAAATGGCATCTTGGGACTTAATATATGAAGAAGGCTATTGTTTATGCAGCCACCACCAAATTCTACTTTACCAATTATAAATTGCTCTATTTTCTTATCATTGGTGAATAGATATAGTGCCAGTGGATACCTATTCTTTCTAACTATATCCACTACTTCGCCTATTTCTTTATAAGTTAAAATTGGGAGTATTGGTCCAAATATCTCCTCTTTCATTATTAAAGTATCCGTATCTTTACATTCTAATATTGTTGGTTCAATATATAAATCATCTATGTCACTATCTCCACCCAATATAATATCTTCATCTTTTAAATAATCCATCAATGTATTAAATCTATTTTTATTTATAATCCTCCCATAATCTTTACTAGCCTTAGGGTTGTCACCATAGAACTCTTTTATATACCTAATTAAGTATGCTATCAGTTCTTCTTTTATATCCTCATGGACTAAAAGATAGTCAGGAGATATACATGTTTGACCTGCATTATAATACTTCCCTGCTATCATTCTTTTTGCTGCAAGACTCAAATTAGCATCTTTATGTACTATAGTAGGGGACTTGCCGCCTAGTTCTAATGTAACTGGGGTTAAATGATTGGATGCTAAAGCTAATATATCTTTTCCTACATTCATGCTTCCAGTAAAGAATATATGATTAAAACTATAATCCTTTATTAGATTAGGGACAAGTGTTGAACCTGAACCTTGTATCACACTAATATATTCCCTTGGAAATATCTCTTCAATGATTTTCTCAATTACTAAAGATGTATTTACTGATTGATTCGATGGTTTTACGATTGAGCAGTTTCCAGCAGCTATCGCACCTATTAATGGAGCCATAATAAGCTGAAATGGATAATTCCATGGTCCGATAATCAAAACTATACCTAATGGCTCTGGATAGATATAGGACTTTGAAGGCACTGTAGATATACTCCCCCTTACTCTCTTAGGCTTCATCCAATTTTTTAAATGTTTGATAGTATAATTGATCTCTTCATATATAAATCCCACTTCTGAAGTATAGGATTCAAACCCAGATTTATGTAAATCCATGTATAGGGCATCAAAAATATCCTCTTCATAATTCTTAATTGTAGCTTTTAACTTTTCTAATTGTTGGATTCTAAAATCATAGGATTTAGTATTACCAGTATCAAAAAAATCCCTTTTGCTATAGAAATGATCCTTATTTAATTTACTATTCAATGATATCAACTCCCCTTGGAAGATTAAACTTCATATAATTATATCATAATATTTGGAATTTTTATCCCCCTTGTATATTATACATTATCAGGACACATAAATATATTGGTGCACAATACAAAATAAGTCTATAAACTTATGAAAGTTTATAGACTTATTATATAATCATAGCTTAATATTTACTTATCTAATAAATGTTTTGCTGCTATTCCTGGCTCTGTTAATGCAAATGGATCAAGTATTTCATCAAGTTCTGCTTCTGTTAGCAGCCCCTCATCAATAGCCAATTTTCTTACTGCTTCACCAGTTTTAATAGCTTTTTTTGCTATTTTTGCAGCATTTTTGTATCCTACATGAGGTACTATAGCTGTAATAGTTCCAACACTACCATCTACTAATTCTTTGCCTCTTTCTTCATTTGCAGTAACTCCAACAATTAAGTTCTCTCTAAATGTGTTGACACCATTTGCTAATGTTTCTAATGATTCATAAAGATTATATAATAAAACCGGCTCGAAAACATTTAGTTGTAATTGACCTGCTTCTGCAGCCATAGTTACTGTGATATCATTTCCTATAACATTGAAAGCCACTTGACTCATAACTTCTGCAATTACTGGATTAATCTTTCCTGGCATGATAGATGAACCAGCTTGTTTTTCTGGTAAGTTTATTTCTGAAAATCCACATCTTGGACCAGAAGCCATCAATCTCAAGTCATTGGCCATTTTTGATAAATTTACAGCTGCTGTCTTAAGTGCTGCTGATACTGCTACAAATACATCTAAGTTATTTGTTCCATCTACTAAATCATCAGCTTGGGTTAGTCCTAAATCAATGACTTTATTAAGATTAGGAACTATTACTTTTAAGTATTCAGTATCTACATTGATACCTGTCCCTACTGCTGAAGCACCCATATTTACAACTCTAATACCATCAAGGGCGTACTCAATTCTTGCAATATCTCTTTTAATAGCAGAACTATAAGCATGGAATTCTTGTCCTAATCTAATTGGTACAGCATCTTGCAAATGTGTTCTACCCATTTTTATAACATGGTCAAACTCTTTAGATTTTTCAAGTAATGCATCGTATAATTTTCTTAGTTCATCAAGTGTTTTTCTACAAAGTTGTAATGCTGCAATTTTCCCAGCTGTTGGAAATGCATCATTTGTTGATTGACCCATGTTGACATGGTCATTTGGATTTACCTTATCATATGTCCCTAATTCTCCACCAAGGATTTCATTAGCTCTATTTGCTATGACCTCATTTGCATTCATATTAGCTGTGGTACCTGCTCCCCCTTGGATTGGATCACAAATAAAATGGTCATGAAGTTTGCCATCTATGATCTCGTCGCTTGCCTTAGCAATAGCATCCTTAACTTCTTCTGTCATGATACCAGCCTCAAAGTTAGAAACTGCACATGCTTTTTTAACTTGTGCAAGAGCTATGATTAGTTCTTTGTGGATTTTCCTACCTGTGATGGTAAAGTTTTCAGAGCCTCTAATTGCATTGATTCCATAATAAGCATCAGTAGGTATTTCTTTCTCCCCTATAGAGTCGCTTTCAATTCTAAACTTTAAATTATCCATTAAGTCTCCCCCTTAGTAATTTAATATTATATATGGCTATCCTTACGTGTAATTTATAGAATAGTCTAAAAATAATTCACCAACTATATAATACCCCTAAGGACAAAATGTGTCAACCATAAATGGGGAATTGGACATTATCTAAACAATTCTAGTGGATTCTCTTTTATGAATCTTATAAGGAATTAAGACTTTTCTATTTCTAACATCATTTTCTATTGCCTCTACTAATAAATCAATAGCCTCTAAACCTAAATCATAAGCATTAACATCCACCGATGTAAAAGGAGTTTGTGAATAGCGGGAAAGTACACTATTGTTAAAGCTTGCTACAGCAATATCTTCTGGTATTCTTATATTTAAACTTTCCAATACTTGGATCGCCCCGAAAGCAACCAAATCATCTGTAACTATAACTGCATCAGGTCTTGAATCAAGTTCTAATATTTCTCTACCATACTTATATCCCGTTTCTTCATCAAAACTACCAATGAATAATTGCTTTTCATTGAAGTTTAGATTACTCTCTTCTATGGCCTTTTTATAGCCTTCAATCCTCTTTTTTGTAACCATTAGACTTGGATCAGCAGCTATCATTGCAATATTCTTCTTACCCATTAAAGTTAAATACATGGTTAATTCATAAGCCGCCATAAAATTATCATTATCCACATGATTGATACCATTATCTACCTTATAAGGTGAACCAATTAAAGAAAATGGGAAATCTATACTTGATAAATAATCAATACTTTCATCATCTATTTTACTACTCATTAAAACAATGCCATCAACCTTAGATCCTCGTATTAAATTTTTAATACTATTTAATTCATTTTCTAACTCTGTATTTGTAGATAATAATATATCATATCCAGCATTCGCAGCACTCCTTACAATACCCCTTAAAGCCTCTGGAAAGAAAGGATTTAAAAATATATCCTCTGATCTGGTAGGCATTATAACACCAATATTACCGGTTTTATTTTTTGCCAAGGATCTTGCAATCGCATTAGGATAGTATCCTAATTCATCCATACATTTAAGAACCCTCTCTTTGGTAGCGTCACTAATCCTGGAACTATTGGATATAACCCTAGATACTGTAGAAGGTGATACTCCCGCTTTTTTTGCTACATCATTTAATGTCACTTGATTCTTCTTTATCAAGTCATTCACCTCAAGCTAATTTATTCTTAAACCTGTATCATTATCAAAAAAATGCAATGCGCTTATATCAAATCCAAAGGTATGTCTTTCACCATCATTATAATTATAATGACCTGGTGTTGAAATCACAAGTTCTTGACCGTTATCTAATCTTGCATAGATGATCTTCTCTTTTCCAAGCATCTCTACAACATCAATTGTACAATCAAACTTATCAAGATGATGATCTCCACTTTCAAATCTCTCAGGACGTATTCCTACAGATATACTTTTACCTTCATATGATGACAAACACTCCTTATCTTCTAAGCAGGGTGTTATAGATAAGATGCCATCTGGAGTTATAAATTTGCCATCCTTAACAGTTCCTTCTATAATATTGATCGTCGGTGATCCAATAAACCTTGCTACAAATATATTTGCTGGTTTATTATAAAACTCTTCAGGTTTACCAGCTTGTTGGATTACACCATCATTCATAAGGACTATTAAACTTGCCATTGTCATAGCCTCAGTTTGATCATGGGTTACATAGATCGTTGTGGTTTCCAAACTTTTGTGAAGTCTAACTAGCTCAACCCTCATATGCTCCCTTAGTTTGGCATCTAAGTTTGATAATGGCTCATCCATTAAGAATACTTTAGGTTTTCTAACCATAGCTCTACCTAATGCTACCCTTTGTCTTTGGCCACCTGATATATCAGAAGGTTTAGAATACAAATAATCTGTTATTTGGAGGGATTCTGCAGCTTCCCTTACTCTCTCATCTATGATTTTTTTCCTTTCTTTTCTCATAGAAAGTGAAAAAGCCATATTATCATATACAGTCATATGAGGATATAGTGCATAGGACTGAAATACCATTGCTATATCTCTATCCTTTGGTGGCACAGTATTTATCCTACGGCCATCAAATAATATATCTCCTTCAGTAACAGAATTTAGTCCTGCTATCATCCTCAGTAAAGTTGTCTTTCCACAACCTGAAGGTCCTAATATTACACAAAAGTCTTGATCTTCTATTTCTAAGTTTATATTTCTAATGGTAAATTCTTCTCTTCCTTCATATTTCTTACCAATATTCTTTAAAGTAACCTTCATAATATCTTCCCCCTATTATCCTTTTACAGACCCTTGAGCCAATCCTGATACTAATTGCTTTCTTAATGATATAAATAAAATCACTATCGGTATAGCAGTCAACAACCCACCTGCTGCAAAAGCCGGCTGGTTTATTGTTCTAAAGTCATTTATCAAAGTGAATAATCCAGCAGCCAATGTATAAGACCCTGGACTGGTTAACAGTACCCTCGGTAATAAATAATCCATAAAAGGTCCAATAAATGACCACAATGCAATAATGGCAAGCATCGGTCTAGCTACTGGCTTAATAATTAGCCTATATATTTGGAAGTTGCTACATCCGTCTATTTTTGCTGCATCATCTAACTCTGGAGATATCGAATCTATATATCCCTTTAATATAAAGGTATTGGATGCAATATTTCCTCCTGCATATATTAGTATCAGCATCATTTGCCTAGAAAAGGCTGGTATTACTGCAGACACAATAGAATGTATAGTAAAATATGCAGTGATTCCTGCAAATAAAGGTATCGTCTGAATCAACATGATTGCCATTAGGGATGCTTTTCTTCCTTTGAATCTATACCTAGAATATGCATATCCAGTAAAGGAAACGATGATCAATGTCAATATTGCTGTGGATATGGCTATAAATATAGTATTCTTTACCCAAGTCAAATACAAAGTTTCGTTGAAAAGATATTCAAAATGTTTCAAAGAAAACTCAAATTTGTCATTTAGTCTTAAATACTTTCCTTGAACACCATTAAATGCTGATACAATCATTTGATATAATGGCCATATAATAATTATTGACCAAGTTATCAATACAGCATAAATCAATCCTAGATTTACCTTACCAACAAAGTTTAATGGCTGCATATCAGAAAGATATAAATTTTTTTTGTTTTTTCTTTTAAATATCTTCATTATAATCTCTCCTCCTTAAAAGCCTTAGAGTTTCTATATCCAATAAATGCAAAGAACATTAATCCTAAAGAAATTAGCACTGTTATTGCTGCTCCTATTGCTTGATACTGATTATCCATAGTTAACTTATATATATATGATATGAGTAAATCCGATGACCCAGCTAAGTTACCATATTTAGTTGGATTAAATGGACCGCCTCCATTAAACAAGTATATTATGGAGAAGTTATTGAAGTTAAATGCATATTGACTAACTAGCAGTGGGGCGGTTTGGAATAATACTATAGGCAATGTTATATGTCTTATTTTTTGCCATCCAGTTGCACCATCAATATCAGCAGCCTCATACAAATCTTCTGGTATTGATTGTAAAACTCCTGTTGATAACAAGAATATATAAGAGCTACCTAACCATCCTTGAAGCAATATCAAAACAATTCTAGTTAATGTAGGATTGGATTTAACTTCAATTAATTTACCTGTGAGGCTAAACATTATCTCTGTTAATGCTCCAGTTGAAGAGAACATTATGCTAAAGAACATTATTGAAATAAATGCTGGTACTGCCCAAGGCAGTATAAATACACTTCTAAAAAATGTCTTACCTTTAACTCTATCGTTATTTGCCAATAGCGCCAATATAAATCCAATTGCTATGGCTAAAGTTGTAGCAGCTATTGTCCAAATAACTGTCCATAATAATATATGCCAGAATACTTCCCCAGCCAAGCCTTCACCTAAGGCTATGATCTTATAGTTGTCTATTCCTACCCAGCCGAATTTTGATTGGTGTTTAGGATCCATTCCTGTAAATGATAATAAAATAGCTGTTGTAATTGGCACTAGTACTGTAAATATAATAACAAATAATGCTGGTGATGATACGATGTAGGGAAAACCCTCTGCTTTAATTCTTTTGCTAGTTTCAAACCAGTTGTTAGGTCGAATACCTTCAATTTTCTTTTTTTCAACAGACTTAAGGTCTTTAAATGATAAATATATAGCTACAAAAGCAATAACAACTAAGAATATGGCCAAGATTCCTTCAATTAAAAATATTAGAGATTTATCAATTCGCATTCCGTCCTGCGCCAGTGATATTAGACCTGCTATCCCATCACCTTGATAATTCCCATAACCTAGTGCATATGGAATGGCAATTAAATATATAAACAGTGAAGCAATTAAGAAGCATAGTCCTTTCATATATTGTTTATTTAACAATTGCCCAAGTCCAGGAAGTAAAAATGTTAAATAAGGCATTATAGGCCTTGTATTGTCAGTTTCAATAGGTGTTTTTCTCTTTAGATCACCGATATCCGATTTTAGTACCCATAATTTTTGTTTTAATTTAACATTGATTTCGTGTTTTTTAGCTTTTATACTTTCTTTATTGGACTTTTCAACTAAATCGAATGATTTTATTTTTATTGCCTGTTTATATTTTTTCTTAAGAACAGAAATTTCATTTTTCTCAGCTCTCTTTGATATTCTTCCTTCTTTTCTCATACTTTTAATTCTTGAAATGCCATTATCAATGATTTGCTTTTGCTCTGATTTGAACTTCTTTATATCAATTTTTACTTTATTTTCATTTTCTTTATCTATATTATCCTTTTCATTTAATAGTTGATTTAATTCTTCTTCTCCATCTACTAAAAATTCAATAATATCAGGTAGTTGGTTTACTGCAATCTTATTCCGCTCATATGCAAATTCAGCATCGTAGGTTAATCCAGTGTAATCAGAGTAAAATTTTTGTTTTTTCTCTGCTGCGAATAAATCTACTTTTAGGTTTTTCATTTTAAGAGAAATTGAATTACCTAAGGATTTAGAATAAGTAGACTTTTCTTCTTTAAGTTTCTTTAAAAATTCTTTTTCTTTATTTTTATATTCTTTTAGTTTTATATTATAGAAATGCTTATCTTTATTTTGTTTAAGCTCTCTTATTTCAGCTTCTATTTCATTTTTATTTGTACTGATTTCTAATTTTTCATACAATCTTGCTAGTTCAAGTATATATAGATTTTTTCTCTCATATTTATTGCCTATTTCATCATATAAAAATTCTTTATATTTCACCTATCAGTCACCCCTTTATTTTGACCTATCTATTAGACTATCCAATGAAACTATGGTTAAAATCAAGCCTATATAGGCTATAATATTTATATAAAAGAAAATAGAACCAATATTTAAGCCTACTACTTCATAAGCTAATCCACCTAATAAAAGAACTGTCCAAATAAATATGAATAATCTGTTTATCCTAATACGAATATATGCAAAGTATGAAT
The DNA here is from genome assembly GCA_012735585.1 of Tissierella sp. Classification (GTDB taxonomy): domain Bacteria; phylum Bacillota; class Clostridia; order Tissierellales; family Tissierellaceae; genus JAAYTL01. Next base: position 19,576 of record JAAYGX010000094.1, read on the forward strand.
AAATACTTAAACTGGCAGGTATCATAATTTTTAAAAACATATTACTTAAAATTATTACTATATATGAGTTAAATCCTTGATTAAAATCATAGTCATCTACAGGTGTCATATTATTTATATCTAGCCAATTTTCGAATAGGCTTAGATCCTTAGCCCTAAAGATAGATTCTAATGATATGGATAAAATAATAATACTTGTAAATATTAATATAAGATAGTATTTTGACTTTGGAATTTTTTCATTTGATAACATAAGCCCACCCCAATATTTAAAGAAGGAGAAGAAAGAATGTACCTTTCTTCTCCTTAAATTTTACCTAAAAATTAGCCATCATAGCAGTAAAGGATGCTTGTAATTCCTTATATGCTGCTTCTGGAGAACTAGGATTTACTGAGTTCCATGAAAGTATAGCATTTTTCCAAGTATCCCATACTTGACCCCATTCAGTAAATAATGGACGAGCAGGTGCATCTTCATATGATTCCATTACAGCTGCAATTACTTCCTTATCCACATCTGGTAGATTAGAGTTTAGATAATCATCTACACTAACATTTTCTAATATCTTTCCTGTTGCTTGGAAAAATTCAACTGCATGGTCAGGATTCACTATTTCTTCAATCATTGCCTGAGCTAATAACATTTTCTCACCATTGCCTTCAACTCTAGCATTTACTGCAAGACCCCATCCGCCTTTCCAGTGAGATAATGGGTTGCCATTTATAGTTACTTGACCAATTGGTAATATAGCTAAATCTTCGCCATTTCCTGCTAATTCAGATAAACTACCTGTTGACCATGGTCCTTCTATTCTTGCTACAGTTTTCCCACCTGTTTCAAATGCTCCATCCATATAGCCCCATGCTGCATCTTCATCAAATAGTGGAGTTCCTGCATCTTTGTGAGCTCTCCAGTAATTATATAATCCTTCTATAACTTCTTGTTTAGCTGGATCAAGATCTGCAAAGTCTTCTGTCATATCAGAGAATAAATTCCCAGATGCATCCATACCTAGTAATTCTATATCTGCAGCGTTTGCAAATGATACACCAAACCATGCATCAAATACTGGTATCAATACATTTTCGAAGTCTAGCTCGCTTATTTCTATTTCTTTTGTTATATCTATTCCATTCGCTTCTGCATTGCTTGTGTTTACAAAGTTAACAAGTGTTTCAATATTCATTGGAAATGCTAGATATTCTCCATCAATAGCAAAGTTACCGCCTAAACCTGCATCATAGTCAGAAAATCCACCTACATTTGCAGCCATGGCTTTACCGTCTATTGCTGAAAGAGCTTCATTTTGTGCTAAACCATAAATTCTATCTGCTGGTATCGCAAATACATCTGCTACGTCTTCATTTGTTACATCAGTTTGATCCAATACATCTAGATGATCAAAAGAAGGTACTTCTATGAATTCGATCGTTGCTTCAGGATTAGCTTCATTTACTCTAGCAGCTGCAGCCTCATAGTACTCTCTCCAATCAGATTCTACTTGCACTGTTATTGTTTCCGTAAGACCTTCATCTCCTACATCTACAGGTGGCGTATCTCCATCTACTGGCGGTGTTGATACGTCTCCATCATCTGCAGGAGAACAGGCTACGACTACTCCTAGCAACAACATAAATACAAGTAACAAACTAATTCTTTTTTTCATTTAAATCCCCCTCTTTAAGTTTTGATTATTTATATGAAATACTTAAATATTGAAACCTTATATATTAGTTGTTTTTCTCTATATGCCAAATTTCTTTTGCATAATCTTCGATTGTTCTATCAGAGCTGAATTTACCTGATTTTGATAAGTTAATCCAACATTTCCTAGCCCATGCTAATTTATCTCTAAATGCTTGATCAACTTGGTTCTGAGCTTCACGGTAACTATCAAAGTCCTTCATTAAATAGTAAACATCAGCTTTATGCCAGTGAGCTCCTGTCAATAAGGAATCATATAGTTCTTTATACTGGTCCTTTGCTTTAGGGTCAAATGTCCCATCTATTAAAGTATCAACAACTTTTTTTAATCCAGGGACCCTATTATAATCATCCATCGGATTGTAGTGATCCTTTATTTCTTCAATATCTTCAACTCTAAGGCCAAATATAAAGTTGTTTTCTTCTCCAGCTTCTTCTACAATTTCAACATTGGCTCCATCATATGTGCCTATTGTAGGAGCACCATTTAGCATGAATTTCATATTTCCAGTTCCAGATGCTTCCTTTCCTGCTGTTGAGATTTGTTCAGAAATATCAGCAGCTGGGAACATTTTCTCTGCATAGGATACTCTATAGTTTTTAACAAATACCACTTTTATCTTTCCATTGATATCTGGATCATTGTTAATCAATTCAGCAATATCATTTATAAATTTAATAACTGTCTTTGCCCTATAATATCCTGGAGCTGCTTTTCCACCAAATAAAAATGTTCTTGGTACAATGTCTAAGTCAGGATTGTCCTTTAATCTATAATACAAATCTAAAATATGAAATGCATTTAGTAATTGTCTTTTGTACTCGTGAAATCTTTTAATCTGAATATCAAATATAGAATGTGGATCTATTTCTATTCCTTCTTGTTCTTTTATATATTCTGCTAGTTGTATTTTCTTAGTTTGCTTAATATTCATAAACCGATCTAAAATGGCTAAGTCATCAGCGTATTTTTCCAGGTTCTCCAGTTCATCTAATTTAGTAATCCATTTATCGGAACCTAATAGCTCTGTAATTAAATTAGATAGCTCGGGATTTGATAAAAGTAACCATCTTCTTTGAGTAATACCATTTGTTTTGTTGTTGAATTTTTCAGGATATATCTTATACCAGTCATTTAATTCTTTATCCTTTAAAATTTCTGTATGAAGCCTTGCAACTCCATTTGTAGAATGGGAACCATAGATTGATAAATAGGCCATTTTTATTTGTCCATGGTCAATAATTGCATAACTATTTATCTTTTCATTTGGTATACCTTTTTGTTCTAGTTCTTTCTTAAGTTGATGATCTATTTTTTCAATAACACCATATACTTCAGGCAATAACTCTTTGTAAAGATCAACATCCCATTGTTCCAAAGCTTCAGCTAAAATCGTATGGTTTGTGTATGCAAACGTTTGAATTGTTATGCTCCATGCTGTATCCCAATCAAGACTCTCTACCTCTGTCAATATTCTCATCAACTCAGGTATTGCCACTGCTGGGTGAGTATCATTTAATTGAATGGAATGTAGCCCAGCAAAATTATCAAATGAGCCATATTTTTTCTTGTGTTTTTTAATCAAGTCTTGTATTGAAGCTGATACAAAGAAATATTGTTGTTTTAATCTTAACTTTTTACCTTCTCTATTTGAATCATTAGGATAAAGGACTTTTGAAATGTTCTCCGCTTGATTTTTTTCTTTAACTGACAAATCATAGTTTTGTTTATTAAATTCTTCAAAGTCAAATGGTTCAAGTGGCTCTGATTTCCAAAGTCTTAAGGTATTTATAGTGTTTTTTCCATATCCAATAATTGGTGAATCATAAGGTACTGCCTTGATATCTCCATCTGTAAAATGGATGATAACACTATCAGAATCTCTTCTTACTGACCATGGATCACCATATTCTAGCCAATTATCAGCCTTTTCATCTTGGAAACCATCTTTAAATCCTTGTTTAAATAATCCATATTCATATCTGATTCCATATCCTGATAATGGATAGTCTAAAGTAGCAGCTGAATCTAAGAAGCAAGCTGCAAGTCTTCCTAAACCTCCATTACCAAGAGCTGCATCATGTTCTATTTCTTCGACCTCATTGTAGTTTATACCCATTTCCTCTAGCAATATCTTGATGTCATCAATATATCCTAGATTGATTAGGTTATTGCTTAAAGCTCTTCCCATTAGGAATTCAGCAGAAAAATAGTATGCTTGTTTTTTATCCTTAAGCTTATTTTTTGAATCTATCCATAAAGGAAGTATCTCCTCCATTACAGATTCAGATAAAACTGTATATTTTTCGTTAATAGTACAGTCTTCTAATTCCTTCCCGTAAATCTTTAGTGCATATTTTCTTATGTTTTTTCTTATACTATCAATATTATTCATTTATTACCTCCAATATATTTCTGTTAGCTCTCTTATTCTATCCGCTAATTGATCAGACAATTGTTCTTTTTCAACTCTCCAGTCCCAATTGCCTCCCAAGGTGCCTGGTTCGTTCATTCTACATTCATCATTAAGACCTAAAAAATCTTGTATGGGTGCAATTGCTAGATTTGCGGTGGAGGCCCATGCTGTTCTTATAATACCCCAGTTTAAACCTTCATCAAAGTTTAACTTAGAATACTTGACCACATAGTTAAAGATTTCCTTAGGTAATGTCTCAAACCAACCCATTATAGTTTGATTGTCATGGGTGCTTGTGTATACAACACAATTTTTATCAAATCCATGGGGAGCATGCTCACTTTCGTCACCAGGATTAAATGCAAATTGTAACACTTTCATATTTGGAAAACCTGATTCTTCAACCATCTGTGTTACTTCAGGTGTATTATATCCTAAGTCTTCCACTATAATATTTAACTCGCCTAGTTCTTCTTTAATCTTATCAAACAACCTATTGCCTGGACCTTTAACCCATCTACCATTAGCAGCAGTTTCAGAACCATGTTCTACTTCCCAATAGGATTCAAATCCCCTAAAGTGATCGATTCTTAAAATATCATATGTCCTAAAACTATGCTCTATTCTTTTAATCCACCACTTATATTCATCAGCCTCCATAGCATCCCAATCATAAATTGGATTACCCCATAACTGACCAGTATCCGTGAATCCATCTGGTGGAACTCCAGCAACAGTCTTCGGGATAAGGTTTTCATTAAGATTAAAATATTTGGGATTGCTCCATACATCAGAGCTATCTTCTGCTACATAAATTGGTAAATCCCCTATAATTCTTATACCCTTTTCATTTGCATAATGTTTTAACCTTTTCCATTGTCTATAGAAGAAATATTGTGTAAATATCCAGAAATATATCTCATCTTGGTTTTCTCTTTCAAATTGAAGAACTTCTTCTGAGTCAAATATCTTGTATGGGGCTTCCCACTGATGCCACGACCTACTCTCATGTTTAGCTTTTATTGCCATAAATAAGGAAAATTCTCTTAACCACTCTTTGTTTGATTCATAGTAAGCTTTTAATTCATTAAACAAATCTCCCTTAGAGTTGTTATATGCTTGCCTAAGGATAGACATCTTATTCTTATATAATAATCCGTAGTCAACTTTTGTGTTATCTTTACCTAAGATATTTGTCTTTATATCTTCATTATTGATAAAATCACTCATTATCAGCTCATTTAAATCAATAAAATATGGATTTCCTGCAAAGGCTGAAAAACACTGATATGGAGAATCTCCAAAACTAGTGACTCCTAGGGGCAGAATCTGCCAATTCTTTTGATTTGCTTTACTTAGAAAGTCAACAAATCTGTATGCTTCTCTACCAAAATCACCTATCCCATACTCTCCAGGTAATGATGATATATGCATTAGAATACCGCTAGATCGTTCAATCATTATAATCACCTCTGTGATTTATATTTGTGCAAGCGATTGCACTACTTGATTTTAATATATCAGTTAATTTTTATTTTGTAAAGCTTTATTTAAAAATTAACAGAAAATTAAATAAAAAAGATAAAAATGGTAGAATGACTCTCGTCATAGGTTGTAAGGAATTCGGAACTTTTTTAACATTATCTAACTTATATATGTTAATATTTAATATAGGGGTTTAAAATTGATGTATATATTTTTAGGAGTGATAAATTGAATCAAAAAAATAATTTAAACTATTATCGTAGTGAAACTATTAAGTTGACAATACCTGTATTTTTGGAATTACTCATCAGTAGTCTTTTCGGAATGGTGGATATGATGATGGTAGGCAATAGTGGTCCTTCCCATATTACGACACCATCTATTGCTGCAATTGGTATAACAAATCAGGTAATATTTATAGGCATCGCTATGGCTCAGGCCATGAGTGCTGGTGGTACTGCAATGATATCTAGATATTATGGAGCTAATAAATTGGAAAAGGTCCCAAATGTAGTAAAGCATCTAATAATCCTTATGATCGCCCTATTAATCATTCCCTTTATTGTAGTTAGTCAATCCATACCTGAAAGTCTAATGGGCTTTATTGGAGCGGAGCAAGATACTATTATTGTAGGAATTAATTATTTTAGAATTATTACATTAGGCTTTATTTTTCAATCCTTGAACCTTGCCATATTTGCATCAATGAGGGGTAGTGGTGATACTAGGACCCCTATGATAATAAATATATCTATTAATTTACTAAATGTAATTGGAAACTATATCTTAATTTATGGCAAATTAGGACTTCCAGCCCTTGGAGTTACAGGAGCAGGTCTGTCTACTTCTTTATCTCATGTAATAGCAACAATCGTATTGCTTGTAATATTATTAGGTAAATATCATATAGTTAAATTAGATTTATCAGATGGTTTTAAGTTTAGTAAGCCTATTATGAGAAATCTCATTAAGGTAGGTGGTCCTGCCGCCTTGGAGCAAGTTGGATTTAGGGTAGGGGTAATATTTTTTATAAAGATTGTATCCAGCCTAGGTACTGTAGTATATGCCACTCATCAAATTGCCTCCAGTATCATAAGCCTTTCCTTCGCACCGGGTCAGGCCTTTGGTATCGCTGCATCTACTTTAGTAGGTAAATCCCTTGGTGAAGAAAGGGTAGACCGAGCCGATACATTTATAAAAGAAACAAATCGCTTGGCATTGTTATCTTCTATTTTTTTCGGTTTAATATTTTTCTTCTTTGGATCAAAACTTACAGCTTTATATACTAATGATCCACAGATTATTGAGCAATCTATTGGTGTTATGAAAATTATAGCAATTATCCAGCCATTCCAGGCTTCTGCCTTTGCTATTTCTGGTGGTTTAAGGGGTGCTGGAGATACTTTATCTACTTTAATCGTTACCATAATAGGTGTAGTCTTTGTTAGACTAATCATAGCATATATACTCATTAATTATGTAGGACTAGGATTAGCTGGGGCATGGCTTGCCATGCTATTTGATCAATTAACTAGATGGGCAGGTATCCTTATACGATATAGAACTGGTAGATGGAAGGACATTAAGTTAAAGTAGATAGTTTTTATATATTTTTGTTATGACATTTAAAAAAATCTGCGACAAGTTTCTTCTCGCAGATTCTTATTGCATTGGTAAAAAGGAAACCTTCCAAATACTATCTTTATTTTAGTAACAACATTCCCATTGTTAAGATTCTGAAATCAAATATTCTTATTATCTGTAATCCCTGGACTAAATGTATTCTCCTGTTTATATGTATCTATACATGATTTACATATACAAGCTACCTTTTTTTTATCTTTTGGCAGTGTATCTAGAAGTTCTCTAGGTACTGTGACATCATGGCACCAACAATCTTTGCTCAGCATACAACCATTATCCTGTCCACATATAGGACAAGCCCTTGTATCATCTTTGATTTCCATCTATAAGCTCCTCCTTTGGTGTATGTTTTAATCTGTATCCTGAATGCTAGTGAAGGATCTTGACCCTATTTGCAGCCCGAAAGATTCCTCGCTACACTCGGAATGACAAAACAACTTTCCACACGTTTATCTACAATTATTCCCCTTGAATCTTCTTTATAACGTCACTACCTTTATCTGATTTTAAGAATTCTATTGTACTATTCGGTAGGTACCCAAATGCTTCCTCCATCCTATCTTCTTTAATCAGTTTTCTGACCCATGAAGCACTGATCACAATATCATCTAATGACTTTCTTTCAAATATTTTAACCTCTATGCCACGGCTTCTAAGAATCTCCTTCATTGAATTATTATAAGCCAATGTGACTACATCTGTAGGCTCTGAACCAAAGAATCTAATATCTATTTCTAAATCCTTAGCTATTTTATCTGCAAAAATACTACCATCCAATTTAGTATATATATCTAGCATCTCATCTTTTCTCTTTATAAAATAAGTAGGAAATGTTCCTTGGGATATAATATAAGGACCTCCCTTAATTAGGGTAATCTTATCATTATTAGATAATTCGTTTTTTAATATATTAAATCTATCTATAAAGGGAAATATTGATTGATCCTCTTCAACAACAAATACCAGTAGCTCATCCACATTCTCTAATGCCTTCTCTATTACATATTTATGGCCTAAGGTCATTGGATTACAATTAACTACCATTGCCCCTCTTTTTCCTTCCTTGTCCTTAATAGATGATTTGACTTCCTTTATCCACTTACTATAGTTATAAAATCCACCCTCAAATAGGGCGACTCGATCTGTTGAGTATACTTCTGTAAGCCCAAGTGATTCAAATATTAATTTATTACATGATGTTGTAAAGACAAAGAAGGAAGGAATATTACTTTCTATTAGATAATTTAATAGTGAATTATAAATGATACTCATTGTACCTTGCCCTTGATATTCTTCATCAGAGAAGAAATATTTTAATATATTCCCTGATGCAGATCCTGTAGCTATAATTTTGCCACTATCCCGTATGACAAATGTTTTATCTGGGTTATCATATATTACATCATATTTATTTAGGAAATCCCTGATTTCCTTTATTTCCTTATCATTACTTTTGTTTATTTCATCACTGAAAAACATATCCATCCCTCTCTATCTTTCAATTATTTTATGTACGAATATGGTGTGAATGCCGCAACATATGTAGACAAATAAAGAGTCGCTAGAATGCAACTCTTTATTTGTATTTATTTATTTTTTCACTTCATATATATAGTCTATTATACTACCATCTCTATATTCAGACAATCCTATTATTCTACCTGTTTTTTCTATTGGTTTTGCCTTACCCATTATGTTTTCTGCATATTCTTTTAAATCCTTAATGTCTATAATATTTAAATTAGCCTTTTTAAAGGATTCTATCAAATCAGTTCTTAATGGATTAACGCAAATTCCTCTTTCAGTTACCAATACATCTACTGTAGTTCCCGGAGTCGTTATTACATCAACTCTATCTTTTATTAATGGAATTCTTGATGAGAATAGTTTTGATACGATAATAGATACTTTACTGCCTGCTGCAGTATCTGCATGACCACCAGAACCACCCATTAACACTCCATCTGCCCCTGATGTCACGTTTACGTTAAAATCAACGTCTATTTCCGTAGCTCCAAGGATAACTATATCTAGATTATCTACTACTGAAGATACTCTAGGATTACCATATTGTGATCCACTCATTCTTATATGATTTGGATTTCTCTTTAAGGATTCTATAGCTTCCAAATCAAAACATTGCACATCAAATAATGATGAAAATAATCCTTCTTCTAGCATACCTGTTAGATATCCAGTGATACCACCGGAAGCAAAACTTCCTTTTATATTATTTTCAATCATATAGTCCCTTAAATAATCAGTTACTGCTAAAGATATACCACCTGCGCCACTTTGGAAACTTAAACCATCTTTAAGTAGTCCCGTAGCTTCCATAACTTTTAGTGTATCTTTTGCAATTTTCAATCCTATTGGGTCTTTTGTAACCCTGGTCGTACCTGATACGATACCTTCTTTACGACCTATGGAATCTATCACCAATACCTGGTCTACATAGTCCTCAGTTATATCAGCTGGATAGTTTGGATACTCTACCAGTGCATCAGTTACAGAGATCACCGTTTTAGCCTTTATACTATCAGCTATAGCATATCCCAATGTACCACAGGAGTTGTGTCCATTTACACCGGATATATTTCCAAATTTATCTGAACTTGGAGATGCTATAAAAGCAACATCAATCACTATATCTTCATCTAATATAGATCTAGCTCTACCACCGTGAGTTTGCATTATGATTTTACCTTTTAACTCACCATAAGAAATAGCTTTTGCTAAATCTCCACTGATATAGGATGTCACTATATTTTCAATCGTACCATCTTTAAGTAGAGGTATGATTTCAGCATGGACAGGAAATAGAGAACTTGCCACTAAGGTAATTCCTTTAATTCCTTTACTTTGGATTTCCTTCATAATTGTATTTAAGACGCTGTCACCATTTCTCAAATGATGATGGAAAGATACAACTGCATTATCTTTTAAGTCTAGACCTTTAATTAACTCTTCTACACTATTGATTACTTTATCCTTAGCCTTGCTTTTAGAAGGAAATTCTGATTTATTTAGAACCTTTACAGTTGATAAGTCTGTATTATTTAAGTAATTCATCATATTCCTCCTTATAGTCTCCACTCATTCTTAATAAATTTAGAGCTCTTTTAATAATTGGTGCATCAATCATTTTACCTTCCAATGAGAATGCTCCTAATCCTTTTTCATTTGCTGCTTTTACACCTTCTACAACTCTTAAAGCATAGTCAATTTCTGCTACTGTTGGTGAAAACATTTTATTGATTTCTTCAACATGTCTTGGACTGATTACAGTTTTACCTGTCATTCCTAAATCCTTAGCATTTTTGGTATCAATTTTTAAACCTTCTATATCATCGGTATCAGTAAATGGTGTATCAAAGGCCTGGATACCTTTTGCTTTAGATGCTGCTATGATTCTTGATCTGGCATATTCAATTTCTTTAGACTCTTTAGTTCTCTTAGCCCCTAAATCAAGAGTTAAGTCCTCCGCACCTAAAAACAGACCTATAATTCTGTCAGAAATCAGTACAATATCTAGAGCTGTTTCTAGACCTATAGCTGTTTCAACAAGTGGTATAACATCTAAATCTAGATTGTTTTCATTCATATATTCTTCCAATTTAGACATTGACTCTACACCAGCCTTTGGAAGTACGATACCAGTTATATTTAAGTCCTTTATCGCCTCTAAGTCATCATAAAAATATGGGCTGTCTAATGGATTAATTCTAATAAATTTAGCAGTTTTGGATTTAAATGTAGATAAATATTCTCTCACTAAAATTCTAGCTGCATCCTTTTCAGGTAACGCTACAGCATCTTCTAAATCTATAATTACACCATCAGCCCCTAATATATCTGAGCTTTGTAACATCCCCGGGTTATTACCTGGGATAAAGAGTAGTGTTCTATAATTCATTAACTTTCCACTCCTCTCTTAATACATGCTTTTACTCTAGCTTTTATGGTAAAGTCCAATGCTCCTTTATCTTTAGCGATAACTTTAACATCATTTACTCCTTCTTCTATAAGCGTATCATGTATTACTTTTTTTATATCTTCGCCAAACTGTTTTTCTACAACACTTTCTAATTCTATATGGATATTTCCCTCACCTTTAGATATCATGATTAGAATGTCATTAGATTCAACAGATCCAGCTGTAGCCATTTTTTTGATTTCTACTTTTGTGACCATTCTAAATATTCATTCCTTCCCATTTTATATAAATCATTTCCTTTAGCATCATTCATCACTGTTACCGGGAAATCTTCTACATATACTTTTCTAATAGCTTCTGCACCTAAATCTTCATATGCTATAACTTCTGATGATTTTACAGTTTGTGCTATTAATGCTGCTGCTCCACCTATTGCACCAAAGTATACTGCACCATTTTTTACTATACTATCTACTACTTCTTGGTCTCTTTTACCTTTTCCTATCATACCTTTAAGCCCCGCATCTAGTAATTGTGGTGTATAGGAATCCATTCTATAAGAAGTAGTTGGCCCAGCAGAACCAATTGGTCGATCTCCTTTTGCTGGCGCTGGACCTACATAGTAGATAACAGCCCCTTCTGGGTCAAATGGTAGCTCTTTACCTTCTTCTAATAGTTTTACTAGTCTTGCATGTGCTGCGTCTCTAGCAGTATATATATATCCAGTGATATAAACATCATCACCTGCTTTTAAATCTTTTAAGTCTTCAACAGTTAAAGGTGTTTTTAATTGTATTTTCATATTTACCCTCCTATAGAATAACTTGCTTATGTCTAGCTGCATGACAATTTATATTTACAGCAACTGGCAATCCTGCAATATGAGTTGGATAAGATTCGATATTTACCTTAAATGCCGTAGTTTTTCCACCATATCCTTGTGGTCCTATGCCAAGTTTGTTTATTTCTTCTAGCATTTCCTTTTCCAGTGCTTCATAGAAAGGATTATCTGAGTATTCATCCATATCTCTCATAAGAGAATGTTTTGCTAAGAAAGCAGCTTTTTCAAATGTACCACCGATACCTACTCCTACTACCGTTGGAGGGCATGGGTTTGGTCCAGCTAGCACTACAGATTCAAGAATAAAGTCTTTAACCCCTTGTAGACCTTCGGCTGGTTTTAACATCTTAATTCTGGACATATTTTCAGATCCGAAGCCTTTAGGCGCTTCAGTTATGGATAATTTATCCCCTTCTACTATATTATAATGAATAACTCCAGGAGTATTGTCCTTAGTATTTACTCTATCTAGTGGATCTTTTACTACTGATTTTCTTAAATATCCTTCTTCGTATCCTTCTCTAATACCTTGGTTAATAGCATCTTCTAAGGATCCATTTACTATATGAACATCTTGACCCATCTCTACAAACACTACTACCATCCCTGTATCTTGGCACATTGCTACTTGGTCATTCTTTGCGATTTCTGCATTAACAAGTATTTTATCAAGTGTTGCAGATGCTAGTTCCCAATCTTCTTCTTCTCTCATCTTCTTTAGTCTAGCTAATACGTCTTCTGGTAAAAAGTAATTGGCTTCCATTACAAGTCTTTTTACTTCTTTAGTTATTAAACCCGTATCTATTTCTCTCATTTGATAACCACCCTTTATTTTAATAATATTATTTTTAATAATAAGGTTTATATGCGCAATTATTTAATTACACCACCTCAAATGAGGTGGCGTATTTAATTTTAAGCTTTTTAATTTAACTATGCTCTTCTGCTAGCTAAAGCTAAAACTCTATTCATTTCATTGTTAACTAACATAATACCTTCGTCAACACCCATTCCTGGTTTAGCTAATATTTGAGTTGCTCCACATGCCATAGCAATGTTTGCACAGATCTCAGCACTTCTACCAGTTTCATTACAAGTACCACCGATATATGAACCTATTCCTACTTCATTACAGTAAGTAATAGCTTCGATTGTGTTGTTTACTCCACCTAAGTCTGGAGTTTTAACTTGAATCATGTGTCCTGATTTGTTATCTGCGAAGTATTTTACGTCTTCAAGAGTATTACACCATTCGTCAGCTACAAGCTCAACAGTGATTCCTTTTGCTTCTAAGCTAGCTCTTAAGTCTCTCATAGCTTCCATTTGAGCTGTTCTTGAACCAACATCCATAGGTCCTTCGATTCTTAAGTGGAATGGTTTAGCAGCTTCTTCACATTTTCCTAGATATTCTGTCATAGCTTCAATATCATCATTTAATAATTCTCCGATAGTTCCATATACGTCAATATGGAATATTGGGTTATAGTCTTCATTAGCTCTATGTGTAAGAACTCTATCTCTTAACCATTCAATATAAGCAATTAGTTTTTCACCTTTAAGTCCTAATTTTTCTTCAACGTTGTTGAAAAGACCATGTGGTAAAACATCTGCTTCTTTAATAATCATTTTGTCAGCATTTGTATATCTATCATCACCTGATTGAGTGAATATTGGAATTCTATTTAATTCGATTCCTGTGTTGTACTCTGCTTTTACAACTTCAGCCATTGTAACTTTTTTAGCTTTAGCTGCTGCATCTAATACAGCTTGAGTTAAACCATATCTAATTGCAGTGTGAAGTCTAGTTCCGTCGATCGTCATGTGGTCTATTTCTTCTGCAAACTCTTTAAAATCTACAACGTCTCTACCAACTAATTTTTCTTTGATAGGTCCTTCAATTAGAGGTATGAAATCCTCTGCTAAGAATAAAGGATCTCTACCACCAGCTCCTGAGTATTTAACAGCAGCACAGTCTCCATGAGCAACTGATCCGTCTTCTAGGATTAATAAAACAGATATACTTTCCCCCGCTTGTCTTACTTGAGTAAAGCCTTCTATAACTGGCTCTCCTAAATAAAACATACCGTCATTTTTAGCACCTTTTTTTATTGCTTGTTGGTCATCAAAATAAAATCCAGTTTTACCTGCAGCACATACAATATCAACTATTTTCATTTTTACATTCCCTCCGGTCTTCCGATTAATTTTCCTTTACCTACTGCAAAAATATCGTCTACTGTCATGTCAAATCCTACTTCTCTACCTTCAAATTTTCCTCTTTGCTCTAATTGGTCTTTATTGAAATCAATTAATTCTTTTGTAAATGGAATATTTCCAGTTAATAGGTATCTAACAGCACCGTTGTTGTCTCTTGCTGGCATCATTCTACCAAGGTTGTATTTTGAAGGACCAAATGGTATATCAATTACACCTTGTTCAAATGCCTTTACTGTACCTATAGCTAAATCTCCTTGACCTAATTCAAATACTTTGTCAAGAATACATTTAGTTTCAGCTTTGATTACTGCTTTTTCATTTTCTAAAGCTTGGCTATTTGGCATTCTTTGACCAGCTAATAAGTTTAATGCCATTTTAGTAGCTTTAATACCTGAAGCATTTGCTTCTTTCGTTGGTATACCAATAGCTTCGTGTGGTGTCTTAACTATTACTTTAGTTGCTCCAGCTAATCCAGCTGCGATTGAACCTAATGATATTACACCAAATGCTTTTGATTCGTCTTCTGGGAATCCACCCATCCATTGATGAAATACAGTAGTGATTACCATATCTTTATAACCATATTTTGCTAAGTATTCTTCTGTTTGTTCTTCTAAAGATCTTACAGCAGCAACGTCTTGAACTAAGTTACCACATTGTCCATATCCTACTGTAATATTTTTTACACCTTGCTCAGCTGCTAATAATGCTTCAATGATTCCAACTGCATTTGAAGTTGATGGTGGCACAAGAGTACCTGTTAAAGGTCCAAATGGTTCTCTGTTAAGAGTTACACCTTGCTCTTCATAGAAGCCTACAAGTCTGTCGCAATATTGCCAGTCTCTTATAGTTTTTTCAATTGTTACTGATTTTGCATATGGTACGTTGTAAGAAATTCCGCCACCCTCGTTGGAAGTATATCCTCCAGCAGTCATAATCTCTGCTAATAGTCTTGCATCAGGAGTGCCGTGTCTTATTTGAAGAGGTAAATTTACTGCTTCATATACTTCTCTACAACCTTTAACACCATGGTTTACCCCTGGGAATCCATTTAATAATGATCTTCCAGCTTTTACAGATTCATCAATACCTACTTGACACTCATCATATCTGTTTTGTCTAGTATATGAGTCAATAGTTGAAGGTAGGAAGTCTGCTCCACCTTCTTTGTCAAGGAAGTTTAATAGTTCAATATGCTCAGAAATCAATGCTACCCCTGCTCTTGGTTGAGCCATTGTTACATTTGCTTCTTTTGCTTTTTTAAGTTTTATAGCAAAGTTTTTTTCCTCAGGTACTGTTTTTAAGAAATCAACTGCTTCTTGTAAATCAACATCTTTTCCTGTAGGCCATTGTTTTAGAACTTCTTCTCTAACTTTGAAAAACTGTTCATCTGACCACTTTTTATTTTTCAAATCCATTAGTATTACCTCCACACATTACGATATATTTTTTTAACATTCGAACTGCCATATTTTTATCCACCATAGCTAAAAGTCCCATAGCTGATAAAATATATTCTTTATCTATCATGAATTTAGGATTTCTTGGTTTTAATGATTCCGGATCATCTATTGTAAATGTTACAGCTTCTAGTATATTAGCTGGTTCTTTACTGTTAACTAGAACTCCTCCTGTACCAATTATATAAGGTAGTTCCATAAGGTCCTTTCCTGTTTGAGAATGAATTGTTCCTAAAGGCGAATAAACGGATTCAACTATTCCAGCATGTCTCTTCATGGATATATCGGCACAAACCTTTGCCATAGCCTCATCAAAGAAAATATCCTTTTCATTCTCTGGTAAAAAGGAAGTGTTATCATTCCTTTTCCTAAATTCTTCCTCTAAATCATAATCATCTATATTTAAATATTTCTTCATCATCCTATTTCCCGCAGCTTCATAAACTGAAGTTGAAGAATATCTCATTCCCAAATCCCCTTCAACAGTTCTTTTTGCCACAGGTTCTTCTAACCCTCTTAAAAATACTCCAGGTTTACTTGGTGCCCCTTCACCAATTGAATGAATATCCGTAGTTGCACCACCAATATCCACAATAGCTAGGTCACCTATACCTTCTTCATCCTTAGTACCTAAAGATAGGGTTTCAGCAGCCTTTAAAACCGAAGCAGGTGTTGGCATCAATATTCCAGATATTGATTCTTCAACATTTTCCATGCCTCTTGCATGAACTATTTGTTTCATAAATATATTTCTAATTGTTTCCCTAGCAGGAACAACATTAATATTATTTAAGCTAGGCATAACATTTTCTGTTATATAAAACTCAACTGTATCTCCAAAGATGTTAGTTATTTCATCGTTACATGATTTGTTTCCTGCTACTACAACAGGTATATCTATCTCATGTTTGGCAATCATCTCTGCATTATGAATGATACAATCACTATTTCCTCCATCAGTACCGCCTGCAAGCAGTATCATATCCGCATTAGAAATTTTGATTTCAACTAATTCACTACTATTTAGATTGTGACTATAGGTTTTAATAACCCTCGCTCCAGCCCCTATTGCAGCTCTTTTTGCCGCCTCCGCAGTTAATTCTGGTACTAAACCAATGGCAACAATTTTTAAGCCACCTGCCGCTGAAGAACAAGCTAGCTTTTTTACAATATTAACCTCTTGTCCAACCTTTGAAAACAGTTTCCTAGATGCTTCATTATATCCTGTAGTTACATCTGTTTCTACAGTTGTATATGATTTTGCTGTTGCTACTATTTCTTCTTTTGCTATATCCACTAGGGTTACTTTAGTATATGTGCTACCAAAATCTATAAATAGATAACAATCCATAAAATCGCCTCTTAATTACCTAAGTCTTCTCTTAGATCATGTATTGATGTTTCAACTGATGTTCCTGGTGGATAAACCCTGTCAAACCCCATATCTTTAAATCTAGCATGAACTTCATTCCAGTCTTGTTTACCTACGACAATGTTTCCTCCAACATATAGTAGTATGTCTTTTAAACCTGCTTCTTCACAGTTATCTCTCATGCCTCTACAGTCTATTTCACCATGACCATACAGTGAAGATACTAAAATAGCATCTGCGTTAGTTTCAATTGCTGCATTGATAAAGTCTTCTTGTGGTGATAATACTCCAATATTAACTACATTAAATCCTGCTGCCGTAAGTGAATGATCTAATATTTTATTTCCAACAGCGTGGCAATCTGAACCGATTACCCCTAATACAACGGTTTTCTTATCCATTGTTTGTACCTCCTCATAAATTTTGTTTTGTCATAAATAAATCTATCTTCACCATAATAATAACATAACAAATTATAAAAACAAGACATATTTTTTGCAAGAAACCGTTACCAAAATGCTAATTCAAGCCATTTTGAATTTCAAAGTCCTTCAACTTTCAATTTGAGTTTTCCTTATCAGACAATTTAAAAAATGTAAAGAAAAATTGCAATTTCCCAAAAGAGAACTTGCAATAAAAGTTATAAAAAAATAATTAATTTTTATTTTTTATTCTATTAATAAATTTAAAAAATCTTCTAAATCAATATCACCAAAATATTTCTTAATATTTATATTCTCTAAAGAACTTTTTATATAATCCCTTTCATATTTTAGTCCCACTAACTTTTTCTCCAGTTCTCCGATATCTTCTGTTCCAAAGAAGTCACCGTAGATTTTACATTCTTTGATATTTCCGTTTTTAATTTCCAATCTTACTTCTACTGCACCAAATGGAAATCTTCTATAATCTTTGTAATTAAATGTAGGTGATTGACCATAATTCCAATCCCAGGTTGAATATTTCTCCTCAAATAGTTTATCTATTTCTGCTAATTGCTCTTCACTTAGTTTTAAAACATTTGATTCTATATCATCAGTTTTTAGTATTGATTTTGCTAATACTTCTCTAAACTGATCTATATCTACATCCACATTTATATAATCCTTTATATTTGTTACTCTACTTTTAACTGACTTAACGCCTTTGGATTCAATTTTATCTTGTTTCACATTTAAAGCCTTTGATAAAACATTTAACTCGGTGTCAAATAATAAGGTTCCATGGTTTAGTACCCTATCTTTCCATATAGATTGGGCTATACCTGAAAACTTCTTTCCATCTATGGTGATATCATTTCTACCAGATAACTCACACTGAACTCCCAGTTTTGTAAGTGCTTCTAGTATAGAAAGATTGTATTTCTTAAAATCAATTACACTACTTCCATCTGCATTTGTAATGATTGAAAAGTTAAGATTTCCCTGATCATGGTATACTGCCCCACCACCAGTGATTCTCCTAACCACGCGAATGTTGTTTTCCTTTACATATTCAGAATTAACTTCTTCCAAAGTATTTTGATTTTTACCTATAATAATTGCAGGACCATTGATCCATAAGAGTATATAATCCTCTTCCCTTGATAAATGTTTAAAACAGTATTCTTCAAAAGCTAAATTATATCTTGGATCATTTGAGTAGTTTTCAATATATTTCATTTGTCCCTCCATGTTTGATTTATTTGCTTATTAACATATTTAAATCCATAAGACTATGTCTTAAATCAATTAATTTATTTTTTAAATCATCATAATTCTCTACAATGGTATTATCTAAGATATCCATATCCCCTTTATTTTTCAAAGCTTCAATTTCTTTATATGCATTTATAATTTCGTTCTCAATATCCTGTTGCAATAACAAGGGGTCTATGGTGATACCTTTTCTTATTTCAACTCTTTCTTTTGTAATATTGATTTTATCACCTAAGTTAGGAATTATAGTTTCTATATTAAATTTTTCTTCAATAAGCTCACTTAAAGTATTGGCCGGGCCTTCTTCACCATGGACCAAAAATACTTTCTTTGGCTTATGTTCAAATTTACCTATCCAATCTAATAATGTTTTTTGATCTGCATGACCTGAAAATCCTTCCAAATCATATATTTCCAATTGGACATCTATTTCTTCACCTAATAACTTAACCTTCTTAGCTCCATCCAACAAAATTCTGCCTAAGGTTCCTTCTGCTTGATAACCTACAAAAACCAAACTATTATTGGGATCCCAAAGATTATGTTTTAAATGATGCCTTACTCTACCTGCTGTAGCCATACCACTTGATGAAATAATTACTTTAGGATATTTAACCTTATTTAATGTTTTAGATTCTTCTGTGGTTTTAACATATCTTAAATTACTAAAAGAAAAAGGATTGTCTCCTTTTAATATTAAACCTTGCGCTTCTTCATTGAAACTACTGGAATTCTTTTGAAACACACCTGTAGCATTGATTGCCAATGGACTATCTATATATATAGGTACTTTCATATATTCTTCCATATCCTGGTTATATTCATAGTATTTATTTAATTCATATATTAACTCTTGAGTTCTACCCACTGCAAAGGATGGTATAACAACAGTTCCACCTTTTGCAGCGGTTCTATTTATGATTTCGATTAATTTCTCTGTACTTTCTTCAAATGGTTCATGATTTGTATCACCATAAGTGGATTCTATTATTAAGTAATCAGCCTCCCTAATATATTCTGGATGTTTGATAATAGGTCTTCCAGGCATCCCCAAATCACCGGAAAATACTATCTTTGTAGTTTCATTATCCTCATTAACCCATATTTCTACTATTGAAGAACCTAATATGTGACCCGCATCTTTAAAACGTATAGTTAATTCATCATTTAAGTGAATCCTTTGATCATAAAAATATGGATCAAAATAATTTAAGCTTGCCTCTGCATCTTTCATTCCATATAGTGGTTCTATAGGCGGTTTCCCTGCTCTATTTCTTTTTTTGTTTTCCCACTCAACATCAGATTCTTGAATCTTGGCACTGTCTAGTAGCATAATGCTACAAAGATCGTAAGTAGGTTTAGTACATATTATTTTACCTCTAAATCCATCTTTAACCAATTTAGGTATTCTACCACTATGATCTATATGGGAGTGAGTTAATATCATGTAATTGATATCACTTACATCATATGGAAATTCCTCAAAATTCATTCTTTCCTTTTCCTTATTTCCTTGAAACATACCACAATCAATCAATATCTTGTGATTTTTGGTAGTTAATAAATAATTAGAGCCAGTTACCATCTTAGCTGCACCCAAAAATTGAATATCCATCGAATCCCTCCTATCAAAACATTTCATTATCCTTTAAAAAAGCATCTATACTTACATTAGAAAATACTGCATTTTTGAATAAGTTCATATGCTTTATATCTCCAAATAGTATTGCACCGATTAAATTATTATCTTTAACAAATAGTTTTTTAGTAGTATTTTGGCTTTCATTCTTATACTCATATACATCATCATAATCCAATATATTACCGGTAGAAAATAGTTTGATATCCCCTATTCTTAAACTGGAGAATGGTTTAGGGTGATTGTATTCAGCATTTCCTCCTAATATATTCGTTGCCGCAATTTTCCCCTGTTCATTCCCGGTGGTCCATAAGCCTAAGACTAACCCATTATATTCGGCAACATCTCCTGCTGCATATATATTATCTACATTTGTTTTAAGATACTTATCCACTATGATTCCTCTATTGGTTCCAATAGTTGTGTCTTTCACCAAATCAATATTTGGTACAATACCTGTAGAAATCAATATGGCATTTGCCTTTAAAACATCTCCATTTTCAAGGCGTATACCCGTCACCCCATCATCTTCTCCACTAATTCCTTCTACTGAATGAGGTAAATGAACCTCAATATCATATTCCCTTAGTTTATCAGCTAATTTTTCTCCAAGCTCCCTATCTAGTTGTTTTGGAAGAAGATATGGAGCAAATTCAACTATAGATACTTTTTTGCCTAAAGACTTTAAAGACCATGCAGCTTCAATGCCTAATAATCCTCCACCAATAACAGTCACTCTA
The DNA here is from genome assembly GCA_012735585.1 of Tissierella sp. Classification (GTDB taxonomy): domain Bacteria; phylum Bacillota; class Clostridia; order Tissierellales; family Tissierellaceae; genus JAAYTL01. The sequence goes on from JAAYGX010000094.1 coordinate 40,730, forward strand.
TCAACATCATTAATATAGGAGCGAATATCCTTTAAATCATCTAAGCTTCTAAGGGAAAATACTCCTTCTTCATAGTTCCCACTGACCGGTGGGATAAATGCTCTACTGCCTGTAGATATTAGCAGCTTCTCATAATATATTTCTCTACTATCATCTAATATAATTTTACTTTCCTCAGGAAAAACCTTTGTAAC
>JAAYGX010000095.1 GCA_012735585.1 Tissierella sp.
ATCCGTAGATAAGTCTCTTTCTATGGATTTTGAATTTCATCAATATATTTATAGGAAGATATCTATATATTAAAAATAGCAGAAATATATTCGTCTGCTGTGCCAATAACCAGTCTTTAAAATACAGACCATCATTTCCACTAAGAAATCTGGTTACCAGGATAGAGATATATCCAGATGCAAATAGAATCATATTGGTCACTATAAAGACAAGCAGAGTATTCCAAAGATCAAGTCCATATAAAAAATATGTAAATAAAATGGAAACTATAAGCCCGATTATAAAACTATACTCCCCTATTGGGGACATGGCTATAAAGCCCATAGAAATGGACATTATAATTAATGCTACCATTACTAAAGTCTTACTTCTTCTGACTGGACAGGAGCTATCCCTTATAACTTTTCTTGAAATGACCATATAGGCAAAATAGTTTGCCAGTGATATAAAGCTAATCTCCAAAGGATTCATTAAATACACCTCCTAGAGAGTCTTTAAAGCTTCTGCCTATAGGAATTTTTATGTCCGTATATTCTAGATCCAGAACATTTAGCACCTTGTCAATCCTTGATATATATAGGGTATTGACTATATATCCCCTATGGCATCTAATGAAATTATTAGCCAGTTGGTCCTGTAAGCCATTTAGCGTATAGCCTGAAATCTGAAATCTTTCCTTAATAGTCACAACCTCAATCTTCCTCTGAACTGCCTCAAAATATATAATATCATCCATTTTAATACGATACATAAAATCCTTTAAATCAAAACTGATATATTTTTCCTTCTTTACTCCATATTTTAAGATAGTATTGACTGCATCCCTGACAACTTCCTCCTTAAAGGGCTTTACTATATAGTCATAGCAATGGATTTCCTTAAAGGCAAGAAGCTCTTTAGAGGGAAGAGCCGTAATAAATATAATGGGAGTAAGCTTGTATTTTTCCATCTTCCGAATCTCTCCTGCAAGCTCCAGCCCTGAATAATCCAAAAGTTCTATATCCAATAAAAACAAATCAAAATCATCTGAACTGGCCATACTACAGGCTTGCTCCGCATAGCCTGTAATAGTTGTTGTAATATTCCTATCTATGGATTTGATAATATTCTCTAATCCTGAAGCTATGTTTATTTCATCCTCGACAATCAATATCTTGGCCATATATGTCCCTCCTAAACATATGATTTACTATTAGGCTTTCACATCCTATATCATAAATGCTGATGCAAGTGTGAAGATGATTCTTAAAATAGTTAGTATAGCTAAGGCAAGAAAAACTTCCGTTTTGAATGCTGCAGCATATTTTCCTTTATTAGTATTTCTTTCCCCTCTATACTGATTTTTAAGCAATGAAATATAGTTTCTAAAATCCTTTCTAGATCCTAGGTAGATGGAGGCAATTATTAATACTATCCCATAGAAGTACATTTCGTTGCCAAAAATATTTGGCATATATTCACGTAAATATTCGCCACCAAAACTTAATAATAGGGAGAACATTATAGGTGCTTTTATATCATTGGATAAAACATATAGTGTTCCAGTCAATATTCCTATAATTAAATGAAAAGGGATAACGATTGGATGTCCTAGTATTAAAGCATACATGGTGGATGAAACAATGATGGCGAAGACATCACCATATTTTCTTAGGGCATTTAATAATACCCCTCTGAATATCAGGTCAACTGTAACAATATTTATTAAAGATGTGACAGTAATTAATAATGGTGAATACTTACTCATAGAATTGGTGCCCGAACCCTCAATTGATTGAATAATGGTTTTAATTATTTCTATCTCGCCAATAAAATTTAAAGATCTTACTATAAAAATATATAATGACCAAGACAGCAAAACTAAAGCTATCGTATCTACAACTGATATACCTGTTCCCACTTTTTTATTGGTTTCCAGTGGTGATACTTTTAGGTCCTTCATAGCAGGCAATAAAAAAAGCAGTATCATCCATATAGGATGTATTGAAAATTCAATATTATCATTAAGCCCTAATACACTAACTGCTCCCCGAATCGTTGTCATTATAATAGGCCCTAAAAACATATATATTAAAGCCCTAACAACAAAATCATTTATCATTCTTTTAATATCTTCTTTCATACAATAATCCTCCTCCTTAAGATAAATTCTCTTTAAATAAAGATTATCATATTAAAATATTATTATCTACAAAATTGGACCAACGACACTTTTACGTGTATGAACGACATAAGACAGGTACGTTTGCTTGTCCGAGCTTATATCGTTTTGAAAGATGTTATTGGGATCAGGCTTGAATAATACTTTACTATTTGTCCAGTAAATACTTCTATAAGACGTTCTCCTTGCTCTTTATCTATTTACCAAATATAAATTTAAAAATACACTAAACATTCCAACTATAATAATAAACTGTAGCGTTAAATAAAGTGTTATTGCTGGTGCGCTGAAAAATTCTTTATACTTCTCTTTGTCCTGTTTAAACTGAGCCTTAATATTTTTCAAATTCCATTTTTCAAATAATGGTCTTAAATTTTTATCTTTAAAAATAAGTATTAAAGATATTGTAAAGATTATAATACAAGCTGCTAGTACAATTAAATCCACACCAACTGAACTAAGCTCAGGAAATCTTAAAAGCAATCTGGAGTCAATTTCTGTATATATAATATTCATTATAATGTGATATATAATCGCCCATCTTACATTTCCACCTAATACATATATAATTCCAGCCACAGACTTATAGACAACAAAAATACCATGATTTAGCTCAAAAATGACCAGAAGCAATTATGGCAAATGCATCCCCATATTTTCTTAAATTTTCAAGAAAAATTCCGCGGTAAATAATTTCCTCACAAGCTACTGCTATGAAAACTTGTATTATATTTAGTAATATATTTGTAGAACCATCTGACATTCTAGGCATTGTAGGAAATAATATGTAATATCCTGTAACATATATGTAGACTAACATTAACAATTTATAAAATGATAAAAAAGAATGGTCAATAGTATGTAATCTTTAACCCCCAATCGATATCTTTCAACTTTTTTGTAAACATAATATTAAAGTCTACTTTTAGTAGAATTAATGAAAGTATTAATCGTGATAAAAATAATGCAAAACTTTCTAAAATATAAATTCAAAGTTGAAAAATCTCTCAACAAACTTTATCATAATAAATATTAATATAAAGTTCCAAAACAAAACTCAACCCATTTTATCGGCTGTTTTTGACAACGTTAGTTGATTTTTTAATTCCATTTAATCCACTCCTTTTCTTAAATAGGTAGGTAATCAAAAAAGTCGTAAGGGCAGTTTGACTTATGTTATTTAATAGGTAAGTTTACCTAATTATTAATTTAACATCTACCCCCTATCCCCGGATCCCCATTACGACAAAGTTGCTGATCACTAAGGGAACACTCAGTTGATGGAAGGCCACAAGCAAGTTTTGATAAAAATTCGCTGATATCTTTTGTACATTCCCAAAATTCTTCTGTGTACTTTTGAGGCCCTACTTCATTGTAAGTTTTTATTTGCTTCAAATCTAAATCAAAATCTTTAAAATTACCCATAATATCTCTCCTCTCTAATCTAATCAAAGATGTACTTAGTTTCCATCAATTTGCCCTTACGACCATCTTGATTACCTACCAAAATAAACAATCTACTATAAAGTCATTTTCTCTTTCACATACTCCTACTTTCTTATCAGACCATATTGTATTTCATGGTTCTCTTCTAAAATAATAGTTACAATTCAAATGACGGGTAACTGGTTAGCTAGATATCTATGCTTTTGTAATATATCATGGATAGTATGCCTAATAATTACTGAATTTTTAAATTCTAAATTTCTATTTCCTGTTAGCCTATTACAATGCATATGACCAAGGGCACCTAAAATACTTGATTTATCATTGGTTATTTTATTTGAACTTATTTCTCTAGCTAATATTATTTTGAACTCTTCTAAGGAATTGTTTAAATCTTTAATAAATATTTCCTCCTTATTCAATTCATCATAATTTCCTTGTAAAATCATTTCAGCCATTACC
>JAAYGX010000096.1 GCA_012735585.1 Tissierella sp.
ATGGTAGATGGACCATTCACTAGTGGTGAATCCTAACTTAATATTATAGTTAATATTCACTGAATTAAAACACTATTTAAGGATAGATTTTTAAATAGTGTTTTTGTTTTGAGTGATACTTAAATTTTATATAAAAAGGTTATTTATAGACCTAGTTGAAAGGAGAATTTAGTTTTGATTTATTTATTATTTACTGGAATAATTTTATTGATATTTATACTGATACTAATTTTTAGAGCTATAAGTTTTAGGCCAGTAGAGGAAGAAAATTATGAAGAATTTGATATTGAATTAAACCAAGATCAAATAGTCAATCGATTTAGTGAAATGATAAAATGTAAAACCATATCCTATAAGGATACATCCTTAGAAGAAGGTGAAGAGTTTGTTAAATTTGAAGCCCTATTAGTAGATAGATATCCTAATGTAAATTCAAATTGTAGTCTTCAATACATAGGTCCTAGTGGGATTTTATATCATTGGAAAGGTAAAAGTAGTGATAAACCTGTAGTCTTTATGGCTCATTATGATGTTGTACCAGTAAATGAAGAAGAATGGAAAAAGAATCCTTTTTCAGCCCATATAGAGGATGATGTGATTTGGGGAAGGGGTACTTTAGATACAAAGGGGACCTTATGTGGCATTATGGAAGCAGCAGAAGAATTAATTGGCCAAGGTTTTGTACCCGAAAATGATATATATCTATCCTTTTCAGGTGATGAGGAAACTAATGGGTCTAGTGCTAAAGAAATAGTTGATTTCTTTAGGGAAAATGGTATAAAACCTGATATGGTCCTAGATGAGGGTGGAGCCATAGTTCAGGGAGTTGTACCAGGAGTTAAGGATAGATGTGCATTAATTGGTACTGGAGAAAAGGGGAAAATCCATTTAAAATTATCAACAAAAAGCCAAGGTGGCCATGCATCATCACCACCGCCAATAAGCCCTATAGGGAGATTATCCAAAGCTGTCACCAATATTGAAAAAAATCCCTTTAATTTTCACATATCAAAACCAGTGGAAGATATGTTTGATACCTTAGGTAGACATTCATCCTTTGGGATGAAAATTATTTTTGCAAATCTTAGGATTTTTAGTTTATTATTAGATACTATAGCTCAAGGTAGGGGCGGAGAATTAAATGCTCTTTTTAGAACTACCGTAGCTTTTACAAAGATGGAGGCAAGTGATGCTGTCAATGTATTTCCACCCTATGCAAGTATTGAAGCCGATATAAGGGTAATGGAAGGGGATACGGAGGACAGTATTATTAAAGCTTTAAAAAATCGGGTTGCTGATGATAATATATCCGTAGACCTAATAGATGTAATTCCTGTTAAACACTTCTCAGACACAAAGACAGAGGGCTGGGAAAAGCTAAAGTCCTCCATCAAAGAAGTTTGGGGTGATGTACTTGTTTCGCCATATTTAATGATAGCCTGCAGTGATTCCAGACATTTTACAAGCATTTGCGACAATGTCTATAGGTTCTCTGCAATGGAATTAAGCGATGAGGAAAGAAAGCTTATTCATGGTAATAATGAAAGAATACCAGTAGATAAATTAATGGATCTTGTAAAATTTTATATTAACCTGATGAAAAAGTTTTAAGTATAATAGTTAACCCCTAAAAATCTAATAAGTTAGTTTTAGGGGTTATTTATGCTTTTAGGCCAACGATACTAAGCTAGCATCATTTGTGACCTGATTATTTAATTGAATATTTTCTTCTCAACTTATACAAACCATATCCACAGTAAGTGATTAAAAATATATATAAGATATACACAAATATAATAAATATGGATGCAAAATTTGTAATATGATAGCCTTTATGTGGGAAACTCCCACTAAATACATCCATAGCACTTGGAAATATGGAGAATGTAAATATTATGAGTATTGGAAGAAATCTACTTTTAAATACCTTATTTACCTCCTCAACTCTGGACTCATGATTTGAGAAAATCTCTGTATTCTCTTCACTTTCATTTTTTCTAAAATAGGACCAGCCCATATATTCAAAAATGTATTCCCAGCCACTATCTTGAAACAAGACGATATAATTTTTAAAATCAGATTCCATTGGATTTTTAAAGCTCAGCCTATATACAATATCTTCAGGCTCCACAACCTCAAAGGTATAAAATCCAGGAAAAGTTACTTTCTTCAATCGATATCCCTTTTTACTCATTCTAGTAAGATACTCTTCTTCTTTTTCATAATCTGTTATAAGAAATAACTTGAATTCTCTAATGGTTCTATTCACTTAGATTTACCCCCTTACTATTTTTATAAAGTCGTTCAATTCTTTTTATTTCCTTATGAAGGATTAATTTTCCTAGTTCACTGATTTTATAAATCTTTCTATTTTCCTCTTCACGTATAAAGTTGATTAATCCATCCTTCTCCATCTTAGATAAACTTCCATACATTGTACCTGGACTTATTGAAATGTCCCCTCCTGTAATTTCTTCAACAAGAGTACCTATGCTGTATCCGTGCATTTCCTCTTGGAGGGAAAACAATATATAAAAACTAGTCTCTGTCATTGGTATATAAATCCTTTTTATTCTATCATTCATATGAACCTCCAAATATGGTAGTATATCGAAGTGGAATAGATCGAACCTCGATATAATTATAATATATCACACCTCGATATATAAGTAAACAATATTTTTAAAAAACTTTAGTAACAAAATGAAACGATTGTATCATTGAAGAAGAACTAGAAAACAAATAATTCATAAATAATTGCTTTTATTTATAGACTATATAGGGTAGGTATATAATGAAAGTGATAAACCAATTAGGAAAGGGGTTTATAATGAAAAAAATAGCTATATTGTTAGAAAATTTGTTTGATGAAAGGGAAGTTATATACCCATATTTTAGAATGTTAGAGGAAGGATATGAGGTTGACCTTATAGGGTCTGAGAAGGATAAGGTATACACTTCAAAATCTGGACTTACAGAAAAAAGTACGAAGGCATCATCTGAAGTAAGTTCAAAGGATTATGATGCTCTAATAATTCCAGGTGGATTTTCTCCAGATTTTATGAGAAGGACAGAAGCGACTAAAGAATTTGTTAAGGCAATGAATAATGAAGGCAAACCTATTGCATCAATCTGCCATGGACCTTGGATGTTAGCATCTTGCTGTGATTTAAATGGAAGAAAGGTGACATCATTCTTTGCTATAAAGGATGATTTGGTAAATGCGGGAGCTATTTACTTGGATAAGGAAGTAGTTGTAGATGGTAACTTAATAACATCTAGAACTCCTAAGGATTTACCTGCTTTTTCAAAAGCAATAATTGAAATGTTAAACAAAGAATAATAAGTGAAGGGTAGTATTCAAAAACCCTATAATAGGAAAAACTATTATAGGGTTTAATTATTTTTTAATTCCTAGTAGACTTGTAGGAATTAAAATGTTAATATATAATAGATGAGAATGATTATCAATTAATTAGGAGGATTTCTATGAGCAAAAATTTATTGGATATAAAAGATTTAAAGGTAAATATTGACGATATAGATATATTAAAAGGCATAAATTTAAAAATCAATGAAGGAGAAACCCATATTATAATGGGGCCTAATGGTAGTGGTAAATCCACTTTAGCATATACATTGATGGGGCATCCTAATTATTCAATTGAAGATGGAGAGATTGAATTTGAAGGAGAAAATATAAATGACCTAAAGGCAGATGAAAGGGCTAAAAAGGGAATATTCTTATCTTTCCAATACCCAGAAGAAATTCCAGGAGTGACTGTAGAGGATTTTTTGCGTACAGCTAAATCATCTGTTTCAGGGAAGAAAATGGGAATTATAACATTTAAAAAAGTGTTAAAAGAAAAAATGAAGGAACTAGATATGGATGATGAATATGCTTCTAGATATTTAAATCTTGGATTTTCCGGCGGAGAAAAGAAGAAAAACGAGATATTACTAATGTCTGTTTTAGAACCAAAATTAGCCATATTAGATGAAACGGATTCAGGCCTTGATGTGGATGCCATAAGAATAGTAGCAGAAGGAGTAAATAAATTCAAAGATGAAAATAGATCCATTTTAGTTATAACTCATTACGACAAGCTATTAAGTTATCTAAAACCTGATTATATCCATATATTATTAGATGGAAAAATAGTAAAAACAGGTGGCATAGAATTAGCCAAAGAAATCGACCAAAAAGGTTATGAAAACATCAAAATGGAATTTTCAAATTAGAGGTGAAGAATGTGGAAAGAAAAAAGACAAATATAGAAGATATAGATAGAGGCATATACGATATAAAGGACGAATTTACCTACAAATATAAATCTGATCATGGCCTATCTAGGGAAGTCATATTGGAAATATCTAAGGAAAAAAATGAACCACAATGGATGACTGATTTTAGACTTAAATCATTAGAAATATATAATAGTATGCCAGTTCCGGCATGGGGTGCCGATTTAAAGGATTTGGATATGGATAATATTATTACCTATATTAGACCCAATACGGAAATGAAACATAGCTGGGATGATGTACCAGATGATATAAAGAATACATTTGAAAGGCTAGGACTTCCCCAAGCCGAAAGGGAATCCCTAGCAGGTGTAGGGGCCCAATATGATTCAGAAGTTGTATATCATAATATTAGAAAAGAATTAGTAGATGCAGGTATTGTCTTTATGGACATAGAATCTGCACTTATGGAGCATGAAGATATCGTTAAGGAATACTTTATGAAATTAGTTCCACCACAGGACCATAAATTTGCTGCACTTCATGGTGCTGTATGGTCTGGGGGCTCCTTCGTATATGTTCCTGAAGGAGTAAATGTGGACATTCCATTACAATCCTATTTTAGGCTGAATGCTCCAGGAGCAGGACAATTTGAGCATACTTTAATAATTGTAGAGAAGGGAGCCAACCTGCATTTTATCGAAGGATGTTCTGCCCCACAATATAAGGTAAACAATCTTCATGCTGGTTGTGTAGAGTTATTCGTTAAAGAAGATGCGACCTTAAGATATTCTACCATCGAAAACTGGTCTAGAAATATGTATAATTTAAATACAAAGAGGGCCTTAGTAGATAAAAATGGAACTATTGAATGGGTTTCTGGTTCCTTTGGTTCTAAAGTTTCCATGCTTTATCCTATGAGCATATTAAAAGGAGAAGGAGCTAGATCTGAATTTACTGGAATTACCTTTGCATCAACAGGTCAATATTTAGACACAGGTACTAAGGTTGTACATGCTGCACCGAATACTACTTCAACAGTAAATTCTAAATCTATTTCAAAAAACGGTGGCCATGCATTTTATCGGGGACTACTAAAGGTAACTAAAGATGCACATGGGAGTAAATCTACGATCTCCTGTGAATCCTTAATGTTAGATAATGAATCAAAATCCGATACTTTACCTGTTATTGAATTATATAATGATGATATCGATATTGGTCATGAGGCTAAAATTGGAAGAATCAGTGATGAAGCTATTTTTTATCTAATGAGTAGAGGTATAGATGAAGAAGAGGCTAAAGCTATGATAGTTAGGGGTTTTGTGGAGCCAATAACCAAGGAACTTCCATTGGAATATGCTGTGGAACTAAATAACTTAATAAACATAGAGCTTGAAGGCTCCATTGGATAGGGGGATTGACTGTGACAAAATGGAAAAGAATAAAATTAAATGAATTTAAATTCCCTAAGGTAACTGATTATAATAAGGAATACTTAAGTTATGGACAGTTGCCCCAAGGAGTTGAATTAAACAAAATCAATAAGACTAACAATAATTTAATAATTGAAAACCTAAATAATAATATTACTGGAGTTGGAGATGAGTTTACATCTCATGTAATGGCCAATTACAATACTGGAATTAGCCTGTATATTCCTAAGAGTACCAATATAGAAGATCCAATAAAGTTGGAATTCAATATGGATGATGAAAATCCAACTACCATAGATCAAAATATAATAATAGCATCAGCAAATAGTGAATCTACAATCATATTTGACTATACTTCAAAGGATGAGAATAACTTCCATAATGGAGTAACTAAAGTATATGCCAAAAAAAATTCAGTAGTAAATATAATAAAAATCCAAAGAATGGATGATAAATCATATAATTTTGACTCCAACATTGCCTATATTGAAGGTAGAGCAGTAGTCAATTGGATATCTGTTGAAATTGGAAGTGATATTAGTGGGTCCAATTTTACGTCCATATTAGAAGATGAAGCAAGTGAAGGAAATCTAGCTTCCATATATTTAGGAAATGGTACACGTAAGATGGATTTAGAATATACAATGATTCATAAGGGCAGAAGAAGTATAAGTAATATTGAAACTAGAGGAGTCCTAATGGATCAAGCCACTAAGGTATTTAGGGGCAACCTAGATTTTAAAAAAGGTGCTAAACTTTCTAAAGGTGTTGAAGAAGAATTTGTAGTGTTATTAGATCCAACTGTCAAATCCCATTCTATACCAGCATTATTATGCGAGGAAGATGATGTTCAAGGAGAACATGCTGCCAGTGCAGGACAAATAAATGATAATCAATTATTTTATCTTATGAGCAGAGGATTAGATATTAGGGAAGCAAAGCAGCTAATTATACAGGCTTCCTTTAGACCAATATTAGATAAGATTCCTATGGATGATTTAAGGGATTTAATCCTTGAAGAAATCGATAGGAGGCTTTTGAATGGATAAATTTGACATAAAAAAGATAAAGGAAGACTTCCCCATTTTAAGTCAAAAGGTCAATGGTAAAAGACTAGCCTATTTGGACAGTGGTGCAACCACCCATAGACCTAATCAGGTTCTAGATGCCATGGTAGAGTATAATAAAGTATCAAACGGCAATCCCCATAGAGGTGCTCATCAATTAAGTATAAGAGCTACACAGGAGTATGACGCAGCCAAAGTAAAGGTGAAGGAATTTATCAATGCTAAAGAAATAGAAGAGATTATCTTTACCAGAAACACTACAGAGTCTTTAAACTTAATAGCCAGGTCCTATGGTGAGTTAATTAATAAGGGGGATGAAATTCTTATAGCCATAACAGAACATCATAGCAATATACTTCCTTGGCAAAGGGTGGCAAGGGAAAAAGATGCAGTATTAAAATATATGTACCTTGATGATAATGGAAGAATAAATAAGAAGGAAATAGAAGAGAAGATAAGTTCTAAAACAAAAATAGTAAGTATTGCACATATGTCGAATGTATTAGGAACTATTCACCCCCTCGAAGAAATCATAGAATATAGCCATAAGATGGGGGCAATTGTAGTAGTAGATGGAGCACAAAGCATTCCCCATATGAAAGTCGATGTTCAAAAACTAGATGCAGATTTCTATGTATTTTCAGCTCACAAGATGTTAGGCCCAATGGGAATTGGCGTATTATATGGTAAAAGGGAATTGTTAGAGGAAATGCCACCCTATCTACTAGGTGGAGATATGATTGAATATGTAACAGAACAGGATGCAACTTATGCACCGATTCCTTTTAAATTTGAAGCAGGAACACAAAATGTGGAAGCAGCAGTAGGACTAAGGGCTGCAATAGAATATCTAGAGAATTTAGGAATGGACAAGATAAAGGCCCATGAAATGCATTTAATGGAATATGCTTTGGATAAAATATTAAGTATTCCATATGTAAATATTCAAGGTCCTAAGGATTTGGAATCAAAGGGAGGAATTATCTCATTTACAATTGATGATGTTCATCCCCATGATACGGCTACAATTTTAGATTCCTATGGTGTTGCCATACGATCTGGTCATCATTGTGCCCAACCTTTGATGAAGTATTTAGGACTCCCTGCAACCTCTAGAGCAAGCTTTTATCTATATAATACAGAGGAAGATGTGGATCAATTTATAGATGGGATTAAGAATGTAAGGGAGTGGTTAGGATATGGACCTTAATTCTATATATACTCAATTAATCATGGAACATAGTAAAAGTGGTCATAATAAAAGACCCTTGGAAAATCCAGATATATCAGAAAGGGGACACAATCCCAGTTGTGGAGACGATATTACCTTGGAAATTAAAATCCAAGATAATATCATAGAAGAAGCAGCATATACAGGGGTAGGATGTGCTATATCACAAGCCTCTGCATCTATTATGATTGACCTAATCAAGGGAAAATCCGTAGATGAAGCATTGGATATAGTAGATACATTTCTATCTATGATAAAAAAAGAAATAAGCGATGAAGAAGAGTTGGAGATCTTAGAAGACTCCATAGTATTTCAAAACATCTCCAATATGCCTGCTAGAGTAAAATGTGCAGTATTAGCATGGCATACTTTAAAAGAAGCAGTTAAATCATCGTAATCTGCTCCTTTCTGGCAGGAATTAAAACAAAATTCTAATCAGAAAGGAGCAGTTTTTATGTCTCATAGTTCTGTATCGCCTATTTATTTAGATAATAAGTGGGTTGAGTCAAAGTTACTTGAGGCTGAAGGGTATACAACAGAATTATCACCAATTGGAGATGGATTATTTAATGTTAATATCTATCCTGCAGGATCAGCTGCAGGCACTCTGGATGACTTTCTAACATTTGCCAAAGCATGCCTTGCAATATTACTATTACTTGTTAATATATTATTTGTGGCAAACATAATGTCCTCAATGAAAGGAACCATAGAAGTTGTTAGACTTCATGTGATGGCAAGCATTGTTTTAGGTCTTATTCCATTCATATATGCTCTATTACTCTATAAAAGATGGAATAGACTTAGAATTACTAATAAACAAAGAATATCTTATTTTATAACAATGTGTACTGGATTTATTATGACACTTACGGTGATTATTCTGGAAATGTATAAGATGTAATAGGGGACTTTATCCTTGACCCCCTTCTAATCAATATTCATCGAGGCTATAGATATATTAGATAGTAGCGGTATTGGTTTACAAAAATCAAAAGTACAATTATAATAATATGTGACAACAGAGAAGAAGGAGAATAAGCAGTGGATATAAAAATGGATACATCAGAAGAAAATATTTGTCTACAAGAGAAATCAACGAATATAAATATAAAGCCATTTAAAGAAGGTATCAGAGATGGTATCCCTATTGCATTAGGTTATTTGGCAGTATCATTTACTTTAGGAATAGCAGCACGAAATGCTGGACTAACTACATTTCAGGGATTTTTAGCAGCCTTACTAACAAATGCATCAGCAGGTGGATATGCTGGCTTTTTATTAATTTCATCTGGGGGGACCTATTGGGAAATGGCAGTGGTTACAATGATTGCAAATGCAAGATATTTTTTAATGAGCTCTGCACTAAGTCAAAAACTAAGTCCTGATACACCTTTATATCATCGTTTTATTATAGGATACGATGTAACAGATGAACTTTTTGGGATATCTATTGCTCAGAAGGGATGGTTGAACCCCTATTATTTTTATGGTGCAATGCTGGTAGCTTTACCAGCTTGGTCATTGGGAACGGCAATGGGGGTAACAGCAGGAAATATACTTTCTCCTAAGATTGTCAGTGCCTTAAGTGTAGCGCTGTATGGAATGTTTTTATTTATTATAATACCACCAGCTAAAAAGGATCCTATAATAGGAGTACTAGTAGCCCTTAGCTTTATAGCAAGCTTTATCTCTGCAGAAATATCTTTTTTCAGTGGGATATCTAATGGGACTAAAATAATTATTTTAACAGTTGTAATTTCTGGACTAGCTGCTATATTTTTTCCAGTATCTGAACAGGAGGATGATGCAAATGGAGCGTAATGTATACCTATATATATTAGTAATGGCAGCAGTAACTTATGTAATCCGCGTATTGCCATTAACATTAATTAGGAATCAAATAAATAACACTTTTGTAAAATCATTTTTATACTACGTTCCATATGTAACTTTAGCTGTAATGACCTTCCCAGCCATAATAAATGCAACCCAAATACCTGCTGCAGGTGCGATTGCCTTAATTGTAGGAATTGTATTAGCATGGAAGGGAGCCAGTCTTTTTCAAGTATCTATTTTATCCTGTGTAGTTGTATTTATGGTTGAAATGTTTCTGGTTTAATAATAGAAATTGGGTATATGGTTATTAAATCATATAGAAAAGAGGGATCTTATGAAAAAGGTATTATTTTATGGAATGACTGGAGAAAAGATGTGCTTTCAACATATTTTAATGAATGGATTAGACTTACATTCATCAGGTGAAGAAGTAAAGATAATATTTGAAGGGGCTTCTGTTAAATTGGTACCTATATTTGAAGAAGAGAATAATCCATTGTATAAGAAGGCCAAAGAAGCGAGAATAATTGCAGGAGTATGCCTAGCATGTTCAAAGATTTTGGGCGTATATGATGAAATCGCTAAATCAGGATTAACTATGTTAGATGACATGTCTGGTCATGCGGGGATGAAAAGCTACATAAATCAGGGATACGAAGTTATAAGTATGTAGTAACTTTATGATAGACCATAAATTCATAAATGATTTTTTAAATTAATCTATATTTAGTCTTAGATTTTATAAACATAATTGTGCATCAATACATAAATATGGTAGAATAAAATTGACTGTAAAATACTTCAAGTAGGAGGGACAATATATGGGACTGTATGTTATTCCACTAAGACAACATATAGGTGCTCCTTGTGTGCCAAATGTTAGCGAAGGGGAAAAGGTTTTCAGGGGACAGTGTATTGCAGAGCCAAATGGACTTGGTGCAAAGATACATGCAAGTGTATCTGGAAGGGTAGTAAAAATAACAGAAGGAGACATAAAGATAGAAGGGGAATTTACAGAAGATGAAGATTACATAAAAATAAAGAAATGTGATTCAATAGCAGATACTGCTTTTGAAGCTGGGATCGTTGGTGCTGGTGGAGCAGGTTTTCCCACACATATAAAGTTAAAATCGGAAATTCCAGATGGTTTTGTTATAGCAAATTGTGTAGAATGTGAACCGATCTTAAACCACAATATAGCCCTAATAGAAGAAGATCCAGGGCTAATTGTAAGGGGACTTCAATATGCCATGGAAGCTACAAAAGCACCAACTGGATATATAGCTATAAAATCTAAGAATAAAAAAGCCATAGAATCATTAAAAAAAGAAATTGAAGACTTAAAAAATATCCACATAAAGGAATTGGGAGATATATATCCTGTAGGTGAAGAAAGAGCAATAATTCATGAAATATTTAATCTATGGTTAACTCCTGAACAACTCCCTATGGAAGCAAAATCCGTAGTTATGAATGGAGAAACCTTAGCAAATCTAGCAAGGGCTGTAGAGGATCGGAAACCTGTAATAGACAAGGATATTACTGTGGCAGGAAAATTAAAATCTGGTAAAGACTCCAATATATTTTTTCAAGTTCCTATTGGAACATCAATAGCTAGTCTTATTGAACAATGTGGAGGAATAGATGGGGAGTTTGGGGAAATCGTCATAGGTGGTCCATATACAGGGAAGGCTGGAGATATAGACAATGCTGTAGTTACAAAGATATCCGGTGGAGCCATAGTTACTATTCCATTACCTGAGTTTGGAGGTCCTTTAGGCCTTTTAGTCTGTGCATGTGGTGCCGATGAAAATAGACTTAAGAGTATAGCAGGGAAAATGAAGGCGGAAGTTGTAGCTACTACCAATTGTAAAAACCTAGTAGAAATTAGGGGGGCAAATAAATGCTTAACGCCAGGAGAATGTCCTGGGCAAGTTCAAGCAGTTATGGAACTTAAAAGAAAAGGTGCAGAAAGGATTTTAATAGCTAATTGTAGTGACTGTACAAATACTGTGATGAGTTGTGCACCTGATTTGAAAATACCAGTATATCATCATACGGACCATATATTCAGAACTGTGGATCATGAATTAAGTAGGAGACTTTCATTGGAAGACTAAAGGGGGTTAGGAAATGTCATTAACTATTGAACAAGTAGAAAAATTTAAAAAAGAGGTAGCTGTTCTATGTTGTAGATTAAAAGAGGGGTCGATTATAGATGAAAGTCATCTTGAAGATCCGACAATATTACCAGAACTTGTAGATTCAGGCCTACTCACCATACCAAAAAACTGTGCAAGGATTGGTCAAGTAATAGGAGCTAAGTTACTTAAGACTCTAGATGCACTTACTCCTATTAGCTCAGATGTAGTAGAGGGTATAAAGGAGATGGATTTATCTAATGAAGGTATTACTGAAGATGAAATCTTTGACTTAGATCAAAAAGCAGTTTTAAAATATAATATGAAATTTGGAGATGTGATAAAGGCTTCGGATTTGGAGAATCCAATGAACTTCGAAAAGATGGAGGATTCACTACTAATTAAACTTAGTGAGAAAGTCCTAACAAGGGGAGAGGTAATTGGTAAAAAACTAAATAAGGATACAGTAGCCTTAACGCCAATTTTACCTGAAATGATAGAAGGATATAAGGCAACAGAAAAATTAGAAACAACCCCAATGGATACAAACAATGGAAGTATACTAAAAATAAAAATTGCAGAAGGTAAAGGAATTGATATAGAAATTCCTATGGGAGGATATATAGGGCATGCTTCCACTATAATAAATAAAGAAAAAATGGCAGAAAAACCAGTGGAAATACCTCCTAAGGAGATTAGAAGACTTACTAAGAAATATTTTGAAATACATAATGTTATATTTGGTAAAGAAACCAAGATTGAAGGAAAAACCTTATATATTAGGGAGAACATTGGCGAAGATGCACTGAAAGTAGATAAGTTGGTTAAGGAAATTAAGGTGGATATTATAGGACCTGATAGATACAAGGAATATTCAGAAACCATAATGGATGTTCAACCAATTGCTACAAAAGAAGAAGGGGATAAATTAGGCACTGGAACTACTAGGGTATTAGATGGAGTAATAATGATAGTAACTGGAACAGATGAAAATGGTGTTCAAATAGGTGAGTTTGGTTCATCTGAAGGTATTCTTGAAGAAAATGTAATGTGGGGAAGACCAGGTGCTCCAGATAAAGGAGAAATCCTTATAAAGACAGAAGTTGTAATTAAAGAACACACCAATATGGAAAGACCAGGACCTTTGGCTGCTCATAAAGCTACAGATTTCATAACTAGTGAAATTAGAGAAGCACTGAAGAAACTAGATGAAAAATTAGTATCTAGGGAGGAAGAATTTATTCAATTAAGGAGACCGGGCAAAAAGAAAATAGTAATAGTTAAAGAAATTATGGGACAAGGGGCTATGCATGATAATTTAATACTTCCAATAGAACCAGTTGGCGTAATAGGTGGAAAACCAAATGTTGATTTGGGCAATCTACCAATAGTATTGTCGCCTCTAGAAATACTAGATGGTTCAATACATGCACTTACTTGTATAGGACCTGCCAGCAAAGAGTGTTCAAGACATTATTTTAGGGAGCCACTCATAATAGAAGCATTAAAAGATGAGGAAATTGACCTATGCGGCGTTATCCTAGTTGGTAGTCCACAGATTAACTCGGAAAAGTTCTATGTATCAGAAAGAGTAGGAATGACAGTAGAAGCTATGGACGTAGATGGGGCTGTGGTCACAACAGAGGGTTTTGGAAATAACCATATAGACTTTGCCAGTCATATTGAACAAATAGGCATGAGGGACATATCTGTGGTAGGAGCTTCCTTCTGTGCAGTACAAGGTGCCTTAGTAGTAGGAAATAAATATATGACCAATATGATAGACTTAAACAAAACAGAAGAAGGAATAGAAAATGAAGTCCTTGCTTGCAACACTTTGACCGGGGAAGACGGCCTAAGGATATTAGCCATGTTAAAAGCTATTATGAATGGAGAGGAAGTCCTGGCCCCTGAAAGAAAGTGGAATCCAGAAGTCAAAGAAAATAATTTGCGACTGATAGGCAAAAATTAGGTGTATGTATGAAATATATAGACCAAGTAAGATATTTAGAAGGTATCATCGTAGAGATTTCTGATGGTGCTGTCAGTATAGATTTTAAAGGTAGAATGGGATTTTTAAAGATCCCCATGCGTATGTTAATCACAGATTATCCACTTGAGATAGGGCAAGAAGTTTGTCTTAATATGAGTTATGTAGAAGTTGTAAGCCCTATACCAAATGGGAAGTATATAAGTAATTTAGACAAGAAGGAGGTAGAATAGATATGGCAGTAGTTAAAGGATTACAATCTGAAATATTTGTACCGATTACACCACCACCTGTGTGGACCCATGTAACTAAAGAGTTAAAAGATATGAATATTGCCTTGGTTACAGCAGCTGGAGTACATAGAAAATCAGATGAAAGATTTAATCTTTCAGGAGATTTTACATTTAGGGAGATACCTGATACTTCTCCATCTAGTGAATTAATGGTATCCCATGGTGGTTATGATAATGCTGATGTTAACAAGGATATTAACTGTATGTTTCCCATAGATAGACTACATGAGCTGGCAGAAGAAGGCTTTATAAAATCTATCGCACCAGTGCATATTGGATTTATGGGTGGTGGTGGAAACCAGGAAAAGTTTGAAAAAGAAACAGGACCAAAGATTGCAGAGGTATTAAAGGAAGAAGGGGTAGATGCTGTACTTATGACAGCAGGCTGAGGTACTTGCCACCGCTCTGCCGTGATTGTGCAGAGAGAGATTGAGGATGCAGGTATACCAACTATAATTATAGCTGCTCTCCCGCCAGTAGTAAGACAAAGTGGTACCCCTAGGGCAGTTGCTCCATTGGTACCAATGGGTGCAAATGCAGGTGCTCCTAATGATGCGGAAATGCAATATAATATTTGTAGAGATGCTTTAATAAACTTAGTTGAGATTGATTCAGCAGGAAAGATCGTTACACTACCTTATGAATATATAGCAAAAGTTTGATGGAGGAAAGTTATGGAACTTGGTAAAGGATTATTTGCCATTGATTCTCACACAATGGGTGAGCCAAATAGAACTATTGTTGATGGATTACCAACTATATATGGAGATACTATGGTAGAGAAAAAGAAGTATCTAGAAAATAATTTAGATTATATTAGAACATCCTTGATGCACGAACCTAGAGGACACAAGGATATGTTTGGATCTATAATCACCTCCCCTACGGTGGCAGAGGCTGATTTAGGTATAATATTTATGGACGGTGCTGGATATTTAAATATGTGTGGCCATGGCACCATAGGGGCTGCTACCATTGCAGTAGAAACCAAGATGGTAGAAGTTATAGAACCAATTACTAATATAATACTAGAGACACCAGCTGGATTAGTGAAAGCTAAAGTAAAGGTTCAAAATGGTAAAGTCCAAGAGGTTTCAGTAGTTAATGTCACATCATTTCTATATAAAAAAGATGCACAGGTACAACTTCCAGAAGTAGGCAAAGTAACTTTTGATATAGCCTTTGGAGGATCCTTCTTTGCAATAGTAAAAGACAGTGAACTAAAACTAAAGATAGATCCAGAGAAAGTTAATATAATTGCAGAAAGAGCAATAAAGCTAAGGGAGATTATCAATAAAGAAATAAAAATACAACATCCAATAAAACCTTATATAAATACAGTGGACTTAGTAGAGATTTATGGTGAAGCCAAAAGTCCTGATGCAGATTTACAAAATGTAGTAGTATTTGGATCTGGCCAAATCGACAGATCACCTTGCGGAACCGGTACAAGTGCAAAAATGGCCACATTATATGCTAAAGGTCAGTTGGAAATAAATGAGACATTTATATATGAAAGTATTATCAATACAAAGTTTAAAGGCAGGGTTTTAGAAGAGACAAAAATTGGAGAATTTAAAGCTATAATACCTGAGATAACTGGTTCAGCATATATTATTGGATTCAATCATATTGTAGTAGACGATAATGATCCAGTAAAATATGGTTTTTCCATAAAATAAGATTCAATCACAAGGCTCTCTACTTGGAGAGTCTTTAAGTATGAGACAGAAGGTCATGTGGAGATCACTGAAAAAGTTAATTATGTCATCCTGAACGTCAGTGAAGGATCTTGAGCTTGCCAGACCTTAGAATGACAATAAAAAATGATATTTTTTTAGTGGTGGCGGTCGGGAGTTGTGTCCCACTTAAATAATTGATAAGATATTATGTGGAAGATGATAACAAAAGGGTGGGATATAATGAGAATTGCTATTATTGGTTATGGTGGTGTAGGAAGAGCATTCGTTAGATTGATAATAGATAAAAAGGATGAATTATATAAAGAAGGGATAAATCCAATAGTTAAATATGTACTAGGCAGTAAAGGCGGAGTATATGATAAAGAAGGTATCGATATAGAAAAATTCATAGACTTTCCTTCCAATAAGAGTATATGTGAGTATCCTGAAATAGGTTCTAAATCTATTACATTTGATACAGTGTTGAAAAACAAGGACGTCGATATAGTAATAGAAATGACACCTACAAATTTGGAAACAGGAGAACCTGGACTAAATTATATAAGAAGGTCTTTGGAAAATGGAATTCATGTTATAACCTCAAATAAGGCTCCTATATTATTAGCATATAAGAAGCTTTACCAAATAGCCTTAGAGAATAAGGTTCAACTGGGTATTGGTTGTACTACAGGGGGAGCTCTACCTTCTATAAATGGAGGGATTATTGATTTGGCTGGAGCCAATATTAATTCTATAGAAGGAATTTTAAATGGAACAACCAATTATATTCTAGAAGAAATGGATAGGAGTAAAATAGAGTATCCTGAAGCCTTAAAAAAAGCTCAGAAACTAGGTATTGCAGAAACAAATCCAACACTTGATGTGGAAGGTTGGGATACAGCTACGAAATTACTAATCCTGACTAATGTATTGATGAATGAAAATAAAACAATAGAAGATATCGATGTAAAAGGGATTACATCCATTAAACTATCTGATATTGAAGAACTATCAAAGAAAGATAAAAAGTATAAGTTAATTGGTAGAACCACCATTTTAGCTGGTAAGATAAAGATGACAGTAGGACCAGAAATCGTTGGTTCTGATAATCTTCTATATAATGTAAATGGGAAGGATAAAGTAGTGAAATATACATCTGATACACTAGGAGACTTAACTATAATTGGAGGAGCATCTGGAGTAATACCTGCAGCTGCATCTATACTAAGAGACTTAATCAATATTCATCGAGGTTATAAATATATTAGAGGTATCAGGGATGAATAATCTTTTTTTAACTGGCCCAGTTGGCATAGGAAAATCAACCATATTACAAAATATATTGAAAGAAATCAATCTATCCATAGGAGGCTATATTACCAACCGGGTATATGAAGAACATTATAAGAAATTTGTAGCCAAGTCCCTAGTAGATGATTTGGAGCATTATACAATTATAAAGGTTGATACAAAGAAAAATTTAATGAAAGTGTTTAAGGAATCATTTGAAACAGGGCTTATTCAAATATTAGATAAAAGTATTAAACATACAGATTTGATAATCTTGGATGAGTTGGGAACTGCAGAAAATGATATAAATATATTTACCTCTAAAGTTTTTGAGATACTTGATAGTGAAAAGATAGTCCTAGGTGTTCTAAAAGATTTTAATTGTGATTTTCTAAGTAATATTAGAAAAAGAAACGATGTTATAATAATCAGAATTACTGAAGAAAATAGGGACCATATATTAGATAAGGTTTTAGATATAATTAAAGGTTTTATAAATTAGAAAAAAGGAAACAAAAGTGGAATTTATAATATAGTGAGGTAGACAATTATGAGTTATTTTAAATATGGTAATAAAGAAATAGAGTACTTAAAAGAAAAAGACCCAAAACTTGGGATAGAGATTGATAGAATAGGAATGGTTCAAAGAGAAGTAAACCCAGATATATTTTCTTCTCTTATTTCAAGTATAATAAGTCAACAAATTTCTACCAGTGCAGCTGTTACTGTAAAGATGCGATTGATAGAATTAATTAGAGAAATTACCCCAGAAAATATTCATGAGGCTGAAGTAGAATCTATACAAAGATGTGGTATGTCTATGAGAAAGGCTGAATATATCAAAGGAGTAGCCAGTGCAGCTATTTCTAATACCATAGACTTTGAAAATCTTCATAACCTATCTGATGAAGAAGTGATTAAAGAACTAGTATCTCTTAAGGGAGTTGGAGAATGGACAGCTGAAATGTTACTTATTCATTCTTTACAAAGAGATAATGTACTTAGCTATAAAGATTTGGCAATTCGTAGGGGAATAATGAGGTTACATAACCTGGAGGAAATTACCAAAGTGGAATTTGAAATATATAGAGAAAGATATTCACCCTATTGTACTGTTGCATCCATATACTTATGGGAAATATCTAGTAGGGAATAAAAAGAGAAGATATAAAAATTCAAAAATATTTTTCAAAAAAACTCTTTACAAATTTTTTATTTGTTGTATAATATACTTTAATCAAATAAAGTTTTATAAAACTTTGAAGAGGAGAGTAACTTTAAGAAATCTTCTACAGCGAGTTCCATTTGGTGAAAGGGAACGAAGGAATATTAGAGTGAAGAGGGCCTCAGAGTTATGCACCGAGATTTATCAAGGCTGCATCGGGATCACCCGTTATAGTGATATAGTATATCATTTATTTGTGATGCACTAGATGAGGCATATATTGTGAAATATATGCAAATTAAGATGGCAACGCGAAGTATAACTTTCGTTCTTAAGAATAGTTCTTGAGGATGGAGGTTTTTTTTATGCCCTAACACAGTGAACAGCGGTTTTCCGCGAACTGATGTAGGTCAAATGCAAAGAATCCCAAATTCATGCCAATGAAATGAGCAAATGAATTTGCTAGGATTCGTCTACGTGATATTTTTAAAAAAGAAAGGGGAATTATAATGAAAAAGAAATTTAGTTTATTATTAGTAGCAGTTTTAATGTTTAGTGTTGTACTAACAGCTTGTGGAGGAAATGGTGCAGATGTAGGTAATGATAATAATGGCGAAGACACTTCAACATTACAAAAGATAGAGGACAGTGGTAAAATCGTATTAGGAACAAGTGCAGATTATCCACCTTTTGAATTCCATGCAATGATCGATGGAAAAGATGAAATTGTAGGTTTTGATATTGAAATTGCAAAATATATTGCAGAAGAACTAGGAGTAGAATTGGTAATACAAGATATGGATTTTGATAAATTATTAGGTGGTTTATCTACAGGAATGTTAGATATAGTAATAGCTGGTATGAATCCAGATCCAGAAAGAGATGCAAATTTCACAGATATTTACTATGAAGCAAATCTTTCAGTTTTAGTTCCTAAGGCAAGAGCTTCTGAGTTTACAAAAGTTGAAGATTTAGATGGAAAGAGCATCGGAGCGCAAATAGGTACAGTACAAGAAGAGATTGCTAGAGAGACTATTAAGGATTCAGATGTAAAGGCACTAGCAACAAACTCAGATATAGTAATGAATCTTAAAACTAACAAAATAGATTCTGCTCTTATGGAAACTCCAGTAGCTACATCATATGCTGCAGTAAATGATGATTTAATGGTAATTGAAGATTTCGTTATTGATAGTGGAACTGGTGGAGTTTCAATAGCTGTTAAAACAGGTGATGATGAACTTACAGAAAAGCTAAATGAAATATTAGAAGATATAAAATCACAAGGTTTAATTGAACAATGGTTTATAGAAGCAAATGAATTAGTAAACAATTCTATATAGTAATAGAAAACCATAATGAGATGAGCTATTTTAAAGGAGAAGATGGAATGATTGCTTTAGACACAATTTTAGAAGCTAAAAAAAGAATAGAAAACTATATATACAAAACACCTCTGGAAAAATCCATCTCTTTAAGTAGTGGTCATAGTAATGTTTATTTAAAATTAGAAAATCAGCAAAAAATGAAAAGTGCAAAAATAAGAGGTGCACTAAGTAAGATTACAAGCTTAAGTAAAGAAGAAAGAGAAAAAGGTATCGTAGCCATCTCATCAGGTAATCATGGAGCAGCTGTAAGCTACGCTTCATCTTTACTTGGGATAAAGAATGCCACTGTCTATGTACCTACAACGACTCCAAAGACAAAGGTTGAAAAGATAAAGTATTATGGAGCAAATGTAGAACAAGTAGGCTCAAATTATGATGAAGCCCATGAAATAGGGTTAGAAATGATAAAACAAAGTGGTGCTATTTTTATAGATCCTTGTTCTGATGAAGTAGTTATATCAGGTCAAGGTACCATTGGCCTAGAAATCCTAGAGGAAAATCCCAATATAGATACGATATTGGTTCCAATAGGTGGTGGAGGAATCATCACAGGTATAAGTATAGCTGCTAAAAGCATCAATCCAAATATAAAGATTATTGGACTACAAACAGCAGCTTGCCCTGCAATGGTTGCTTCTCTTAAAGATCATATATTTTATGAGACTTACCCTACAGATGAATCCATATGCGATGCTTTAGTAGGTGGGGTAGGATATATCCCTTATAAAATGGCGAAGGAAACCATAGATGATATTATAGTAGTTGAAGAAGAAGATATAAAAAAAGCAATTGCTCATTTAATATTAAATGAAAAGACTATAGTAGAGCCAGCAGGGGCTATAGGAGTTGGAGCAGTTATGAGAAATCCGGAATTATTCGTAGACAAGAATGTAGCCATAGTATTAACTGGCGGTAATATGGATGAAGATTTATTAATTAAAAGCATACAAGGTAATTGGAATTAATTAGAAGCCTGATAATGACTAAAAATAGTTATTATCAGGTTTTTTTATTCGCAATAACTTCAAATGAGAGAGAAGCTGAAGGCATGATTATCTACTAATGCAGCATATAAATATTATATAAATAATAAAGATTTCATGCCATGTTGATTGAAAAGCTGCTTTAAAGTATGATATTTTTATCATAAAGTAAGTTGACACTATAGTTAACTTATTGTAAGATAGCGATAAAGAAAAATTCTTAATAGTTTAAAAGTTAAAATTATTCAGGGGGTGTTCAAATGTATAGAGAAGAAATGATATTGCAAAATGAAACAGGGCTTCATGCAAGACCAGCATCAATTTTAGTTAAGGAAGCATCTGTGTTTAAATCTGAAATCAGCCTAATAAAGGATGATAAAAAATATAATGCAAAGAGCATTATAAATTTATTAAGTATGGGTGCAGCAAAAGGAGATCAACTTGTAATTGAGGCTGAAGGAGAAGATGAGGAAATCGCTGTTAAAGAATTAATTAAAATAATAAATAATCTAAATGGTTAGGGGGCAATTTTATGAAAGGCATAGCTACTTCTTCAGGCATTGGTATTGGTCAGGTATTTCTTTATAAAGAACCTGAAATAAAGGTTGTTAAACAAAATATAGAAGATATAGATTTAGAAATAAATAGATTTGAGGATTCTGTAAATAATACTATTGAAGAGATAGACAAGCTTTATAAACTTACATTAAAAAATATCGGAGAAAGTGAAGCGGAAATTTTTTCTGCCCATAGAATGATGTTAGAAGATCCAGAGTTTATTTCTGGAGTAAAGGATAAGATTAAAAATGAAAAGGTTAACTCTGAATTTGCAGTAAAAGAAGTTACAGACTTTTATGTTTCTATATTTGAAAATATTGAGGATGAGTACTTAAAGGCAAGAGCAGTAGATTTAAAAGATGTATCTAAAAGACTATTAAGAATTTTAATGGGAATTAAATCAATAGATTTATCTACCATAGATAAAAAGTCTATAATAGTTGCTGAAGATTTAACACCTTCTGATACAGCTCAAATGAATAAAGAAATGGTTGTAGGAATAGTAACGGAGTTGGGTGGAAGAACTTCACATACATCAATTATTGCAAGGACTTTGGAAATACCAGCAATTGCAGGAGTCAAAGATATAACAAAGTTGTCAAACTTTGGGGATTCCATGATTATTAATGGGGATACTGGAGAAATACTTTTGAATCCTTCATTGGAAGTAATAGGTGACTACGAAGAAAAAACCCGTGAATTAGCTGACTTAAGAGATAAACTATTGGCTATGAAAGATAAAGAATCCCTATCCAAAGATGGACATAAAGTAGAAATCGCTGGAAATATAGGTACCCCTAAAGATATAGATAAGGTTTTAGAAAATGGGGGAGAAGGGGTCGGACTCTATCGAACGGAATTCCTATATATGGACAGAGATCGATTACCTAGTGAAGAAGAACAATTTGATGCATATAAAATTGTTGCTGAGAAGCTAGGAAAGAGGCCTTTAGTTATAAGAACCCTAGATGTTGGTGGAGACAAGGAATTACCTTATTTAAATCTTCCTAAGGAGATGAACCCATTTCTAGGATATAGAGCTATTAGACTTTGCCTTGATAGAAAAGATATTTTTAAAATACAACTAAGAGCAATATTAAGAGCCAGTGCATTTGGAAATATAAAAATAATGTTCCCAATGATCTCAGATTTAAGTGAAGTCCGGGAAGCAAAAGCTATTATAGAAGAAGTAAAGATGGATCTAAGGCAAGAAAATATTCCATTTGATGAGAATATTGAAATCGGTATCATGGTAGAAATTCCTGCAGTTGCAATTCATTCAAGAGCATTTGCCAAGGAAGTTGACTTTTTTAGTATTGGAACAAACGATTTGATCCAATATACTCTAGCGGTAGATAGAGGTAATCAAGATATAGCCTATCTATACAATCAATACCATCCTTCGGTATTAAACTTAATTAAAATGACCATAGAAAATGGTCATAAAGAAGGAATATGGGTTGGAATGTGTGGTGAAGCAGCTGGTGACAAAAAACTTTTACCTGTTTTATTAGCAATGGGATTAGATGAATTTAGCATGAGTGCCTCATTGATTTTAAGAGCTAGAAATGATTTACAAAGATACTCAAAGGGTGAAATTCGCGACCATTTAGACACACTATTAAGCCTAGGAACATCAAAAGATGTTGAAAACTATATAGATGAGAATATTTTAAAATAAAATATAGGAACATTGAACCCTAGGGAAACCCATCCTTAGGGTTATTTTTACCCCAATTACTCATGTGTCGTACTAAAGAAGACAAGTATGTAATTTGATTTAGTTGTGAAATACTTGAATTTAGAATAAACTTAAAATAAGGAATATTTAAAATATAAAAAGGGGGTTTAATAATGGAAAGAGCAGAAGTTGACTTAAGGTCTAAAGTTCAAAGTTTTGGTGCATATCTTAGTGGTATGGTTATGCCAAATATGGGTGCTTTCATTGCTTGGGGAATTATTACAGCTTTATTTATACCTACAGGTTGGGTTCCAAATGAAAGTTTAGGGTCGTTAGTTGGGCCAATGATAACCTATTTACTTCCTCTATTAATTGGGTATACAGGGGGAAAGATAATACATGGTGATAGAGGAGGCGTGGTTGGTGCAACTGCTACCATGGGAGTTATTGTAGGGGTATCCATCCCAATGTTTCTAGGAGCTATGATTGTAGGTCCATTAAGTGGACTCTTGATGAAAAAAGTTGATGCAGCATTAGATGGAAAGGTGAAATCTGGATTTGAAATGCTGGTAAACAACTTTTCAGCAGGTATTTTAGGGGCAGTACTTGCACTTATATCTTACGTAGTCATAGGACCGGTAGTATTAGCATTAAATAATGTTTTAGCAGCTGGCGTTGGAGCAATAATTAACTTAGGTGTATTACCACTAACTCACATATTCATAGAACCTGCAAAAGTCTTATTCCTAAACAATGCTATCAATCATGGAATTTTAGGGCCATTGGGTATAGAACAAGCTGCAACAGCTGGGAAATCGATTTTATTTATGCTAGAAGCAAATCCAGGTCCAGGACTTGGGATATTACTTGCAATTATGTTATTTGGAAAAGGTACATCGAAAAATAGTGCTTACGGCTCGGCTATTATTCACTTCTTGGGTGGAATTCATGAAATTTACTTCCCATATATATTGATGAAACCTGCACTAATACTTGCTGCCATAGCTGGTGGAATTTCAGGAACATTTATTTTTAGTATCTTTAACGTAGGTCTTGTGGCTACACCTTCACCAGGAAGTATATTTGCATTTATGGCTATGACTCCCAAAGGAGGATATATCGGTGTCCTATTAGGAGTACTTGTAGCTACAGCAGTATCTTTCATAGTTGCATCAGCAATTCTAAAGATGTCTAAAGAAGCCAAAGATGATATATCAGTAGCTGTCAATAAAATGGAAACTATGAAGGGTAAAAAAAGTTCTATCGCTCATACATTAAGAACTGAAGAAAAGACATATGATAAAGTTAAAAAAATAATATTCTCATGCGATGCTGGAATGGGGTCCAGCGCTATGGGGGCATCACTTCTTAAGAAAAAAATCGGTGAAGCAGGATTGGATATAGAAGTTACAAATACATCCATAAATAATATTCCAGATGATGCTGATATCATCATTACACATAAGGATTTAACAGAGAGAGCAAAGAGGAAAAATAGTAATGCAATTCATTTATCAGTGGAAAACTTCCTAGGAAGTCCGATTTATGACGAGATAATTCAGAATATAAAGGGTAAATAATACAAACGAAGGGTAGTTAGGGATATTAAATAAAGGGGTGCTATGAAATGTATTTAACCAACAGGGAAAAATCTATTTTGGATTTACTATTGAATTCACAGTACCTCTTTTTATCTTTAGAGGATTTATCAAATGAATTGGATGTCAGTGTTAGAACGGTTCAACGGGAGTTAAAAAATGTTGAAGTAACCCTTGAAAGATTTAACCTATTTTTAGAAAGAGCAATCAATAAAGGCATAAGAATTAATGGAGAAATTAAAGAGATTAAGAATCTTAAAAATATAATAAATAATACACAAAATTATGAACTAACTCAGGAAGATCGAATTATTATTATTTTTTATAGACTGATGACGAATAAATATCCCCTGAAGTCAAATAATCTATCGAAAGAATTATCCATATCCAATACAACGCTAATTCAAGATTTAAGCTATTTTGAGGAAATCCTTATGGATTTACCAATCAAACTAATCAGAAAACGAGGGTATGGTATTGAACTCATGGGCAAGGAAAGGGATAAACGGATGTCCTTTATAAATCTTTTGATGTATAGAATTGAAAGAAGTCAACTTTATTCCATAGAGGAAAATGAATTTGTTTTTTTTAATGAAAATGATAGGGTACTAGGGATTATGGATAGTGAACTGGTTTTATCCATAGAAAAGCCTCTAAAAAAGGCCTTGGAAAACTTGCCATTTGAACTTACGGATTATGCAAAGCTAGAAATTTTATTATATTTGACCTTGTCAGTTGAAAGAATTAATTTAAATAACTGTGTCAAAGAAGAACCATTAAAAGAACATACACTTAATCCAGAATATAAAACATCAATTGCTGTTTATGAACACATATCCCAATTGATATCAAAGGAGATACCAAAGGGAGAAATCAACTTTTTTGCTGAATATTTAAAAGGAGCAAAACGACTAGGGAAATTTGATATAAATGAAAATCTTGATATAAATTTAATCGCAATTGAGCTAATTGACATGATTTCAAAACAAACAGGGTATCAATTCAAGCAAGACAAGAGGTTTATGGATGGACTGATATCTCATTTAGAACCTTTGTTTAATAGGGTGAGAAACGGGATTTTTGTCTTTAATCCTATAAAGGATGAAATTAGAGAAGATTACTTTCTACTATTTAATACCTTAGAGGGAATTTTAAAATATAAGTTTCCAAATTTGATTTTTAGTGAAGATGAGATTGGATTTTTAACGATACATTTTGCATCAGCAATTCCAACATTAAAGAAGATTCCAAAGATAGCTACATTGGTTGTGTGTACAAATGGAATTGGAGCATCACGAATGCTTTCTAAAAGATTATTGGATAATTTTCCTCAGCTTTCTATTATAGAAGAAAGTTCCATAAAGGAATTATCAAAGGTGAATATAGATGACTTTGATATTATCATCTCAACTGTTGGAATTTATAATGCAAACTTTGATTATATCTTAGTAAACCCAATGATAAAGGATGAAGATAAATTAAGCATTGAAAGAGTTATAAACAACAAACTTTTAAATGCCACGAAAAAAGCAAAAAAAGCTATAGATAAAGAGATTAACTTATTGGAAAAGGTATACTTTGTTGAATCCATGAATGGGACCGTAAAAGAAATTCTTAAGGGATTTGATTTAAAGAGTATTTCATGTAATAGCTTAGAGGATATTTTAAATGTGATAGAAGAGGATTTAAAAGATGAATCTATTTCAGAAGATGGCACCATAAAGAGATTAATACTTGAAAAAGAAAATAATATTGGAAGTGGAATTCCAGATTCAGAGCTAGTACTTCTTCACTGTAGAAGTACTCATATATATAAAACCCTGTTTAGAATCTATAGAAATGATAAGAAAATTAGGGTAAAGGGTATGGATTCAAATCTACAAGATGTAAATACCTTTTTATTTCTAATAGCCAATGAAAATTTAAACAAATATCAACTAGATATTATAAGTAGTATTAGTATCAGTCTTTTAGAGCCTAAAAATATTGAAATATTTTTGAGTTCATCAAAAGATAACATCAATTCTATGTTAGAAAATATTTTAAACATACGCTACAACGAACTATTAAGTAATATTAGGGGGGAGTTATATTGCTAAATGAAGAAAATATCTTATTGAATCAAGATTTTAGCACTAAAGAAGAAGCAATAAAAAAAGCAGGAGAATTATTAGTAAAAGGGAATTATGTAAATGAAGATTATATAGAAAAAATGCTAGAAAGAGAAAATATAGGCACCACATATATAGGCAACAATATCGCAATACCTCATGGAACTAATGAATCAAAGGATCAAATCTTAAATTCCGGTATAAGCATTATCCAAATCCCTCAAGGGGTATACTTTGGGGATGAATTAGCAAAAATTGTCATTGGAATAGCCGGTAAAGAGAATACCCATATCGGACTGCTTTCAAATATTGGAATCATTTGTTCAGAAATGGATAATGTTGAGAAAATCATTAGTGCCAAAACAAAGAAGGAAATATTGGATTTATTTGAAGAGGTGAACCTATGAAAGCATTGATTTTTGGTGCTGGAAATATAGGAAGGGGTTTTATTGGGCAAATTTTAAATGAAAATAATTATGATTTAATATTTGCAGATATAAGCGATGAATTAATAGAAGAGATCAATCTAAAAAAAGAATATAGAGTATTCTTTGCAAGTGAAGAAAAGGTTTACACTACAATTTCAGATATACGTGGTGTTCACAATATCAAGGAAGTAAAGAAGTTAAATGAAGTAATCCAAGAGGTGGATTTGATTGCAACGGCAGTTGGTCCAAGTGTTGTACCAATAATAGCAAGGACTATATTGGAAGGTGTTAAGGAAAGACTGAGGAAAGAGAATATAAGGCCTTTTAATATCATAGCATGTGAGAATGCAATAGGTGCTACCGACTTGTTAAAGGAATCATTACTTTCAAATTTAAGTGAAGAAGAAAAAATTAAAGCTGAAGAGTATATAGGTTTTCCAAATTCAGCAGTAGATAGAATTGTGCCGATTCAATCTAATGAGGATCTACTGGATGTAGTGGTAGAGCCATATTATGAATGGATCATTGAAGGAGACAAATTAAAAGGTGATTTTGATTATATAAAGGGAGTAGGCTATAAAAAAGACCTAAAACCCTATATAGAAAGAAAGCTATTTACAGTAAATACTGGGCATGCTTCCACTGCCTATATAGGAAATATTTACGGATATAAAACAATTTATGAAGCAATAAATGATGATAGAGTACTAGAAATGACACTTGGAGTTTTAGCTGAAACATCAGAGTATTTAGTGAAAAGCTTCCATTTTAGTGAAAGTGAACAAAAAAAGTATGTGGATACTATAATATATAGATTTAAAAATCCTCATATCTCAGATGATATCAGTCGTGTAGCCAGATCTCCAATTAGAAAAATATCACCCAATGATCGATTTATATATCCTTCAACACAATTGTTGAAAATGGGAAAGACACCGCACAATTTAGCTAAAACCATATCCTATATATTGAAATATTTAAATATGGAGGATAAGGAAAGTATAGAATTAAATGAGTATCTTAAGGAATACGGAGTATCTAAAACCTTAAATAAATATTCAGGAATAGAAGAAAATTCTACTTTAACTAAACTAATTGAAGGATATTATATGATTAAAAAACTATAATCTATATAATGGAGCTGACGGTAAATAGAGAGCATACCAAAATAGTCTGGTGGAAATCCACCAGGCTATTTATGTGCAAAAAAGATGGGAGTTTAATATACTTATTTGCAAGTTGGTGCTTGTAAATTTTTTGTATATTTAATGCAAAAATAAGGTAAAATAAAACCATCCAAACAAGGACATATGTCCTTGTTTGGATTAATAACATTATGCTATATTGTTTTGGAGGTGTAACTATTATGCACAGTATTTTAAGAGAAATTTCAGAAATTCCAAATGTAAAAATTAATGATTTTGAGGAGTTGTTCCAAGAGGAATACTCTGAAATATTAAATCACTGTCAAGTTATTAAATTAGAAGCGGGTTCTAGATTTATAGCAGTTGATGAAAAGATAAACACAGTATGGATATTAATATTAGGACAGGTCAAAGCATTAGAAGAATATTCTACTGGGGATATCTACACTTTTAAGAAGTTTCCTGCTCCAGAAGTATTTGGAGAGATGGAGGTCTTGGCTGATATTTTTAAGTTTAGGGCTACTTTGATTACAGAGTCAGAATGTGTATTTATAAATATGCCTGTAGAGTATTATAAGGAGTTTCTAAAAAGTAATTCGGAGTATCTTTATAAGAGGACAAACATTATTTTAAAGCGTGTCTTAGATGAACAAAAACATATGAGAATGTTCCTTATGATTAAATCAATTGATCGAATCAAGATTTACTTAATACAGCATTATCAATTATATGCTAAAGATAATATCTGTATATTAAGAATCACAAGGCAGCAAATAGCAGAAGAAACAGGATATGCAGTTAAAACTGTCAATCGAGTGATAAAGAAGTTAGAAGATCAAAATCTGCTAAAAATAGAAGGTCAAAAGATAATAATCATAGAGACACAATATGAGAAAATGTATAAAAGTGTAGAAAATTATGTAAATTATTAAAAAAATATATAAAAAGGATGGTGCAAAATGGCTAATATTTTAGAAGTGGTAAAGTCTCAAAAACTTACCTATGAACAAAAAGTATTTTCCTTAGCCCATATGGCAGAGGATACATTAGATGTGCTAAATGTGCCAGAAAAGACATCTTACTATTTTGAGCATAATGCAATCGATAACCTATTTGAGGGAAGTGCCCCTTACAGACCTAGATATATATTGCCAGATTATGATAAGTTTGTTAAAAATGGTAGTGAGTTTTTACAAATAGATCCTCCAAAGGATTTGGATGAGTTACTCAATGGACTAATGATTCTTTATCGTCATGTCCCATCTATTACAAGTTTTCCAGTTTATTTAGGAAATTTAGATAAAATGATAGATCCTTTTCTTGAAGGATACAGTGATGAGGAAATAAAGAAAAAGCTGAAACTGTTTTTGAATTATTTAGATAGGACGATCACGGATAGCTTTTGTCATGCAAATTTAGGACCTGAGGATACTCGTGCAGGAAGACTTATTTTAGAAGTGGAAAGAGAAGTACAAAATGCAGTACCAAATTTTACATTTAAATATGATCCAGATATTACATCAGATGAGATAGCTGAATTAGCCTTATATACCAGTCTATATTGTGCAAATCCTGCTATGGTCAATCATAATCTAGTTAAGGATACTTATTCAACTGATTATGGAATAGCTTCTTGCTACAATATATTACCAGTAGGTGGAGGAGCTTATACATTATCCAGAGTTGTACTGCCGAAGGCAGCAAAATTGGCAAAAAATGTGGAGGATTTCTTTGATACTATACTTCCTGAATCTCTACAAGCAATGGGAGATTATATGAATGAAAGAGTGAAGTTTTTAGTTGAAGAATCAGGTTTCTTTGAAAGCTCTTTCTTAGTTAAAGAAGGTTTAATTAGTAAAGATAACTTTCTTGGAATGTTTGGAATCGTAGGATTGGCCGATTGTGTCAACATTCTGTTAGGAGAGAAAGGAAAACGTTATGGACATGATGAAGAAGCTGATGATTTAGCTGATAAAATTATGAATACCATATCCGATTTTGTAACAAAATTCCCTGCAATATACTCACCGATTTCAGATGGACATTTTATGCTTCATGCTCAAGTAGGTATGGATTATGATAAGGGAGTGACAGCAGGAGTAAGAATTCCTGTAGGCGATGAACCAGAGAGTTTGTCTGATCATCTTCGCCATAGTGCTAGATTCCATAAATTAATACCTACAGGATGTAGTGATATATTTGCCATGGAAACCACAGCAAAGAATAATCCTTCTGCAATGTTGGATGTAATAAAAGGAGCTTATTCCCTAGGTGTTAAATATATAAGCTTCTATGAGGAAAATGGTGACCTAGTTAGAATAACAGGATATTTAGTAAAGAGAAGTGAGATGGAAAAATTTAAAAATGATCAAGCTGTTTTACAAAATACCACTCATTTAGGAGCACCAAATTATGATAACAACAAATTAAAAGATAGAAAGGTGAGAGGAGTATGATAAAGGCCCCTATCCATAAAATTATCCCCCATAGTTTGGTAGATGGACCTGGTAATCGTACTTCAATATTCCTTCAGGGTTGTAATATTAAATGTGAATACTGCCACAACCCTGAAACACAAAAGATACTCACCGATACTTCAGATTCGTCCCCAGAAATCAAATGGATGACTGCAGAAGAAGTATTTCAAGAAGTTAAAAAGGATATCCCCTTCATAAGGGGGATTACCCTTTCTGGGGGAGAATGCACACTTTATCCACAGTTTCTAGAGGAGCTATTTAGTCTAAGTCAAAAGGCAGGATTAACATGTCTCATTGACAGCAATGGAACCATAGATCTTTCAAGATTTCCAGAACTAATGGAAACTTGTAGTGGCGTTATGCTAGATGTAAAGGCTTGGGATCAAGAGAAGTTTAAAAGACTGACAGGTGGCAACAATACAGTTGTAAAGAAAAATCTAAAATATCTATCGGATATAGATAAGTTAGAAGAGATAAGAATCGTGTGTATTCCAGAAGAAGTAGATGTAGAAGATATTCTAAAAGGGATCAAGGCTACTATTGGAGACAAAATAAGTGATACTAATTTAAGATTGATTAAATTTAGAAATCACGGAGTTATTGGAAGATTAAAAGATACAATAAGTCCTTCTGATGCATATATGAATAACTTAAAAGAATTGGCATCGGAATTAGGATTTAATGTTATAAAAAACTATATCTAGAAGAGGAGAACATAATAATGAAAAAAATTATTGCTTTATTATTAGCTATTAGTATGATGGCTGTTGTAGTAGCTGGTTGTGGTTCAACAGATGGTGGAGAAGTACCAGAAGGTAATCAAGGTAACAGTCAATCTGTTGTGATGGTAGCTGATGTTGGTGGAGTTAATGATCAAAGTTATAACCAAGGAGCTTGGGAAGGATTACAAGCATTCGAAGAAGAAACAGGAATTAAAGCTTCATTTATTGAAACAGTACAAATGTCTGACTTAGCTACAAACTTTGATAGAGCAGTAGATGGAGAGCATAGTTTAATCTGGGGAATTGGATTTAATACAGCAGATCCTCTAGAAGCTAGTGCAAAGATGAATCCTGAACTGAACTATGCTATAGTAGACCATGATTTTGGTGGAGAAATTTTAGATAATGTTACAAGTGCAATGTTTGATGTAGAAGAAGCATCTTTCATTGTAGGATATATTGCAGGATTAACTACAGAGACGAATAAGGTTGCTTATATAGGTGGAGCAAGAAGCCCTGTTATGGACCTATTTGAATATGGCTTTAGGGCTGGAGCAGAATATGCTGCTGCCGAATTAGGTAAGGAAATCGTCGTTGAAGTACAAATTGCAGAAAACTTTGGTGATGCTGCAAAAGGAAAAGCAATAGCAGCTTCTTTATATAATGGTGGTAGTGATATCATATTTGTTGCTGCAGGTGCTACTGGTAATGGCGTTATAGAACAAGCAATAGAAGAAGATAAATGGGTTATTGGTGTAGACCGTGACCAATCATATCTTGCTCCAGAGAATGTATTAACTTCTGCTTTAAAACATGTAGCTGTAGTAACGGAGGACCTTTCTAAGAGAGTTCTAGAAGGTGAAGAACTTGGTGGACAAATCATTAAATATGGTTTAGAAAATGAGGGTGTTGGAATACCAGAAAATAATCCAAATATGGACCCACAAGTATACGAAAAAGCTATGGAAATTCAAGACTTAATCGTAAATGGTGAGATAGATCCACCGCACGATGAAGCTACTTATACTGAATTTGGTAAATAAATTTTAGCAGGACATGATAGAAGGAGTGCGTGTTATGAATATTCAAGAAGATTATGCAGTACAGATGAGAGGCATTACTAAAAGGTTTGGTTCATTCACTGCATTAGCTCATGTCGATATAAAAATAAAGAAAGGCACCATTCATTCTATTTTAGGAGAGAATGGTGCTGGAAAAACTACTTTAATGAATATACTCTATGGCCTTTTAAATGCAGATGAAGGTGAGATTTATCTAAATGGAAAAAAGGTAGATATCAAAAACCCTAATATAGCCATAGAACATGGAATAGGAATGGTCCACCAACATTTTATGTTGGTGGAGAATTTCACCATAGCCCAAAATATAATCCTAGGAAAAGAAGAAACCAAGGGTTTAGGGGTTATAGACATAGACAAGGCTAATGAAAAGATACTTAAAATTATAGAAAAATATGGACTAGAAGTTGACCCAAATGAATTAATAGAAGATGTATCTGTAGGTATGCAGCAAAAAGTGGAAATAATTAAGGCCCTTTATAGAGGGGCAGATATTTTAATATTAGATGAGCCTACGGCAGTACTTACTCCTCAAGAAATAAAAGAGCTTCTTAATATAATGCATAAATTAATTCAGGATGGAAAGACTGTCATAATTATCACTCACAAATTGAACGAGATTAAAGAATCTTGTTCAGAATGTACCATACTTCGTAGAGGACAATATATCGATACAGTAAATGTTTGTGATGTTAATGAAGAAGACTTAGCCAATAAAATGGTTGGTCGTTCAGTTAATTTAGTAGCAGAAAAAACTCCCGCTAAAGTTGGAGATGTTGCATTTGAAATCAAGAACCTTTTTGTGAAAAATGAAAAGGATCTTTATGCTATAAAGGATCTATCATTAGAAATTAGAAAAGGCGAAATATTAGGTATTGCAGGTATTGATGGAAATGGTCAAAAAGAATTAGTAGAAGCAATAACGAATTTAAAACCTACAGAAAAAGGTAAGATTCGTATCAATGGTGTGGAGATTCAAAATACTTCACCAGCTTATGTCCTTAAAAATAAAGTAGCAACCATTCATGAAGATAGACAAAAAGTAGGATTGGTATTGGATTTTACAGTAGCAGAAAATATCGTACTTGAGAGCTTTAAGAGTCCAGAGTATTCCAAGAATGGAATCATACTGAAGGACAAAATAATCAATAAAGCTAAGGAATTAATAAAGAAATTTGATATCAGACCTGGTGACAGTGAAGAATTAGCTGTAAGAGGTCTATCAGGTGGGAATCAACAAAAGGTTATTATTGCCCGTGAAGTAGAAAACAATCCAGATTTATTAATAGCAGTTCAACCTACTAGAGGATTAGATGTAGGGGCAATAGAATTTATTCACAAGACTTTAATTAGTGAAAGAGATAAGGGTAAGGCTATATTATTGATTTCATACGAGTTAGACGAGGTTATGAATCTTTCAGATACCTTAGCAGTTATATACGATGGTTCTATTGTAGACACTTTCAAACAAGGTACTGTAGATGAGAACACCATTGGTTTATTAATGGCAGGAGGTAAAGTAAGTGGATAATATTTCAAAAATTTTAAAACACAAAATAACCTTTATACTAATTGCCATTGTTGTTGGATTTTTAGTGGCTGCACTGGTCTTAGGACTTACTGGATATAATCCTCTGGAAGTGTATCGTATATTATTTAAAGGTATGTTTTCCAAGCCGAGATATATAATGAATATTATTATAAAAGCATCTCCTATTATATTAACTGGTATTAGTGTAGCTTTTGCCTTAAGGGTTGGATTATTTAATATAGGTGTTGAAGGGCAATATATCGTAGGTACAATTGTTGCAACTGTAGTTGGGATTTTATTTGATTTTCCGCCATTGATTCAATTTCCTTTAATACTTATAGCAGGAGCTCTGGCTGGTGGACTATATGGTGCTATTGCTGGTTATTTAAAGGCAAAACGCGGTATACATGAAGTAATTACAGGGATTATGTTTAATTGGATTGCATTTTATGCAGGAAATTATGTTGTATCTCTTGAAAGATTTAAGGACCCAGGGACAACTACTACTTATTTTATTAATGCTTCAGGATTTGACCCAGTATATAATTGGAAAATGTCGCCTGTTGGACAAGAACTTTTACAACAAAACAGCTTTCTAAGGGAAATCCTTGGTAGGACTAGTGCAAATATAGGAATTATTATAGCTATTATTGTAGCTTTACTAATTACTTTTATATTAAGAAAGACCACTAAAGGATATGAACTTAGAGCCGTTGGTCTAAATAAATATGCATCAGGAGCTTCCGGAATTAATGTAGAAAAGAATACAATGCAAACACTTCTTATTGCAGGTGCTACTGCTGGTTTATCCGGAGCTTTATCTATTACAGGGGTATCTCAAAGATTATTTGAACTGATGGCCCTTGAAAATTATGGATTCAATGGACTTTCAGTAGCATTGATGGCGGGAGGATCCCCGATAGGGTCTATTTTTGCTGGCTTATTATTTGCTGGATTAAATTATGGTGGAGGTAGTATTCAATTAGAAATTGGGGCACCATCAGAAATCATTGATATATTAATCGGTACTATTGTATTTTGTACGGCTTTAGTCACAGTAGTTCCCCTATTAATTGAAAAAATTAACAAAAGAGGAGGAAACAAAAAATGTTAGCTAGTTTGTTACTACTAATTAGTAATACAATAATGTATTCTACTCCTCTAGTCTTTGGAGCATTAGGGGGTCTTGTTAGTGAAAAAAGTGGTGTAACTAATATTGGGCTCGAAGGTATGATGACTGTAGGAGCAGCTACAGGAGTTTGCGTAGCCTACCTAACTGGAAACCCTTGGATAGGATTTCTGGCGGCAGGTATTGCAGGAGGACTGATTGCTGTACTTCATGCTGTGGCTTCTGTATCCCTTAGGGCAGATCAAAGTGTGTCAGGTATAGCAATTAATCTATTAGGTGCAGGTGCTTCACTATTTATGGTAAGAATCGTATTTGGAGCATTAAATACACCACCAGTACCTAGAAAATTACCTAAAATATTAAGTGATAGTAGTAAATTAGGAGTATTTTCTAGATTGAACTTTGAGGTAACTGCTGTAATCGCTCTTGTTCTGATGATTGTTATTTGGTTTATTTTCAAAAAGACGAAATGGGGTCTTAGAGTCAGTTCTGTAGGAGAACATCCAGTGGTTGCTGATAGTCTTGGATTAAATGTATATAAAATTAGATATACTTGTGTTATTATTTCAGGGTTTCTAGCAGGTTTAGGTGGAGCTTCTATGACTTTATCTATTTTATCCAACTTT
Source organism: Tissierella sp. (assembly GCA_012735585.1). Classification (GTDB taxonomy): domain Bacteria; phylum Bacillota; class Clostridia; order Tissierellales; family Tissierellaceae; genus JAAYTL01. The sequence continues at coordinate 35,836 of JAAYGX010000096.1, forward strand.
GTTCCTACAGCAATTAGTGGACACGGCTTTATAGCCTTAACAGCTGTTATATTTGGTAAATGGAAACCTGTAGGAGTTTATTTATCTTGTCTTTTCTTTGGATTAGCTCAGGCTCTTGTTATACAAATAGGTGGAGGAGCTATACTATCTAGTCAAATTGTAGCAATGCTTCCATATGTACTTACAATTATTGTATTGGTACTTTTTGTTGGACGCTCTGTAGGACCAAAGGCCAGTGGTGTTCCATATGAAAAAGGTAAATAATATTTAAATAAATATAATGGAGGAGTTATAATGAACTATAGTGAATTAATTAAAGAGGCTTTTGTAGCACGTAAATCTTCCTATGCACCATATTCCCATTTCCACGTAGGAGCTGCACTATTAACTTCAGATGGGAAGGTATATAGGGGTTGTAATATAGAAAGTGCATCCCATACACCGAGTTGCTGTGCAGAAAGGACTGCTTTCTTCAAAGCTGTATCTAGTGATGAAAGAAACTTTAAAGCGATTGCAATTGTAGCAGCTGCAGCAGATACTCCTGAAGATGAATATGAGTATACAGCGCCATGTGGAGTTTGTAGACAAATAATGGCGGAGTTCTGTGATTTAGATGATTTTGAAGTTATTTTAGCAAAAAATGAAGAAGAATATAAGATTTACTCTGTTAATGAACTGCTTCCTTTAAGTTTTACTGGTAAAGATATGGAGTAATAGGCTTTAAAAAAGAATATGGTTGGATGTAAGACCACTGAAAAGTCAGTTTTGTCATACTGCTGTGTGCCAAACAGTAGAAATATCCTAAATCTATGATTTAGAGATATTTCACTGGAACGGTAAACCTTGGTGAAGGATCTTGAATCTGTTGGTATAAAAAGATTTTTCGGCTAGGCCTCAGAATGACAGAAAAAACGATACTTTTCCAGTGGTCTTTTGTATTATACATGTTTTAAGTAGAGACTTAATGATTTCTTAATAAGGGTAAATATATATTTTATGGTATAATATACTATAATAGTTTATAAAAAGGATAGGGTGTGAAGATAATGAATATGTATGACATAATTTTGAAAAAGAGAAATGGACAGATTTTAAGTAAAGAGGAGATCAATCATTTTGTCACAGGGTTTACAGATGGGAGTATTCCTGATTATCAAGCTTCTGCATTCATGATGGCTTTATTCTTTCAAAAAATGAATGAAGAAGAAACGGTTTACTTAACAGAGGCTATGATGAATTCTGGAGATGTTTTAGACTTATCCCAGATTGAAGGAATAAAGGTAGATAAACATAGTACAGGAGGAGTAGGGGATACTACTACACTTGTATTGGGACCTATGGTTGCAGCAGCAGGGGCACCAGTAGCCAAAATGTCAGGACGAGGATTAGGTCATACAGGTGGTACTGTAGATAAATTAGAATCTTTCCCAGGCTTTTCCGTGGAAATAACCAATGATGAATTTATCAAAAATGTTAACGAAATAAAATTATCAGTAAGTGCCCAGACTGGAGATTTAGCCCCAGCTGACAAAAAGATATATGCTTTAAGGGATGTTACAGCTACTGTTGATAATATGTCTTTAATTGCCAGCAGTATTATGAGTAAAAAATTAGCATCAGGTGCTGATGCTATCGTACTAGATGTAAAAACAGGTAGTGGTGCTTTTATGAAGGAATTAGATGATTCATTTGAATTGGCTAAGATAATGGTTAATATTGGGAACAATATGGGTAGGGAGACTGTTGCAGTCATTTCCAATATGGACCAGCCTCTAGGAAATATGATAGGTAATATCTTGGAAGTAAAGGAAGCAATAGAGACCTTACAGGGAAAAGGACCTGAAGACTTATATGAATTATGTTTAAGTTTGGGGGCCCAAATGTTGATTTTATCAAAGGTGGCTAAGGATGAAGAAGAAGCTAGAGAAAAGCTTGAGGAAGTTGTAAATAATGGTTCTGCCCTTGAAATATTTAAAGAATTCATCACAAGACAAGGTGGAAATGGAGACTTAATAGATCATCCAGATTTATTTCCAAAAGCTAAATATATAGTAGAAGTAAAGGCGACTAATGATGGATATATTGAACATATTGAAGCAGATGAGGTGGGTATGAGTGCCTTAGAACTAGGTGCTGGAAGACAAACAAAAGACAGTGTAATTGATTTATCAGTAGGAATAGAACTGATTAAAAAAGTAGGGGATCAGGTCAATATCGGTGATACTATTGCAATAATCCACAGTAATGATGAAGATAAAACCAAGAGGTCTATAGAAAGATTATTAAAAGCTTATTCTTTTTCAGATGAAAAGATACCATCTTCAAAGTTAATTTATGGAATTGTAAATAAGGATGGGGACTTTAGATAAGCTTGTATTTTAGATGATTTAGAGTCTAAGATTAAATATAATATAAGAATTATAAAAAAACATTTTAAAAATAATACTTGACAAATTTTTAAAAAGGGAATAAGATATCTATTAATTACAAAAACCAGAATAAAAAAAGTATTGACGGAGACAAAAATACATAAAAGCTTAATTACAGAGAACTGACAAATGGTGAGAGTCAGAATTAAGAATGTATATAATAAATCACTCCAGAGCTGTCCAGCTGAAATTGTAAATCATGAGTAAGTAAGACCGGATTCTCTATGAG
>JAAYGX010000204.1 GCA_012735585.1 Tissierella sp.
GCGGGAGGCGGGGTCCCGCCACGGGCAAGACCCGTCCGCGCCGGCGCGGGCGGAGCTGGAGGAAGAGCTGGGCGACGTCCTGTTCGCCTTGGTCAACGTGGCCCGCTACGTCCAGGTGGATCCCGAGCAGAGCCTGCGGGCGGCCAACGCGAAGTTTCGCCGCCGCTTCCGCTACATCGAAGCCCGGGCGGCGGAGCTCGGCAAAGACCTGAGCGAGATGAGCCTGGCCGAGATGGACGCCCTGTGGGATGAGGCCAAAGAAAACGGCGGTGGGTAAAGCCCACCGCCTGTAAATGGGCCCTGTCGTCGCCTGCGCGCCTGGCCGGGGCCGCCGCGCGGGGCTACTGTTCCATCTGCTTGGCCAAAAAGCCGGCCGCGGTTTCGGCCAGCTTCAGCTCCAGCTCGCCCATTTTCCGGTGCGGGTCGTTGGTGGCGATGATGACCGCGCCGATGGGATCGCCTTCGGCGATGATGGGCGCGACGGCCTGGGCGGCAAAGGCACACGCTTCATCGTCGTCCTCGTCCAAAGCCGGTCCTTCGCCGGGACCGGACACCAGCAGCGAGCGGCGGTTTTCCATGAGCTCCTCCACGATGGAAGGCACCCGCTTGTCGAGCCACTGCTTCTTCGGCGCGCCGGCCACCGCAATGACGGCGTCGCGGTCGGTAATCAAGGCGATGTGCTCGGTGGTCTCGTGCAGCGATTCCGCGTACTCCTGGGCGAAATCCCCCAGCTCGCCGATGGGCGAGTACTTTTTCAGGATGACCTCGCCGTCGCGGTCCACAAAAATTTCCAGCGGATCGCCTTCGCGGATGCGCAGGGTGCGGCGGATTTCTTTGGGGATCACGACGCGGCCCAGATCATCTATGCGACGCACGATTCCGGTAGCTTTCACTCTCGCAGCCCTCCTTAAGCCTTGTTTGCCCGCGTCGGCCGTTTTCCATGTATCCGGCTGCCGTCATTCGCGGCCGGCGGCCACGGGGCGGGGCCCCTCCCGCTCTTCGGCCACGGGCCACGACGCCTGCATTTCCTCGAGCACCTGCTCCAGCAGCGCCAGCATATCCCGTTCGCCCAAGCCTCGCCGCCGCAGCCGCACCGGCGCCGACCGCGCCGCGGACAGGAGAATCCGGCCCCGGAAGCGCCGGCTCAACTCGTACGCCGTCTGCCTGGGCAGCACGACCCCCTGCAGGAACCGGATAACCACCTCGTCCGGCGTGCCGCTGACCGACTCGACGCCCACCTCTTTGGCCAGCGCCTTGATACGGGCCACGGCCAGCAAGTTTTTCACCGGCGGCGGCGCCGGGCCGAACCGGTCCTCCAGCTCCTCCTGCAGGTCCGTCACGTCCACGACGGAGCGCACCGCGGCCACCCGCTTGTATACTTCCACCTTCTGCTGCGGATCCGCCACGTAGTCGTCCGACACGTACGCATCCACGCTGAGGTCGATGACGGGTTCCGGCGGCGCCTGCGTCCGCTCGCCCTTCACTTCCCGCACGGCCTCTTCCAGCAGCTGGCAGTACAGCTCGAAGCCGACGGAGGCGATGAACCCGAGCTGCTCCGGTCCGCGCAGATTGCCGGCGCCCCGGATCTCCAAGTCGCGCATGGCGATCTTGAAGCCTGAACCGAGCTCGGTAAACTCCTTGATGGCTTGCAGGCGCTTCTCCGCGTCTTCGCTGAGTATTTTGTCCCTGCGGTAGGTGAAATACGCGTACGCGACCCGGGTGGTGCGGCCCACCCGGCCCCGCAGCTGATAGAGCTGGGCCAGGCCCATGCGGTCCGCGTCGCTGACGATGAGCGTGTTGACGTTGGCGATGTCCATGCCGGTCTCGATGATGGTGGTGCACACCAGAACGTCGATTTCGTGGTTCAGAAAGTCCACCATCACCTGCTCCAGCAAGTCCTCGTTCATCTGCCCGTGGGCCACCGCGATGCGCACCTCGGGCACCAGCTGCCGCAGCCGTTCCGCCACCCGGTCGATGTTTTGCACGCGGTTGTGGACGTAGTAC
>JAAYGX010000097.1 GCA_012735585.1 Tissierella sp.
CCATTTTAAAATCAGGTCTTATTTTATGGTCCCCTATATTTAAATCAAATATTACCGCGGAAGCAACTATTGGTACCTTTGTAACACCAACATCAAAACCTATATTCTTCTCTTCTAAATATTTCATCACTCCTGATGAAGCCTCAAGACCAAAGGCAGATCCACCTGATAAAACTACTCCATGAACTTTATCCACCATATTCTCAGCCTTGAATAAGTCCGTCTCTCTAGTTCCAGGAGCAGACCCCCTAACATCAACACCACCTGTTGCACCTTCTTCATAGATAATTACCGTACATCCAGTCAAACCTTCAATAGAGGTACTATGGCCTACCTTTATTCCTTCTATATCTGTTATATATCCCTTATACATATATTCCTCCTTATGAAATCTTTGTTTTAATCTAATACCCAATTATATAACAAATAAAAAAAGAAGCTAGAAAAAATTCCAGCTTCTTTTTTATTATTCTTCATCTTTTTTATTATCTTTAGTTGGTTCAATTGTATCCTGAGCTTTTTCTTCAACAATTTCTTGGGTTTTAGTTTCTTCTTTTACTGTTTCAAAACCTTTAGTATCTTCCAACTCTGATACTTTCTTACCTGAGAATATCTCTTCAAACTCTCTAGCGTCTAAAGTTTCTTTTTCAAGTAAAGCATCCGCTATTCTATGAAGCACATCTATATTTTCACGAATTAAAGTTTCCGCCTTATGATAAGCTGTGTCTATTAATTTTCTCATTTCGCTATCTATAGTAGCTGCTACTTCTTCTGAGTAGTTTCTAGCTCTACCAAAGTCTCTGCCAAGGAATACTTCTTGTTCGTCTGTACCATATGTCATAGGGCCGAGCTTTTCATTCATACCATAGTGGGTAATCATTTGTCTTGCCAGCTTCGTAGCTCTTTCTATATCATTTTGAGCACCAGTACTGATATCATCTAAAACTAATGCTTCTGCCACCCTACCGCCAAGTAAGGAAACCAATCGATCTTCCATTTGTCTTTTTGTCATATAGTTTACATCCTCATCCGGAATGTAAGCCGTAAATCCACCAGCCATTCCCCTTGGGATAATAGTTATTAGATGTACAGGATCCATTCCTGGAATCAATCTAGAAGCCAAGGCATGACCAGCCTCGTGATATGCTGTAAGTTTTCTTTCCTTTTCACTAACGACTTTACTCTTCTTTTCTGGTCCAGCTTGAACCTTAATTGATGCTTCTTCTATTAAATGCATCGGTATATTTTTCAAATTATATCTTGCTGTTAAAAGTGCTGCCTCATTTACTAAGTTCTCTAAATCAGCAGGCGTAAATCCCGGAGTCCTCTTAGCAATTACTTTTAGCTCAACATCATTTTCTAAAGGTTTGTTCTTAGTATGAACTTCCAAAATTGCTTCTCTACCTTTAATATCAGGTAGTCCGACATGGATAGTTCTATCAAATCTACCTGGTCTTAGTAGCGCAGGGTCCAAGATATCTGGTCTATTGGTTGCAGCCATTATGATGATACCTTCATTTTTCCCGAAACCATCCATCTCAACTAATAGTTGGTTTAGGGTTTGCTCTCTTTCATCATGACCCCCACCCATGCCAGCGCCTCTTCTTCTACCGACTGCATCAATTTCGTCAATAAATACGATACATGGTGAATTCTTCTTAGCTTGTTCAAATAAATCTCTAACTCTACTAGCTCCAACCCCTACAAACATCTCAACAAAGTCAGAACCAGATATAGTAAAGAATGGCACTCCTGCTTCACCTGCTACAGCCCTACTTAAGTAAGTCTTACCTGTTCCAGGAGGTCCAACTAATAGTACTCCTTTTGGTATTCTAGCACCAACTTCTATAAACTTCCTTGGACTTTTTAAGAAATCTACTATTTCTTCTAACTCTTCTTTTTCTTCTTGTAGTCCTGCTACATCATTGAAGGTGATTAACTTACCATCATCTTCTCTATGCATTTTAGCCTTGCTTTTGCCGAAGGACATAACTTTTCCTCCGCCTCCACCTTGGGACTGCTGCATAAATACAAACCAAAATATTGCAAATGCAAATAAAACTAATAAAGTTGGGAATAAATCTGCATACCATGGTCTAACTACATCAGGCGAGCCACTAAGACTAATCTCTCCAGTGTCCACTCTATCTTTTAGATAATCATTATAAAAATCACTTCTAACTTCATAAGGTAGTACAGTTGTAAATTTGGTTTCATCCCTTAATGTACCTTCAACTACACGACCCTCCATGTTTATTCTTTCAACATTGTTTTCTGCTAATTGCTCTACTAATTCTGTAACATCCATTTCACTAATTGGTTCCACGTCAGTGCCTATCATTCTAGCACCGAACATTATCAATATCAATATTAGCAAATATACACTAATACCTTTAAAAAACCTTCTCAATACAAGTCCTCCCTCCAGTTATGGGTAGATAATATCTATAAATTATATCATAAACAATAAGTCGATTCAACAAATTAACTTAACTATAAACTTCTTCTTTTAAAGCTGCAACATATGGTAGGTTTCTATATAGCTCAGCATAATCTAGTCCATATCCTACTATAAATTCATCTGGTATAGAAAAACCCAAATAATCTACTTTTACTTCTACATTTCTTCTGTCTGGTTTATCTAATAGTGTAACTATTTTTACACTATTTGCTCCCCTTTTCTTTAGGTTGTCGGTTAGATAAGATAATGTAAATCCTGTATCAATGATATCTTCTACTATTAGGACATCCTTACCTTCCACCGAAAAGTCCAAATCCTTATTTATCTTAACTTCACCTGTGGATTCAGAAGAATAACCATAACTTGATACTGCCATGAAATCTATCAATATTGGTAAATCAATATTTTTACATAGTTCAGCCATAAATATAACTGCACCTTTTAAAATACCAACTAAAAATAAATCTTTACCTCCATAATCCTTTGTTATTTCTTGCCCCAATTCCTTAACTCTTAACTTAATTTCTTCTTCTGAAACTAGTACTTCTTTAATTACGCTTCTCATTTTGTCCTCCTTAATTAAAACTAATATATTCTATCATTAAAACTTTTTTAGTATTCACTGTTAATTTATACAAATCATTAATTCTATATCCTACTACCCAAATTATATTTTCATCATCGACTATTAAAGGTACTTTGTCTCTTTGATCCCTAGATACCTTTGAATCAATGAAAAAGTCTTTCAGTTTTTTACTACCCTTCATTCCATATGGGGTAAATCTGTCGCCATCTTGGCGATTCCTTAACTTAAGTCCACCTTTTATCTTATCATAATCAAAATACTTAATGTTATGTAATTTATCATTTAAATTAACATCTCTAATATCTACAACTTTTATATTGAAATCATAGCCTAAGTTACTAAAATGATTATACCCTATAATTAAATCATTAACAAAAGATTTTGCAGTTTTTTCCATTTTTTGTTCAATTATTAATCTGTCATAATCAACCTTTGCCACTAATCCATCAGGTAAATTTATGGCTTTACCTGTGTTTCCAATATTAAATAGCTCCGTGATTGTGGATATATGGTGTTCACTAAAACCTTGGAATACCCCTATAATTTTCGTAATGGATAGTATGACTATCCTTTGCTGAATACTTATATCTAGTTTTCCAAACTTCTCTCCATCTAAGACTATTTTATTTCTCCCTTGGGATTGAACTAGGCTTAAATATTTCTCCTCAGTATATCTTTGAAGAAACATAGTGTCATTTTGTGAAGTTTGAGATAATCTCCATAAGGTCTTGGTTAAATTAGGATTGAAGTTTTCTTCTATATAAGGTATAAGCTCTAGTCTAATTTTATTTCTAGTATATATAGGCATTAGATTTGTTTTATCTAATACAGTTTCTATATTGTTATCCTCAATATATTGTTCAATTTCTGTTCTAGTAATATTTAGTACTGGTCTAATGATGTCACCAGAGATATAGCTCATCCCATTTAGCCCATCTATCCCCGTACCTCTCATAATTCTCATTAAAAGGGTCTCAGCTTGATCATTCATATTATGGGCCACAGCAATTTTGCCACCATTATATGGTTTTAATATACTTCTAAAAAATCCATATCTAAGTTTTCTTCCTGCCTCTTCATGAGATATTTTATGTTTATCCCCATAGCCTACCATATCAACATTCGTTGAAAAATAAGGTAGGCCTAATTCATCTGCTTTCCTTCTAACAAATAATTCATCCTCTAATGCCTCATCACCCCTTACTCCATGGTTCACATGTGCAACCAAGATATTGAAATTCAAATGTTTTTTTGCATATAAAAGCAGATAAAGTAAGGCCATAGAGTCTGGTCCTCCAGATACTCCTACGACTACATTATCTTCATTCTCAATTAAATTAAATTCTTTTATTGTATTTAATACTTTATTTTCCATAACATCACCATTTTTTTACTCTATATAA
>JAAYGX010000098.1 GCA_012735585.1 Tissierella sp.
GGACTCCATTATAATATTTGAAATTGCATCTTCCAAGTTTTCTTTGCTACTTTCTTCCGTATCAACAAAGACTTTATGTAAATATGCTATATTTGTCAGTAATTCTGATTTTAACCATTCAACGGTTTTCATATTCTTAACTATATCTATGTCCTTATTATTCACCTTATTCCCCTACCTTTATCTTCTCCTTTTACAAAAAGGTCTTATTAAAATAATACAGAGTTAAGCATAATAAGTCAAATGAAAAAAGAGAGGTTTATCCTCTCTTATTCTGCACTGTATGGTAATAAAGCTACTTGTCTAGCTCTCTTAATTGCAATTGTTACTTCTCTCTGATGTTTTGAACAGTTACCTGATATTCTTCTTGGTAAAATCTTACCTCTATCAGTAACATATTTTTTAAGTTTATTTATATCTTTATAGTCTATGTGATCTACTTTATCAGCACAGAAACTACAAATTCTTTTTCTTGGCTTAAATCTTCTTTGCATCTTTTTCCCTCCTCCTAGAATGGAATATCATCATTATCTGTTGGATGGAATCCTTCTATGCCTGAAAATCCGCTATCATAAGAGTTGTCAAATCCTTGGCCTGAGCCTGTGTTTGAGCCTCTATTAGGACTATCTCCCCATTCTAAGAATTCAACATTACTAGCTATTATGTCTGTAGTATAAACCTTCTTACCATCTTTATCATCATAACTACCAGTTTGAATTCTACCTTGGATTGCTACTAGTCTTCCTTTAACCAGATAATTAGCACATAGTTCAGCAGTTTTACCCCAAGCTACGATTCTAATAAAATCAGCTGTTGGTTGGTTTCTTGCTTCCATCTCTTGTTTTTTATCTCTAGATAAGTTTTTATCAACTGCTAATGTAAATGTGGATACTGCTGTTCCAGAATTAGGAATATATCTTAGCTCTGGATCCCTAGTTAATCTACCTATTAGTACAACATTATTCATTCATATCACCCATCCTTAGATTATTCTTCTTCTCTAATGATCATGTGTCTCATAATGCTGTCAGAAATCTTAGCTATTCTGTCTAATTCCTTAACAACCTCTGGTGTACCTTCAAAGTTTACTAATACATAGTATCCTTCACCTATGTCGTCAATTAGGTAAGCTAGTTTTCTAATTCCCCATTCATCAACATTTGAAATTGAACCATCTGCTTCAATGATACCTTTAAGTCTGTCCATTAACTGAACTCTTTTTTCCTCTTCTGTAGTTGGATAAAAGATAAATATCGCTTCATATTTTCTCATTACGTTCACCTCCTTGTGGACTATCGGCTATACCTTTAAGATATAGCAAGGATTATTTACTTCTTAATCTTAAGTATTATATCACTAATATAGATTATATACAAGAAAAAAATTATAATTTATAGGCCAAACCCCTATATAATAAAAATATCTCCTCCAAATGTAAGGTTTCTTTCCATATATATGATATATATTAAAGCATCATAAGTCATCACCATATCATTATTTTACATAGATTTAACATATTACATATCTTAGATTTTACATGGGCATACTATCATTGGTTATGAAATAAATTTTGAAACTTGAAAGGAGAAAACATGAAAAAGATTATAAGTTTAAGTTTAGTCGCAATACTTTTGTTTGCTTTTGCAGTTGGATGTACTACTGATAATGGTAATGGAGGAGATACTACTCCACCAGAAAACAATGGAGGTACTTCCGCTCCCCCAGCAAACAGTGGATCAAACTTTGATACTTCAGAAATTATAAATGTTGTAAGTAGAGAGAACGGATCAGGTACAAGGGGAGCTTTTGTTGAAATCGTAGGTGTGGAAGTAGATGGCAACGATGCCATATATGATGAAGCTGTTATTCAAAACTCTACAAATGGAATTATGACTACAGTAGCAGGAGATAAATACGGGATAGGATATATCTCATTAGGTTCATTAAATGATACTGTAACAAGCGTAAATATTGATGGTGTAGAGGCAACTGCTGATAATGTAAAATCAGGTGATTATAAAATTGCAAGACCATTTAACATAGCTTACCAAGAAGGATTAAGCGAATTAGGACAAGATTTTGTAGATTTTATCTTTAGTGCAGAAGGTCAAGCAATTGTTGAAGATAACGGATTAGTATCTGTTGGTGAGAGTGAAACTTATAGTGCTTCAGGATTATCAGGTACTCTAGTAGTAGGTGGTTCAACATCTGTAACTCCTGTAATGGAAAAACTAAAAGAAGCTTATGAAGCTTTAAACAGTGGTGTTACTATAGAAATTCAATCAACTGGTTCATCAGCAGGTATGACAGCTGCTATTGAAGGTAGCGCTGATATCGGAATGGCTTCAAGAGATTTAAAGGATTCTGAAAAAGAAACATTAACACATGCAGCTATGGCGATTGATGGTATAGCAGTAATAGTTAATAATGAAAATACAATTAATGATTTAACAATGGATGAAGTTCAAGGAATTTATCTAGGAGATATTACAACTTGGAGTGAAGTTGAGTAATTGGATTTAAAAAAGTCTAACATATGTTAGGCTTTTTTTATTTGCAGTCAAATGCTTGTATCTAAACTTTCATGGGTACAATTAGATTAATTTATTATGGTACATATTAATGGTAAAATTAGTAGATATTAATTTATACATCACTTTACATAGATTTTACAATAACTTACTTATAGATTTTACATAGATTTGATACTTTCTATGTATAATTAAGAATTATTTAAAAAGGAGATACGAATGAAGAAAATATCACTTGAAGGTTTTATGAAGACAATTTTTATTCTATGTGCAACAACTTCAATTTTAGCCATAATTCTAATTGTTTACTTTATTTTTAGTGGCGGCGTTCCATTTATAATGGAATATGGTTTAAAAAACTTCCTATTTGGTACAGAGTGGAGACCATCTAACACACCTCAGCTTTTTGGAATTTTACCAATGATTCTTGGATCATTATATATAACATTTGGTGCTATTATCATCGGTGTTCCAATTGGTGTTTTAACAGCAACTTACCTTGCTAAATTTAGTGACAGGAGATTATACAAGTTTTTAAAGCCAAGTGTCAATCTTATGGCAGGTATACCATCTATAGTTTATGGATTCTTTGCCTTGCAGGTTATAGTCCCCTTAATTAAAAATCTTGTAGGCGGATCAGGTATGAATATCATAACCTCATCCATTCTTTTAGGAATAATGATATTGCCTACGATCATAGGTCTATCTGAATCCTCCATAAGATCAGTACCACAAAGTTATTATGAAGGAAGTGTAGCATTAGGTGCTAGTCATGAAAGGTCTGTAATGAGCGTAGTATTACCAGCAGCAAAATCTGGTATTATTTCATCTATTATATTAGGTATTGGACGTGCAATTGGTGAAACAATGGCAGTTATACTTGTAGCAGGAAATCAACCTCGTGTGCCAGACAGCATAACTAAAGGTGCAAGAACCCTGACTACCAACATAGTAATGGAGATGGCCTATGCTGCTGAAACCCATAGAGAAGCTCTTATAGCCACAGCAGTAGTTTTATTTGTTTTTATTCTTATTATTAATACCATCTTCTTGTTCATTAAAAGGAGGACTTTAAATTGAATAATTTAAAAAGTAATATTATAAGATATATCATTAAATTATCCGCATTAATTACCTTTGGAGCCTTGTTCTTCTTAGTAGGTTATATATTATATAGGGGAATCCCAAATTTAAGTCCTTCCTTATTTGAGTTTAAATACACAAGCTCCAATGTATCCATGTTTCCATCAATTATAAATACATTGATTCTTGTATCTATAACTTTGGTTATTGCTACGCCAATAGGTGTCTTTACGGCATTCTACCTGGTAGAGTATGCCAATAGAGGTAACAAGTTTGTAGATTTAATAAGAATAACTACAGAAACACTATCTGGAATTCCATCTATTGTATATGGCTTATTTGGAATGTTATTCTTTGTATATAGACTGGAGTTTTCATATTCATTAATAGCAGGTACATTGACAGCTGCAATAATGGTATTACCATTAGTAATTAGGTCTACTGAAGAAGCTTTGATGTCTGTTGACGATAGTCTAAGGGAAGCCAGTTTTGGCCTAGGAGCAGGAAAACTTAGAACCATATTTAGGGTAGTCCTTCCTGTTGCAATGCCTGGGATCTTATCCGGGGTGATTTTATCCATAGGACGTATCGTTGGAGAAACTGCTGCATTAATTTATACTTTTGGTACTGCAACCCAAATGGCTGGTGGACTATTCTCCTCTGGTAGAACATTATCTGTTCAAATGTATATGTTGTCCAATGAAGGCTTACATGTAAATGAATCATTTGCTACTGGAGTTGTTTTACTAATAGTAATACTAATAATTAATAGTCTGTCAACATATTTAAGTAATAGATTAACGAAAGGGAGAACAAATTAATGGATAAACTAATTATTAAAGATTTTGACCTTTATTATGATGATTTTCATGCTTTAAAGGATATAAATATGAATATTGCAGAAAAAGAAATAACTGCATTTATAGGGCCCTCTGGCTGTGGTAAATCATCCCTGCTTAAAAGCTTAAACCGTATGAATGATTTAGTAGAAGGTTGTAAAATTACTGGTGAGGTTCTATTAGATGGTAAAAATATCTTTGATAAAAATGTAGATGTTAACAAGCTTAGAAAAAGAATAGGAATGGTATTTCAAAAACCAAATCCATTTCCAATGAGCATCTATGACAATATTGCTTATGGTCCTAGGACCCATAATATAAAAAACAAATCTAAACTAGATGAAATAGTTGAGAAAAGTTTACGTGGAGCAGCTATTTGGGATGAAGTCAAAGATGATTTAAAGAAAAATGCACTAAGGCTATCTGGTGGACAACAACAAAGGATATGTATAGCTAGAGCATTAGCCGTTGAACCTGAAATTCTATTGATGGATGAACCTACTAGTGCCTTGGATCCAATATCAACTGCAAAGATAGAAGAATTGATCCAACAATTAAAAGAAGATTATACTATAATAATAGTAACTCATAATATGCAACAAGCCACCAGAGTATCTGATAAGACTGCATTTTTTCTAACAGGAGAAGTTATAGAGTTTAATGATACTGACACTTTATTTTCAGTTCCAAAAAATAAGAAGACGGAAGATTACATTACAGGTAGATTTGGTTAAAATTTAATAATAAGAGGTGTTAATATGAGAAGTTTCTTTGACCAAGAGTTGGACGTATTAAATAATGAACTAATTAAAATGGGTAGTTTAGTTGAGTCATTAATTGAAGATGCAGTAAAATCTTTAATGACCAAGGATGTTGAGTTAGCTAAAGCCGTAATTGTAAAAGATGATGATGTGGATGCAATGGAAAAATCAATTGAAGCCAGGTGTTTACAATTAATATTAAAGCAGCATCCTGTGGCTGGTGATTTAAGGCTTATTTCATCAATTCTAAAGATGATTACAGATCTTGAAAGAATTGGGGATCAATCACAAGATATTGCTGAAATCTCCTTACTGTTAGCTGATGAAAGATTTATTAAAGAATTAACCCATATACCACAAATGGGTGAAGCTACGATTAAGATGCTTAAAAATAGTATTGATGCCTTTGTTAATAGAAATCAGGAGTTAGCTTATGAAGTTATTGCCTTTGATGATGTAGTAGACAATCTATTTGATACTATAAAAGAAGAATTAATAGAATTAATTAATAAGGATAAAGAAAACGGTGAGCAATCTATTAATTTCCTTATGATTGCTAAGTATTTAGAGAGAATAGGGGATCATGCTCAAAACATTGCGGAATGGGTATTATTTGCTATAACAGGTGAACATGTTAAAGGTGAATAAGGAGTGACAAATATGTCTAGGATATATTGTGTAGAAGATGATGAAAGTATAAGAGAGTTGATAGTATACGCCCTAAACAGCAGTGGGTATGAATGTAGTGGTTTTGAAAGTGGAGAAGAACTTTTTCCACAGTTGGAAAAATCACCTCCTGATTTAATTCTTTTAGATATAATGCTTCCTGGTGATGATGGATTGACTATATTAAAAAATATTAAGAAAAACATAAGCACTAAGAATATACCCGTAATCTTATTAACTGCAAAAACTGCGGAATATGATATTGTTAAAGGATTAGATATGGGGGCAGATGATTATATTCCTAAACCCTTTGGTGTAATGGAACTTATGTCAAGGGTAAAAGCTGTACTAAGGCGTATAGGCCCATCAAACTCTAGTGATGTTATCACACTTAGTAGTATAACCATAGATTATGAAAAAAGGATTGTTAAAATAGAAGATGAAGTCATTAAACTGACTTACAAGGAGTTTGAGCTTCTTTACTATCTATTAAAAAATCAAAACATAGTTCTAACGAGAGAAATGATAATGAATGAAGTATGGGGCTTTGATTTTGAAGGTGAAACCCGTACTGTAGATGTTCATATAGGGACACTAAGGCAAAAGCTTGGACAATCAGGTAAGTTGATTCAAACTATCAGGAATGTAGGGTATAAAGTGGGAGATATTATATGAAGCGAAAGATCCATGTTAACGTGGCTGTGCTTTCTACATCCATTACCATATTAGTTGCTGTATTTATGTTGATGACTTTCTATAGATTTCATACAGATAATCAAATGAACTCCCTTAAGAATACAGGAAATCTAATCTCCAATATTTTAATATCCTCAGATGTTTCTGATATTAATGAACTTGATCAATTAAAACATTATAAAGGTACAAACACAAGAATAACATTATTAAACAGGTCTGGAGATGTGGTTTTTGATAATATGGCTGATACCAAAAATATGGAAAACCATAGGGACAGGCCTGAGTTTTTAGATGCAATCGAAAATAGTCAGGGTGAATCCATTCGTTATTCTGCCACAATGGGATATGACACCTATTATTATGCTTTAAAACTTCAAAATAATTTAATCTTAAGGGTGTCATACCAAACGGAAAATATATTTAATATGTTTTCTTTAATTTTACCTGTTATAGTAATGATAGTAATTTTAATATCTATTATCTCATACTATACTTCTTTTCTACTAGCTAATCACATATTAAAGCCTATAAATATTTTAACTAAAAATTTAGAAGGCAATTTTCAGGCGGGAGATTTGGAAGAATTAAGTGTTTACGATGAGATATCTCCTTTTATAAGAACATTTAAAAACCAAAATAAACTTATATTAGATAGAAACATTGAACTTGAAGAAAAGGCAAATCTACTTGATGTTATAAGTTCTAGTATGGGTGAGGGAATTATTCTTTTGGACATTAATACAAAGATCATATCTATTAACAAAAGTGGTATAAAGCTGTTTAATGGTCGCAATAATGTATCCCTGGCAGGCCAAGATTTTATAAGGTTATGTAGAGATTTAAATTTAAATGAAGCTTTAGAGATTGCAATAGAAGAGAAATCTAGCAAGGAAATCATAATTCATCATAATAGCAAATACTTAGATGTCTATATTAACCCTGTCCTTAGAGAACAAAGGTTAACTGGCTTATTACTATTGGTAGTTGATACTACAGAAAAACATAAATTGGATTTAATGCGTAGGGAGTTTTCCGCAAATGTATCCCATGAATTAAAAACACCTCTCACATCTATTAATGGGTATGCAGAAATGATTGAAAGTGGTATGGTAAAAGGTGAGGATATCACTAAGTTTGCTTCCATTATTAGAAAAGAAGGTGGCAGACTTCTAAATCTAATAGGCGATATTATTAAGTTATCCAAAATAGAAGATGATGCAAATGAGAAGAAATTAGAACCTATCAATGTATATTTTGTTGGGAAAGAGGCTATCAGTACTCTCGAATCATTAGCCTTAGATAAGGATATAGAATTAGAACTTACAGGAGAAAGTTCATTTATAATGGGGAATAAAGGGATGTTACAGGATTTGATATACAATTTACTAGAAAACTCCATTAAATATACGAATCCAGGTGGCTCTATCCAGTTGTCAGTTGTACATAACAATTTGGATACCATTGTAAAAATAAAGGATACAGGAATTGGCATACCTTCTGAACATCAAGATAGGATATTTGAAAGGTTTTATATTGTAGATAAAAGCAGGTCCAAGAAAAACCAAAGCACAGGCCTAGGTCTATCTATAGTAAAGCACATTGTTGAATATCATAATGGAAAGATTCATTTAGAAAGTGAAGTAGGTAAGGGAACTAAGATTACTATAAAATTTAAGTCTATATAGTGGGTTCAAATTTACATCAGTAGATGTGTGCCGTAACCCCTCTGCCAGATAGGAATATATTTTTAAATAAGACTCGACATTGGAAAATTTGGATAGAAGTATCCACTAAATAAAAAATTTGAAAGAGCTGCACGGTTTTGATTGCAGCTCTAATTTTTTATGTGTGGATATACTTCTTCAAATTTGGAGCTGGAGACTCGTTTTAAAAATATATTCGAATATGGCTAGATAGCATTTATTACTCCTCTTCCTTTGGCTTATGATGGACAATTGATATCCATTTTTCGTCTACTAATATCTTTCTAACTCTTTTCTCAAACTCTATTCTAGTAAGCCAGATCTGTCTATTACATCCCATACAATTTAGTTTAATATCTACACCTGTTCTTAATATCTCCCATTTGTTCTCACCACAAGGATGTCCTTTTTTTAAACTTACTATATCTCCAACTTCGTAATGTAGTATCATTTATTATCTCCTCCAATAATTTCTCTTTTTGGATATGGTCTTTTAATATTGGCTTTTTGTAGGGCTTCAATTGCTGTTTTTCTAATTTCTCTTTCTACTGCCCATTGCTCCATTGATTTTGTCTTCGCCCAAATGTTGATATCAATGTTATATTCTCCAATATTTGCTACACCTAATACCTTAGGACCATCAACAATAGCTTCATTATCCCTAAATACTTCTAAGGCTTTAGTTAATACTGAAATAGACCTTTCTATATCCTCTTCATTGGATATAGACACCACTACTAAGGCCCTCATTTCCCCTCTGCTGCTATTTGTTACTATATCTATGCTTCCGTTAGGTATAATGTGTAAGTCCCCGGAAAATGCCCTTAATTTCGTTACCCTAAGGCCTAGTTCTTCAACTATTCCATACATTTCACTTATTTGGACATAATCACCTACCGAATACTGATCTTCCAATAATATAAAAAATCCCGTTATTATATCTTTAACTAAAGACTGAGCACCAAAACCTATAGCCAACCCACCAATACCCGCAGTTGCCAATATAGATGCTGTATTTATATTAAACAACTCCAATGACATAATAATCCCAATAAACATAAGAATATATTTAATAACTTTCTTTAAAGTAGATACTATGGTAGTAGTTCTATTGTTATTGATTTTGGGGTTATTACTCTCTGATTTTAAAGTTCTATCAATTATTCGATTTATAAGACGGCTAATTATTTTTATACATAAAAATATTAATGCTACTATAATTAACTTACCAAATATATTGATATCACCTTCATTATTCTTTAGATAATTATCAATCATTATTTTAAAATTCTCCATAATTTCTCCTTGAGCCTACAATATCTTTTCCGCAAAGCTACCTTCAGATGACTTTGAATATATATACATGCTGTCAATATTCAAGTTTCCTTCACTTATTAATTTCTTTACCTTGTCTATATCATCAACAAAAAATAATAAAGACAAACCACAACTTGTGCTTACATCTCTAGGTGTGGGAATGGTTTTAAATACAAATGAATTTTCTTTAAAAATCTCTTCACCTAGCAATGCAAAATTAGTTGATTTAAAAGTTATTAAAGCATATGTTTCTTTATTCATAATTTCTCCTATCCAATTATCATATTATTCACAGGATCTCTTAACTTCTCATATATCGTATACATATTTGATATAGACCCTACCTTCATTTTTTCCTTAAGATTTAAATAATCTAAGCAAGTACCACAGGATATTAACTCAACACCTTCATCTTCCAATTTTTTAAGATCATCTAATACAGGAGAGTCTTCACATGTAAGCCTAACTCCTCCATTATAAAATACAATAGTACTTGGATAAGGTGTGGTTTCAGAAACTGTAAATATAAAGCTTTTCATTAAAATCTTACCCAATTCATCATTTCCACTGCCCATTGTATCTGATGAAATACCAATAGTCATATCCTTTAGATCTGATTTTTTTGAAACCTTTTCATCAATATTTGTTTCACCTTTAAAAATATGAATATAATACTCTTTATCTTTAGATTGATTTATTTGAAATTTACAGCCCATACTATCGGCTAGTTTAGAAACATTTTCTTTAGCTACCTCATTATCTACTATTGTAGTTATAATTCCCTCTTGAATCACATCTAATTCCTTCTTAGTAAGAATAACTGGTTTTGGGCAAGCAAGACCCCTTGCATCTATTTCTTTTTTCATCCTAAAATCCCCCTTAAACTATTCTTCAATCAAATTCTCTATTTTAATCTATTATAACAAAGACTTCCCATGTTTGTAAATTAGGCTAAAAAAGACTATATTTTCAATGGTCAGTCATCCTGAAGGATTCTTTGCTAGGGCTTAGAGTGACAAAATTGTCATCTTCTTTCTATAGCTAAATATATGATTCTAACACCAATTAAAATTATGATTGCAGGAAATAAATAGGATAACCTGAGGTTTCTAAATCTTAGCATATCCCTATTAACAAAAATTTGTATCCCTCCAGCTCCCAACATAATATAAGAAATATATCTGGGCCATACTATATGGTTTGTACGGTATGCCATAAGATAACATAGATAAAATCCTAAGGCTAATAAAAAGAATTTACCCCATGGCAAAAACATTGGCCATACTTGACCTATAATATTATTAAAAGCAAAGGCTATTAGTACACTACCTACAATAAGCCAGTTTCTCTCACGGCCTTTATAATATAGATATATCAAACCACAGCCAGCAACAAATAAATATACAAAAATTGTAATATTGAACCCTATAAATAAATACCTATCTATGAGTGATAAAGAAGAAAATGCAAACAACCCTAAACCTGCAATTAAATATAATATATTATCTTTCTTAAGAATATATCTTATTAATAAAACTATAGATAATAAAAATAAAATCCATGCTAAATCAAAAATACCCAAATTATATAATAAAAATAAAACCCCTAAAACGATCAGTACAATTCCTGTATATAAGTTTTTATTAATCATTTTCTCACATCCATCTTCATATGTCTTGTATTTGTACCTATAAAATATATTACTTATTATTCACTTCAAATAAATGTAGGCTACTATCATCAACTAAGCCTAGATAATTATTATTTATTATAATATTTTCAATAGGTTTATCATGTTTATATTTCAGAATCTCTTTATCTCCCTGTATGCCAACTAAATCATAGTCTCCCCAGAGTAAAATAGATTTTTCGAAATATTTCATTTTCCTTAAGCCCTCAGCCAAAGGAATCTTTTCAATCGTCCTTCCTTCAAGATTAAATGACTCTAAAGTATTTCCATATAATATATAAATCTCTTAATCATTTAATATTATATCTTGAACATTAGATAAGGATTTTCTCCAGTGGATTTTTTCATCTTTAATATAGTATAGACATTTATCACTTAAGACTATTAAATCTTCATTAACAAACTTTGAAAATATAATTATTTCATTATCTATTTCATTAATATTTAGTAACTCACCGTCCATTGAGTAGGTATGAATTTGGCTTTTTAGCTGATCTTTGACTATTAAATTACTTATTAAATATTTTTCCTTACTTTTATCTACATTGTATGTTAGGATATTCATATCCTTTATTGGATGAAGCTTTAAAATTACACCATTATCACCAAGTATGACGATATGATCTTCATCATCAGATTTAGTATGGACAATTATATGATCCCCATTCTCTATTAAATTAGATATTTCATTGTCTAAAATTAATCTCTCTACAGTCTCACCCACATTATTAATTATATAAATATCTCCTGTGGACTTGTCCATTATATATGAGGCCTCTTGACCAAAGACTATATCCGGATCCTTAAAATTAAATTGTTTTTCTAAGATTAGCACATGATTTATATCGATTATTGATAATTTGTCCCCACTTAATATTCCGATGTCTTTTTGAAATAATCCAACTTTATCAATATCAGGATTTAAATCAATCGATTCTATTTTTTCTAATCTTTTATCCCTTATGGTAAGAGACTGATAGGCTTCTATAAATTTTGTATGATTGCCTTTATTAATAAAAATTATTACTACAACAAGAAGCAATAATACAAATATCTTAAATCCTTTATGATCTTTGTTTCTATTATCCTCCATGTAGATTCCCCTTTTACTTTATATTCCCATGTCCTAATTGTATTATAATTTTACTATATTTTCCATAGAATAAGATATTAATTTATTAATTAGGTAATTAGCTACGATTCAAAAGGCAAAACTGTGGAGATAATCCTAGGGTAATCCTGTATAACAAGATATTATTTTATTGTATTAAAGAGAAAGTTTGATATAATGAATGTATCCATACATTTAAGGAGGTAACATATGTTAAGTATTTCCCTTAATAAAGAATTAGATACTCCATTATATATTCAAGTTGCTGAATATATTAAAGAGCTTATTGATGATAACAAAATAGAAAATGATAAATTACCTTCAATAAGGCAATTAGCAAAAAATCTTGAAGTAAACAATGTAACTATTGTTAATGCTTATAAGCAACTTGAGCAAGACGGCTATGTCTATTCAATAAAGGGTAGTGGAACATATATAAATAGAATTCCAAATCCCGATGATTTTTCTTATCTTGAAGAAGGAGATATGGAATTGATGGTATCAGGTATACTACCTATTTCACAGGATAGTATTAACTTTGCCTCTGTTTCTCCTACTCCGGATGTTTTCCCAATTGAAGAGTTTAAACAATCATTGGCTCAAGTATTAGATAGGGATGGTGCCCATGCATTTTTGTACCCTGAAATTACGGGGTATGAGCCATTAAGAGAATCTATATCAAGGTTTTTACTTGAAAACTCCCATATTAGGGTCACTAAGGAGCAAATCTTAATTACCTCTGGTGGGCAACAAGCCTTAGATATTATATCTAAGACTTTAATTAATCAAGGAGATTGTATTTTAGTTGAAAACCCTACTTACTCAGGTGCCCTTTCTGCATTTGAATCTAGAGGTGCAAAGATTATTGGAATACCAATGTTAGAAAACGGTATAGATATTGATTCTTTAAAGACCTATATTAGAAGATATCATCCCAAGTTTTTATATATAATGACTAATTTCCAAAGTCCTACAACTTATTCATATAGTGAAGAAAAAAAGAATGAATTATTGTCCCTTGCTTATGAATATGGGTTTTATATTATTGAAGATGACTTCTTAACAGATTTATCTTTTAATGAAGTAATAGATCTACCTTTAAAATCCAAGGATAAGTATGACAATATTATATTTATTAAATCCTTTTCTAAAATATTTATGCCTGGAGTAAGAATTGGGTTTATAACATTACCTAATAAACTATTTAAGGATATTATAAAGGCCAAGCATACTACAGATATATCTTCTTCTGGATTTCTACAAAGAGCCTTTGATGAGTACTTACGAAAAGGGTATTGGAAAGATCATATAAAAAAGGTACGTGAAGTATATAAGGAAAAATATGACTTTTTTATATCAGAACTTAATAAATTAAAGAAATATGGAATAGAGTTTACTCCTCCTAATGGAGGGCTTAGTATATGGATTAAACTACCTGAGGATATTGATGGTCTCGAACTTTATAAGGAATGTATTGAATATAATCTATCCATCGTGCCCGGTAAGGTATTCTACACTGATAATAGTCTATATTCCAATTATATAAGGCTTAGCTTTGGTACTGTAAGTAAAAATGAAATCCGTGAAGGAATTCATATATTAGAAAATATATTATCGAAACCAAAATTGAACAAGGATAATAAATATTTACCATTTATATAGTGGCCTCGAACGATTCTTTTGTCCATTAAAAAAGACTCCAATAAGGAGTCTTTTTTGCCTATATTAATATGTTTCTTTAAATACTTCAAAGTATTTTTGTCCGTGAGCACATGCTGGACATTCTTCTGGGGCTTCATTTCCTGTGTGAATGTATCCACAGTTATTACATTTCCATTCTACTACTTCTTCTTTCTTAAATACTTCACCATTTTCAATATTAGCAAGTAATTTTAAGAATCTTCTTTCATGACGCTCTTCAACTTCAGCTATTTCTCTAAATACATATGCTATATCATTAAATCCTTCTTCTTCTGCTACCTCAGCAAATTTAGGATATAGATCACTATGTTCTTCATTTTCACCAGCTGCAGCGGCTTTTAAATTAAGAGCCGTATCACCTAACGCCACAGGAAAATCAGCTGTAATGTTTATTGTTTCTTCACAAAAGTCATTATTCAGGAATTTGAAAAATCTTTTAGCATGCTCAGCTTCATTTTCAGCTGTTTCAAGGAATATATTGGCCATTTGTATATATCCCTCTTTTTTTGCAGTAGAAGCATAATATGTATACCTCATTCTTGCTTGTGATTCACCAGCAAATGATTGCATTAAATTTACTGCTGTTCTTGTACCTTTTAATGATTTCATCTTATTACCTCCATTTATTTTATCTTTTATAATTTACCAATATAAGTATACCCTATATTTTACATAATATAACAGATAAATTATCCTTGTATCTGATTATAGCATAGTTTGCTAGTAAACTCCAATTTTAGGAATTATACCTTACTCCATAAAAGTAAAGAATAATATTCTAATACTGGGCAAATAAAAAAGCTCTACTACGAAATTAATCGTAATAGAGCTTTTTTTCAATTGCCTGGCAACTTCCTACTCTCCCAGGGCGTTACCACCCAAGTACCATTGGCGTTAAGAGGCTTAACTTCTGTGTTCGGTATGGAAACAGGTGTGTCCCTCTTGCTATCGTCACCAGACGAAAAC
>JAAYGX010000201.1 GCA_012735585.1 Tissierella sp.
CGCCGGAACCGGACGCGTACTACCCCATGGTCCGGCGGGAGACCAGCGAAGCCCGTTTCCCGGGCGTGCGCCGCACGTACGTCGGCCTGCGGGACGGGCAGTTCACCGGCGGCAACTTCGTGCTGCTCAACCCGGACATGGTCCTCGAACGCCGCTACCTGTTCGACCGGGTGGTGGCGCTGCGCAAAGACCCTCTCGGCATGGCCCGGATTCTCGGGCTCGGCTTCATCATCAACTTTTTGCTCCGGCGGCTTTCGGCCGGGGACATCGAGCGCATCGTGCGGGAGAAGCTGGGCATCCACGGCGCCGTCATCGAGGTGCCCCACGCGGAGGTCGGGTTTGACGTGGACAAGCCCGGCGACCTGGCCATCGCCGCGGCGGAGCTGGGCGGCCGCTGACGCCCCGGCCGAAACCGAGGCGTTCCGGCGGCACCGGCCTTCCCGGATGCGCCCGGAAGGCAACGGAGGGAGGTCGCGGGCGTTGCGAAGGAGCGCACGCATCGCGGCGGTGACGAAACTGCTCGTAGACCGCCCGTACCAGACCATTACACTGACCCATTTGAGCGAGCTGCTGGGCGCGGCCAAGTCCACCCTCAGCGAAGACATCGCCATCATCCGGGAGACCTTCGCCCGGCTGGAGCTGGGCCGGGTGGAGACCATCGCCGGCGCCGCGGGCGGCGTGCGCTACGCGCCGCTGTTGTCGGGCGCCCAAATGCGCGCGGTGGTGGGCGGCCTGGTGGAGGCGCTGTCCGACCCGGAGCGCATCCTGCCCGGCGGCTTTCTGTACGTGAACGACATCGTGGCGGCGCCGCAGCTTTTGGCGCAAATCGGCGAGCTGTTCGCGACGCGCTTTTACGACCGGGAGCCGGACGTGGTGGTGACGGTGGAGACCCGCGGCATCCCCATCGCCATGATGACCGCCCGGGCGCTGAACGTGCCGCTGGCCATCGTGCGCCGCAGCCGCCGCCTGGGCGACGGCACCGTGGTGACGATGAACTACGTCTCGGGCTCCGCGCAGCGGATTGAGACCATGTCGCTGTCGCGCCGGGCCGTCCCGGCGGGCTCCCGGGTGCTCATCATCGACGACTTCATGAAAGCCGGCGGCACCGCCCGGGGCCTGGTGGACTTGATGGGCGAGTTCGACGCGGAAGTGGCCGGCATCGGCGTCCTCATCGAAACGGCTGCGCCGGAGGAAAAGCTGGTGGACGACTACACGTCGCTGGTGGTGCTGGAGGCGGTGCGCGAGCGGCCCAGGGAAGTGGTGGTCCGGCCCAGCGCCTGGCTGGCCGGCGTATGAGCGGGGCGCCGGCCGCGGCCGCCGGCGCCCCGTGGCCGCCATGCGGGCGGCCGGGCGCCCCAAAAGGAAAAAGCCGCTCTGCAGCGGCTTCTGGCTGGGGCGCTAGGATTCGAACCTAGACAACGAGATCCAAAGTCTCGCGGGCTGCCCTTACCCCACGCCCCAAAGAAAACAATAGCCAGCGAATTCGCCGGCCCACGCACAAAAATTATACCGTGTACGCGGGGATCGTGTCAAACGCGCCGCCCCGGCGAGCGCGACGGCCTTCGCGCCGCGCGGCGGTCAACATCCCGGCTCCCCTCATAGTCTGGCTCATAGCTTGGGACGGATTGACGGCTGAGGGGGCCGCCCATGGAAATTTGGTCCGCCGCCGCAGTGGCGCTGGCGCTGGGCGCCGACGGCTTGGCCGTCGGCGCGGCCTACGGCCTGCGGCGCATTCAGGTGCCCGCGCGGTCGCTTCTGGTCATCGGCGTGTGCAGCGCGGCGTGTTTCGCCGCCGCGATGACGGCCGGGGCGGCGCTGGCCGGCGCGGGCGTCTGGCGCGCCCCGAACGTCGCGGGCGCGGCCGTGTTCGTGGCGCTGGGCGCATGGAACATGGCCAAAGGCTGGGCCGAGAGCCGCGACGAGGCGGCCACGCTCCTTTGCATCCGCCTGCCGGGTCCGGGCATCGTCATTCAGGTGCTCAAAGAGCCGGGCCGCGCCGACGTGGACGGCTCGGGCGCCATCGACGCGGGCGAAGCGGTAGTGCTGGGCGTGGCCCTGGGTCTGGACGCGCTGGCCGCGGGCCTGGGCGCGGCGTTCATCGGCTTCGGCGCCTACGCCGTGGCGCTGGTGGCGGCGGCCCAGGTGCTCTTGACGTGGGTGGGCCTGCACCTGGGC
>JAAYGX010000099.1 GCA_012735585.1 Tissierella sp.
TCCTTATGGTAAATGAAAATATATCCATAAAGGATATAGAAGAAGAACTTATTAGCAGAAGAAGTTAATAGTAATAGGAGCAGGTTTTGCTTCTGTGCATTGGGTGCATTGGGGACAGTTCTCTTAATGCATTGGGGACAGTTCTCTTTGCACAGAAGTTAAGCCTTTCAGCGCCGATGGTACTTGGACGGAGACGTCCTGGGAGAGTAGGACGTTGCCAGTTACATATAAAAACTCTATTTCGTAGGTCGAAGTAGGGTTTTTTGTTTTATGATATATAATGGCCACTGTATATTAGGTTCTTCCTCACAATTGGTTATTGCATGAATATCATAAAAGATATATAGTATACTTGAGTATACTTGGGTGATGTTTATGAAATATAAATTAGTTAAAGATATGTTTCCAGAATATTTAGAGGAAACCAATATAGTAGTAGAAAATGATAAAATTACAATATATTTTAGCAGTAAAAGAAAAGAATGCCGTTGTCCTTCTTGTAATACTCCCTCTACTAAAAAATCAACATATTTTACTAGGAGATTGCAGGATTTAATATAGATGTGAAAATCCAGAATGTAGAACTAATGGTAAATCAATGAGGAAACTAAATGAGAAAACTAGCAGAAGAATATAAATTAGATAGGAAAACAATATCAAAATATATTAAGTCTATAGACATAGAGAAAATTAGTGTTTACGATGTTAGCAACAGAAATTTTAGTTATTTAGATAACTACAAATCAGAAATAATAGAGTTATACAATATAACTAAAAATATCTCTGAAGTATATAGAAAACTTAAGAGTAAAATATCTAATTTAAAATATTCTACCCTTAGGCACTATATATCAAAAATTAAAAAGGACAATCGAAAAAATAATAATCAGGAGAAGGGATCTATAGTCAAAGTAAGTAGAAGTCAAATAATAAAATATATACTTAATTGGAAATACAAAGAAGAAGTAGTAGAAGATATAAATAAAGTACTAGAAAAATATCCAGTATTAAAAAAATATAAATATTTCTATCAAAGATTCAAGGAATACCTAACTAACTTAAATGTATTATGTTTGTTAAATCTGTTAAACAGTAATCATGAAGAAGAATGTATAAATAAATATATCTTATCATTAAAGAAAGACTGGGAAGCAGTAATAAATGCAGCTTCAATTGGTTTAAGTAATGGTGCAACGGAAGGTAATGTAAATAAAATAAAACAAACAAAAAGGGATATGTACGGCAGAACAAGTTATGAATTATTAAGAAAAAAGGTCATATATTAATCTTTATTTTCATGATATTAATAACCAATTATGAGGAAGAACCAGTTTGGAGCCTCTGCCTATATGGTTTAGGTACCTAAAGGCAGATTTAATAATAAGGTATGAGAATTTTTATTTATTAATGTGAGGAACAGCGACTATTCTAAATGAGCCCTGGGCCTTAGTATAAAACCGATCATCCCATCTTTCGTATGGATAAGGAAAGGCAATAAATTGAATATTTTCTTTTTTCTCTACTGAAGGCGTTATTAATTCAAAGACCCTTCTCTCCCCTGAATCAATTTCCGGAATATAAAGAGACTCAATGTTATCAATAAAAGAGTATTGAACCCAGTCTTTAAACCCAACAATTATGTAATCAATCGATTCTTCTGATGATAAATTATTTCCAACATGCATGTAGAAATTATCATCTTCATTAATCGAGGAAAATGATGAGAGGTCAACCGATTGTGAACTAATAAACAAATCAGGATTAACATCATCTTTTATAACCTTATCGGGTTCAGCAGTCGTTAAAAGATCTTCTTTATTATAAATCGATTGATCCTTTATTATATATCTCTTTACAAATACTTGTTCCAATTGTAAGGCAGTTTCTAATTGAAAATCCTCAATAATTTCATTTGGTTTTCTAACTATAATAACCGAAAGTTCTAATGTTTCCTCATTAATAGGAACATCTATTTGGAGTTTATTTTCTGAATAGGACTCAGCTTTAAATTCAAAAATGTGGTCAATATTGTTACCATCTTTGTAAAAAGGAGTTTGTATAAAATTTTGCAGTACAATTAGTCCATATTCCTCGGCCTGTGCCTTTGTATGTTCAAGCCAAACAGTTAATGTCGCACTACCATCCGATATTTCAAGAAGCTCTTCATCATAAAGAAATGCTCCAGACTGATCACTAATCGACAACCCCACCTCTCCTCCTTCCTGCAGGTGTGGTTCGGTGTTAAAATCATCCTTTTTATTTGCTCTGTAAATATAACTTAAAGCAAGAACGCAGATCAGAAGAGCACCAAGAAAATAGACTCGTTTCTTTGAATGCATATTCACGATTAATCAACTCCCTACTCATAATAAAAAAGATAGTAATAAAAGTGTTACTACCTTTTTTAATGTTATCAATTAGATTTTGTTTTCAGAAATGTATTATAATTATTTAAAATTGGCATATCTACAACTACTATATTTACATATCTTTCAGTAAAATAATCCCATTCTTCTTTTATTCCTTGCATATCCCTTACCAGTCTATCTAACTCTTTTATTATCAGAGTATCAAAAGGTCTTATGGTATCTTTCATTAAGTCATACTGATTTCTGACAAAGGTTTTACCTGTTATCTGTAAGCATCAAATCTAACCCACATTACTATTAAATGATTTCTATGGTAGAATTGAATAGTAGTTATCTTAAATGACAATTTATAACATTATAGATACTATAACATAAGTGTGATGCAAATTTTGTCAAATCTTGGAGTGAATATATTGATTTTTTATGCACTGGGGACAGTTCTCTTTGCATCAAATAGACTACTTGCCCTAAACTACACCATGCTTCATAACTATATCTAATAAAAAGATAGTTCTTATATTTTAAAATCAAACATAGAGACTATCTTTTTTAATTTAGCTATGTTCTTTGTATGTAAAGCAAGTGAAAGCCACTGTTCCTTTTATTTGGAATTGTTATTTCAAGTATTAGGGGCACCAAAGGTGCCCCTAATATTTGCCTAAATTACATCCAAGAATCAAATTTCTTAATATACAAGTTCTTTGCTACTTGAGTTAATATAGAATAGGCTAATATTATTCCTATAAACCAAAAAAAGTAATTGGCTGGCAATGGCACTAATCCAATATAAGTTCCAAAACCTGTAAAAGGAATCATAATTCCTATGGCTATAATCACAAAAGTCATAACCATAAGTGGAGTAGAAGCCCTACTTTCAATAAAGGGGATTTTTCTAGTTCTAATCATATGAACTATTAAGGTTTGAGAGACTATTCCCACTATAAACCAACCCGATTGAAATAAGGGTGCCTTATCTACTGTATTTGCTCCAAAAACATTCCACATAACCCAAAAGGTAGCAATATCAAATATGGAGGAAATTGGTCCAATACATACCATGAATTTACCTATATCATTTGCATTCCATTGTTGAGGTTCTGCTAGATATTCCTCATCCATAGTATCCAATGGTATTGCAATTTGGGAAATACTATATAGTAAATTTTGGACTAATAATTGTATAGGTAACATTGGCAAAAATGGAATAAATGCACTGGCTACCAATACACTAAATACATTACCAAAATTGGAACTGGCAGTCATTTTAATATATTTAATAATATTACCAAATACTCTTCTGCCTTCAATTACACCTTGTTCTAATACATTTAAATCCTTTTCTAGTAATATAATATCTGCAGATTCTTTGGCAATATCTACAGCTGTATCTACAGAAATTCCTACATCTGCCTGTTTTAATCCTTGGGCATCATTGATTCCATCACCTAAAAATCCTACAGTATGGCCATTATCTTGCAATATGGAAATTACCCTTTCCTTTTGTATAGGTGACAACTTAGCAAAGATGCTAGTTTCTTCTACTACTTTAGACAGCTTTTCATCAGTCATATTTTCTACATCTGTGCCTAATACTACATTATCTATGGGAATACCTACATCTTTACAAACTTTTTTAGTTACTCCCTCATTATCTCCAGTTAATACCTTTACCTTAACTCCATGGTTTTGCAATGCATTTATAGCTTCAGCAGCAGTATCCTTTGGTGGATCTAGGAATCCTATATAGCCCATTAATACCATATCTTTCTCATCAGCTACAGAGAAGGTATCTTCATCTGGTATATCATTTTTCTGGGCAATTGCTAAGACCCTCATTCCATCATTATTCATTTCATTTACTGTTTTCATTACTTTATCAATTATTTCATCAGTTAGTGGAACTACATCTCCATTTATTTCCACTAGGGAACAAATAGATAGCATTTCTTCTACAGCACCTTTAGTTACTAATTGACGTTTACTTCCTTCAGATCTTAATACTACAGACATTCTTCTTCTGGTGAAATCAAAGGGAATTTCATCTACTTTTTCATATTTCTTATCTAGATCTTCATAACCTTTTTCTAGTCCTGAATCTATTACGGCTAAATCTAATAGATTTTTAAGTCCTGTTTGATAATAGGAATTTAAATAGGCATGGCGTAATACCCTATCATTTTCCCTACCTAAGACATCTAAGTGCTTCTCCAATACTATTTTATCTAAGGTTAAAGTTCCAGTTTTATCTGTACAAAGTACATCCATGGCTCCAAAATTTTGAATAGAGCTAAGCCTTTTCACTACAGTTTTTCTCTTAGATAGAGATATGGCTCCCTTAGCTAAATTAGTGGAAACTATAGTTGGAAGCATTTCAGGTGTAAGACCTACTGCTATGGATATGGCAAATAAGAAAGCCTCTAACCAATCTCCTTTGGAAATACCATTAATTAAAAATACTATAGGCACCATAATTAGCATAAATCTAATTAATAAATAAGAAACGGATTTAACACCTTTTTCAAAGGAAGTTTCTCCTCTGTCTTCAGATATAGACTCTGCAATGGTACCAAAATAGGTTTCATTTCCAGTTTTAAGGGCTATGGCAGTAGCCGAACCACTTACAACTATAGTTCCCATTAATAGTATATTGTCTAAATCAGAAACACCTTTTTCATGAATATCTCCCCTATTTTCAGGTAACTTTTCCACAGGTTCAGATTCTCCTGTTAAAGAAGACTGGGATATAAATAAGTCTTTACAGGAAATTATTCTTAAATCTGCAGGAATTAAATCTCCAGCAGCTAAATATACCATATCTCCAGGAACAATATTTGACATAATAACTTCTTCTCTACCAGTATCTTTTCGTAAGACAGTAGCAGTTGTAGGCACTAAGTCCTTAAGTTTATCTGCTTCTATCCTAGATTTATATTCTTGGAGGAATTTAAGCACTACACTAATAACAATCATTGTCAAAATAATTAAGATTGTCATCCAGCTTTCTTCTCCTGGTGCTGCAAACAATATATCTGTAAAATAGCTTACGAATACAATCACTGCAAGTATTAGCACGAAAGGGTCCAAGAATGATTTTAATAGGTAAATATACCATGGATTCTTCCTTTCATATTCAATTTCATTGGCCCCAAAGAATTCTAATCTGTTTTCAGCTTCAAGTGAGGTTAATCCTTTACTTGAAGTTTCTAAATCCTTCATAATAGAATTTACATCTTTTAAAGATATCTCTTGTAGGTTTTTATTTATTTCTTTTGCCTTTTTCATTGTATTTTCGGAATTTTTATTTACATTTCTTTTTTTCACTTTTAACACCTCCAAAAAAGACAATAACAAACTAAGGTTAAAATCAGTTTAACCAAAAAATATAATTTGTATTGAATTTTATATAATAATTGGAATAAAGATTTGAAGAAGATCTTTTTTGAAGGATATGTAAAGAAAAGATAATTTATAACAATTAAATAATCCTACATATACTTCAGCCTTCTTCTAAATTTAAGCTACACCACCCAGTATCCATAAAATCACCTCCAAAAAAA
>JAAYGX010000100.1 GCA_012735585.1 Tissierella sp.
CAATTAGTATATCCACTATTAAAGCTTAGGAGGGAAACAAATGTTGAGAAGATGCTTAATTCTTATGATAATGGCTTTTTTATTAATATTATTAGGATGTAACAATAATAGTTTTAATATGAAAAGAATTGATTATAGATATGGAGTCATTGAAACAACAGGCCAAGAAAATATGTCCTATCTATCCTTCTATGATGTTAATTTAGAAAAGGTAGGGGAGGAAAAAATTAAGTATGGCTCTATGGGAGATGGATTTGCACTGCCTATAGTTTTTGACAAGAGCATGTTTATTGTTCCAAAGGGAATATATAATCAAAAAGAGCTTACATTTATTATGGAATACGATTTAGATGGATTTGAAATAGAGAAGTGGGATACTGGATTGCAGAATATGAATAGTATAACTGTAAATAATGATTTTATCTTTGGTGTAAATACCATGGACTTTACTTCTAATATTGTAAAATGTAATAGAAAAACAAAGGAATTGTCTAAAATTCAAATACCTGATACCTACATTAGCTATATTGAAGTCTATGAAAATGAGTTGTTTGCCTTTGGTGAAAGTGAAGACTCAGGAAAAATGAAAACATTCCTTTATATAATTGATACTAATACGCTGAATATCCAAAAAGAAATAGATATTTCTCATATAGGGTTTGGACAATATGATACAGTAATAAAGAACAATAAATTGTATTTTACGGCATCCTATTCAATAGATAGTATAGAGAATCAGCCTGCAAATAAATTATTAGAGTATAATGGAAAAAGTGGAGAAATCAAGACATATAATTTAAAGGAAAATTTTCCTTTTCAAATACTAGAGTATGGAGATAATCTAGTAATAACTCATTTTGATCCAGTAGGAGTTACAGGAAGTACAATCAGTATATTTAATATTGATGATACAAGCAGTGAGATCATTGAATTTAATCATAATATAGAGCATCTGGATCTGGACGGAGATGATATTATTATATTAGGAAATGGATATTTATATAGATATAATAAAGAATTTTCTCTAATGGCTTCTGCTCCAATAACTAATACTAGAAAAACTGATTATTATTATTATTATACAACAGGATTATTTAAAAGATAAAATAAGAGTGCCATTGATAATTACAAGACTTGTAGATTTTACAAGTCTTTTTTGTGTGTTCAATATTATATTTAAAATATTAACAAATATCAGAATGACTTGAAAGCAACGTATGGAGGTTATTGACAATAAACTTTAATCTAAGTCCGTTTACCATGAACAAATGTAAGGTGGATGTAGATTTATTTCTATGGTCTACTTTTTTTCTATCTGAACTTTCCAAAATTAAGGAATTGATACAAAAAACGTTAGTTATAGATTAGTTTACTTTGTTATACTACTAATATTGGAGGTGATGTAATTGAAAAATAAAAAAATAAAAATATTTATATGCTTAATTCTAATATTTTCAATTGCAGTAATATCGGCATGTACTGACAAGAATAACACCGGTAATGATACTGGTCAAAATGGCGCAAACAATAACACTGGTAATGGTACTGGTCAAAATGACACAAACGATAACAATAATAACAACCAAAATGGCTTAGAGGATAATGAAAATAATCAAGATGGTAATGATGAGACTGTACCACCGAGAAACCAGGATCAAGATGTAGATTTAACAGAAAAATTATTAGCTGATGAAGAAGTATTAGATGGTCAAATTTACTTAAGGGAAGAATGGGCTATTGGTGCTATGACTGTAAAAGATGAAGTTTCTGTTGAAAGGGCTCAAGAGATTGCAGATGAATATGCAAAGCAAATAAAGGAAAAGTACCCTGACAAAAAGGTTAATGTTCAAGTTATTTTAAATGGAGAAAATGTAGCTAATATAGAAATTTAACCAATTTTATAACAGTATATTTAGCACATTAACTGAGGATAATAAATTTAATCAATCAATTTAAAGGAGGTAATACTAATGCGAAAAGGATTGATACCAACAATGTTAGGTACAGCAGTGACAGGAGCTGCAATATATAGTAGGGTACCTGATTTAACTAGAAGAAAGTTAAAGAAAATGGATATGGGCTCAATGGTAGCAACAGGATTATTGGGATTTGGTCTAGCTCATGTAGTATTAGGATCCATGGATTTGTATAAAGGTAAATAGATGTAGCAGGGATGAATCCCTGCTTTTTGTATGCCTTAATAGTAAATGAATTTGACCGTGACATGATTTATATGAATTAAAGAGTTTCCCTATCAATGGTTTCTTATAGTATAATAATTAAATAAAATGTATTATTAGTTAAATTTAACGTAATAAATCAAGTAACAAAGGAGGATACAAAAATGGAGTATAC
>JAAYGX010000101.1 GCA_012735585.1 Tissierella sp.
GACCAATTTGTATAGATAAGGCTTATCGTGGTACTGATGTGCTTCCAAATCTATTTGAGTTTTCCAGAACACAAATGGAGAAAAGATATCCTATAATGATTACTTTCATTAATCAAATCAATCCAAGGTCCTATAAAGCTCATACAGAAAAATTAGGTCTTGAAGTAATCAAAACTTTTGAATTCAATAATAATCAGTATTATGAATTGGGGTATGATATGTCAGTAAAGACTAAGGGGTCTAATATTTAAAGAATATATCGCTTCGACTAGGCATATTCTAATAAATTTCTAAAACCAGTCTCCAATTCCAAATTTGAAGAAGTAAGCCACATATAAAAAAATAGAGCTGCACCGGAGGCACTCCCCAATGACTTCCTACGGAGCAAATTAGGGTTGCAATCAAAACCCCATCCAGGACTAGGCGATGGCCAGCCGTCGCAGTGCAGCTCTTTCAAACTAACCTTTTTCTTTATTAAAATAAACAGATTTACGTCCTTTTATTCAAATCTATCTAACTAACAATCTTATAATAGGTTCTTGCCGTCAGAGTGTAAACAATTATATAAAAGAAAGCAAATACTATTATTGTCAATCCAGTATACAAAGCATATAAGTTCACATTTGTAAGATAAAATATTGATAGTAACTTAGTAACTACTTTAAATGCAAATGCTACATGAGCCACTGCAGTAATTAAGGGCAAAAAGAATACTGTAAGGACTTGACTTCTTATGGATTGTTTTATTTCCTTACGACTCATACCTACCTTTTGCATGATCTCAAACCTATCCTTATCGTCGAAACCTTCTGCAATTTGTTTATAATAGATGATCAGCACAGTAGCCATTATGAATAGTATTCCAATAAATATTCCAAGGAAAAATAATCCTCCATAGAGTGTATAAAAGCTCTCTTTTTGCGCTTCTACACCATCAATCCTAGCATTTAAACCTTCATTATTTATAGAGCCCCTTATTAAATTAACCAATTCTATCTGTGTACTACTATCAGCTTCTAAGTCAAAACCATAATAATAGTCAAGCTCTCGCATTTTATTATCTTCCTGAAGATAATTATAAACCTGATTTATTGTATCTAAGCTATCTACAATGATATAATGACTATCGGAAAGAAATGCTATATTGTCAGTATCTAGATTAAAAGAATCGAGCTTCTCTTTAATAGTCAATTCATAGCCATTCAAGTCTATCATCTCCCCAGGAATCTGGCCCTTAGACGTATAAACTAAGACTTCTTCTTTTCCCAAGGATACATTTTTTCCTTCCAATCTATTATAATCATCTTGAGTAGTAAAAACTAATGTTGATAAATCTTTTATTGAAAAAGAATCATTATCTTGGATCACAAATTTGGATCCATCTTGTTTAGCTATAAAACTTATAGAAGAAAATTGAATTACATTTTCAATGGCAACATTAGCTTCCATTGTGTTTTCTATAATTATTTCATTTAATCTTTCAGATTCTTCACTAGATGTATTCCAAGCATTAATTTCTATATTCCTTGGAAATCTAGTCCGTAGTAAATCATCTACTCCTACATATAAAGAAATTGTTGTAGACAGCGTGATAATAACAGCAGTGGACAAAATACAAATATTTGCAAGGCCTGCTGCATTCTGCTTCATACGATAAATCATACCTGAAACAGATATAAAATGATTTGTTTGATAGTAATAGTTTTTATTCTTTCTAAGGGATTTTAGTAAAGCAATACTTCCAGCCTTGAACAAAAAACTAGTACCTACGATTACAAACATTACCGCAATAAAAAACTTATTTAATGCAGCTAATGGTGATTCCACTGTAAGAGCCAAATAATATCCAATCCCCAGACTTACAACCCCAATAGCCGTCGAAAGCCATTTAGTCTTTGGTTCCCTTTCTCCTATATTTCCACCCTTTAATAACTCGATAGGTTTTGATAAATGGACTTGCAATACATTGTAGATCAGATTGGATAAAAATATAGTACTAAATAGTATTACAGTTGCTACGACCGCAATGAATGGAATTTCAAACCCAAATATCACATCAAACTTAATTAATTTGAGAAGCAGCAATGCTAGAAGTTTACTTAAAACAATTCCACCTAAAATACCACTAACCAAACTAATTGTAGCAATATAGAGGGTTTCATATAGCATAATTTTGGCAATATGTCTTTTCTCCATACCCAATATGTTAAATAGTCCAAACTCTTTTTTTCTCTGTTTTATCAAGAAATTATTGGTATAAAACAGGAATATAAAAGAAAATACACCTACTATTATAGTTCCTAAAAGCATCATATATCTTAGGGTTCCACTATCACTTAAACTTCCTAAATCTTTTACAACCACTAGATAACAAATATTATAAAACATGATAATGGTGCCAATACAGGTCAATAAATATGGTATATAAGCCCTAGAGTTCTTTTTTATATTATTAAGTGCAAGTTTAGGATAAAAAGCTTTACTCATCTCTTGCACCACCTGTGGCTATCATAGTAAGTGTATCTGAAATCTTCTGATACATCTCTTCATTGGTTTGTGATGCTTTATAAAGCTGATGAAACACTTCTCCATCCCTTATAAACAGTACTCTCTTTGCATTAGAAGCAGCCTTGGTACTGTGTGTTACCATAAGTATTGTCTGCCCTTCATTGTTTATTTCCGAAAATATCTTCAATAAACCTTCCGATGATCGTGAATCTAGTGCTCCTGTAGGCTCATCAGCAAGGATAATCTGCGGACTTGTAATAAGTGCTCTAGCTATGGCGGCTCTTTGTTTCTGTCCTCCTGATACTTCATATGGAAATTTATTTAGGATACCCTCTATTTCTAATCTTTTTGCTATGGGTATAAGCTTGTTATTCATTTCTTCATAAGTCCTCCCCATTAACACAAGAGGTAAAAATATATTGTCCTGAATAGAAAATGTATCTAGCAAATTAAAATCCTGAAATACAAACCCAAGATTGTCACGTCTAAATGAAGAGATCTCTTTCTCATCAATAGATAATATACTCTTGGAGTTTAATAAAACATCTCCCTTTGTTGGTTTGTCTAAGGATGCAAGAATATTAAGCAAAGTGGTCTTACCTGATCCCGATTCCCCCATGATAGCTATATATTCCCCTTCCTCCACTGTAAAGGAAACATTAGTAAGTGCTTGAACAGAAGCTCCGCCAAATCGTGTTGTATATACTTTCTTTAAATTTTTAACTTCTAAAAGTGGCATATAATTTCCTCCTAATTTCTTTCTTCCTGTTCATTATACAAGAAGAGAAAATGCCCTGCCATTTATCTGACTTACATTTTCCCCTCTAATCTTACATTTCGGTAAGTTAATCAGAAACATCTAATTCTATTGTGTCTAGACCAATCATTACCTTAGTTCCTTTATCAATTTTTGATTCGATCTTAATTGTATGTGATAACTTATCCAAGATACCCTTACATAAGAATAGTCCAATTCCAGTTGACTTTTTATGGGATCTCCCATTAAATCCAGTAAAACCCTTTTCAAAAATACGAGGCAAATCCTCTTCTTCAATACCTATTCCTGTATCCTCTATGACCAATGTATTCGGTGATTTGCAATCCATATAGATTGATATTTCTCCTTTATTCGTATATTTAAGAGCATTTGATAAAATCTGTTCTATAACAAATAAAAGCCATTTTTCATCTGTAAGCACCATACAATTTAAATCATTATAATTAAGTATAATTTTTTTACGAATAAATAATTTAGAATACTTCCTAACAGCTTGTTTAACTATTTCATCAAGAGAGTAACGCTTTATTTGGAGGTCAGAACTCATATGCTCCGTTCTTAAATATTGGAGAACCATTTCAACATACTCCTCTGTTTTAAAAAGTTGTTCTAGTAAATCTGTTGATAAATTAGACTTTTCAGATTGTAACAAAAGCCTCATTGCTGCAATGGGAGTCTTTATTTGATGTGCCCAAATTGTATAATAATCTACCATGTCATCTATGGCTTCTTCCTTTTCGTTTATGATTCGCAGCCTATCCTTTGCAACCGCCATGATTAATTCCTCATACTCCCTTTGAATTAAATCATTGGACTTAGGAAAAGAAATATTATTAAGCCGATAATTCTTTTTTATACTCTTTAGTTTAATGTATTTTTTATAATATTTTATAAAATCATATGATCCTATCAATAATAACAAAATACAGACTAGGATAATAGCGTAAAATATCGCTTCTAAGGGTAAAGAATATAGATAGAAAACTGTTAGAAATATAAATATTGAAATGATAAAAATAATCAAAGTTTTTCTATTTAATTTTACATAATTGAACAAAACAAATTTGATATCTTTCATATTACTCCACCATATAGCCGAGGCCTTTTTTAGTCGTTATAAAGTCAGTTAATTCCAACTCATTTAACTTTTTTCTTAATCTGTTAATATTTACTGTTAGAGTATTATCATCTATATAATAATCTTCTTCCCATAGCTTTTGCATAATTTCCTCTCGAGCTACTACGCTTCCTACATTCTCCATTAATAACTGCAAAATCCTATATTCATTCTTCGTTAAGTCAATTTTATTATCCTTATAACTTAATGTTGTATCACTTAAATTTAAGAATACACCATTATGTTCTAGAAAATTCACTTGCCCTTGGAATGAATAGGTACGTCTTAGTAATGCTCCAACCTTTGCATTTAGCACATTTAAATCAAATGGTTTTGATATAAAATCATCTCCCCCCATATTCATAGCCATAACGATATTCATATTATCACTTGCAGATGAAATAAATATTATAGGAACCTTTGATACCTTTCTTATTTCTGTACACCAATGAAATCCATTATAATAGGGTAGCATTATATCTAGCAATATTAGTTGTGGCTCAAAAGCAACTACCTGGCTTGAGATATCTTTAAAATTAGTAATATATAGGACTTCATAATTCCACCTACTTAAATAGTCCTTCATAGTTTTTGCTATTGTAGTGTCATCTTCAATAATCATTATTCTATACATACAATCCTCTTCCTATTTTTATTTGATGGGTAATCCCAATTTTATTTTATCATAAATATATTTATTATTGGATGCAATATATCAATTTATGTCACCAATTAGACGGTGTATTTAAATTATGTCCATAATCCCTTAATTATAGGGTATATAAAAAATATAGTTATAAGTATTAGGAAAAAGGAGAGATTTTATGGCGGTTACTACATGGAAAGAAGTTTTGGATTTTTGGTTTGATTCAAAATATGTCCCCCTACATTTTGATGAGAATGACGAATTTGATCAATTAATAGAAGATAAATTCTTAGACACTTGGAAGGCTGCATCTGAGGGATTATTGGTAGATTGGAGAAAGGATATTAAAGGTAGGCTAGCAGAGATTATTGTTTTAGACCAATTCTCAAGAAACCTATTTAGAAATGATATTCGAACCTATACTCAAGATAAAATGGCTATTGCCCTAGCCCAAGAGGTGGTAAATCATCCTGAATATAATACTTTGAATCAAGAAGAGAAAAAATATATCCTTCTCCCTTTTATGCATTCTGAGTCTATAGAGCTACATGATTGGGCTTTACAATATTATGAAGAGGTTGGCGATGATAGTCTAATGTATTTTGAGAAACTTCATAGGAACGTATTAGAACGGTTTGGCCGCTACCCTTATCAAAATGAAGATTTAGGAAGAGAATCTACTCCTGAGGAATTAAGCTGGCTTGAAGAAAAGGGGGATAAGATTTATTCTGCTGAGGAGTGATAACCTGAGATTATCTGTACTATGATGACCTCAAATTTAATTTTTTTCAGAGTAGAACTAAAATTAGTTCTACTCTGTTTTATGTTCTTTAGTAACTTAAAAACCGAAATATATTAGCCAAAACTTTTAAACCCAAAAAATTTATTTCAAATTTTATACTGCATATCTAATACATATTGTACAAAGAAAGCTACGCCGTTTTTCATTACA
This sequence comes from Tissierella sp., assembly GCA_012735585.1. Lineage (GTDB taxonomy): Bacteria > Bacillota > Clostridia > Tissierellales > Tissierellaceae > JAAYTL01. The sequence continues at coordinate 6,002 of JAAYGX010000101.1, forward strand.
GATTCATCTATATCAAACTTAGGATGATGAATTGAGTATACTTTGCCCTTTTCCTCATTTCTTGTACCTATAAATGCTATGCATCCTGGAATCTTTGCCAGCATCTTAGCAAAATCCTCTCCTCCCATTGATGGATCACATTCTACCAAGCCTTCTTCTCCTAATACCTTTCTTACAGCTTCCTCAGCCACCATACTACTATTTTCTTCATTGATAGTTGGGGGAGAACCTGGATAGTATTCGAAACTGTAATCCGCCCTAAAACTTTCACAAGTGTTTTTAATTATCCTTTCCATTCTTTCAAGATAACTTTCCCTAATATCACTATTAAACGTCCTAGTGGTTCCTTGTAAGACAGCCACTTCCGGGATAATATTAGGGGCAGACCCTGAATTAAAAGAGCAGACACTGATTACACAAGGTTCTGAAGGTGGCAGCTCTCTACTGACAATGGTTTGTAAGCTACTTAGTACTGCACCAGCAGTTACTATTGGATCTATTGCATCAGCAGGCATTGCCCCATGGCCACCTTTACCTTTTATTTCAATTTTAAAAGTATCTGCTGAGGACATCCTCGGTCCTGGATCTACTGATATAGTGCCAGCATCTATTTTGTTCCAAATGTGGGCAGCCACAATATTGTCAATATCCTTCATTTCATCGACTAAAATCTTATGTCCTGCACCTGAATCCATGATAAATTCTTCGGCGGGCTGGAAGACCAGCTTTACAGTGCACTCTAGCTTATCCTTATTCTCACTTAATACCTTTGCAGTTCCCAGTAACATTGCTATATGGGAATCATGACCACAGGCATGGGCCACTCCTTCATTTACAGATTTAAATTCTAAATCCGTCTCTTCTTTCATTGGTAAAGCATCGATGTCTGCTCTTATTCCGATCACTGGTTTTTTCTTCTTTCCTTCCACAACACCTATAACTCCGGTCTCACATACCCTAGTATATGGAATATTCATCTTATCCAATTCTTCACAAATCTTATTTGAAGTATTTACTTCTTTCCAGCTTATTTCTGGGTATTTATGAAAATGTCTTCTCATTTCTATGATATATTCTTCAATTTTTTTAGCTTCTTCAAATACATTCATTGTTATTCCTATCTCCTTTCACAAGATCTATTTATAAAAGATTTATAAATAATCCCGCTATGATAACCGAAGTAATTGTTACAGTTATAAATCCTCCTACAATCATCATAGGTAACATTCTCTCCATTAAAAATTCACGTTCATCAGGGGTTTGTGCCAATGCCTTAGCAGCTTCCTCTGTAAGTATATAGTTTGGTGGAAATCCATATAAGGCCGTAAGTGAAACTGCAATAGACATAGGTATGCTTACCTTTAAAATTTTACCTGCTATTATTGAGGTAATTCCCATCCCAACTACGCCTACTACAATGATTAGTGCCATTGGTCCAATAGCTTCACCTAGGATTTCTGGTGTTGCATCCTTTAATCCTGCAAATACAAATATCATTAAAACAAACATTAAAAATCCATAGGATTTAGCTTTATTAAGGGAATCTTGATCTAAGAAGCCTATTTCTGTAAATATTATACCAAGAATAAGCGCCCAAACAGCTTGATTTAGACCAGTTAATGCACCTAATCTATTAGCAATATATGCCGTAAACATCAACTTGCCCAGAATGAATGCAGTTGTCGTGTACTTTTCTGGCATAGGAGGAATTAGTTTCTTTTTGAAAACAGCCTGAATCCTCATATTGCCGATTTCTTCATCTACAGAAGCTACATTAGTTGCCAGCTTCATTTCACCACTACGATAGGATGCTAGTAAAGTTCTCCCCTCTTTTTTCAAAAGTAGCGCTGTTAAAGGATAGCCAACAAAACCTTGTATTGCATACATAGCAATAGCTAGTACCGCAGCAGATAATAGCCCCTTTTCTAAAGCTGCAGTATTCATCATTGTTGCAGCTACTATTCCACCTGTAAGTGGTGGTAAACCTGCCACAACATAAGCCTTTCCTATAATTGGTATACAAATAAACCAACAAAATCCTACCATTCCAATAAGGCCTGCTAGAGTAATAACTATTACTTTCCACTGTTCAATTAACTGTTTAATACTTATAATGGTTCCCATATGAGTTATACATAGTAAAATAACTAATGTCCCTCCTAAGGGTGGCCCCATGCCTGCTAAATCTACAATATCTTTTGGAAAAAAAGTCCAGTAACCTACTAAGAATAAAACTGCTGTTACAAAAACTGATGGAATAGATGCTTTCGTCTTTGTTCCTATAAATTCGCCAATATAATAGATAATAGCCAAAATCAGAAAAGCTGCAATATTATTCATCTTATAACCTCCTAATTTTTTTCTTACATACTAGGCATTCTTAAATGTCTTGCCGATTTTTAATTACAAGCCTTTATATATAGCTTCCTTTTTTTATCCTATAATTTAATTATAAATTATATTACAAATATATATTTTCTAACTCTATGCCCTAGTTACACATAGGTTGTCACCTTCAACATGCACCCTACATATAATATTAAAAAGCCTATGAAAGGATGTATAATATGAATAACTATGATGATAGAATGTACAATAATCATTGCAATAATCCGCCTGAAAACAATCCCGACTATTGGGAAAGGTGTATTCAATTAATGGACCATGGTCCAGATCCATACGTTGTAAATATCGAGAAAGCTACTGAACAAAATTACAATTATAGAGTTGCTATGTGGACAGGTGAATATCTTCAAATGACTGTTATGAGTATCAATCCAGGTGATGATATAGGATTAGAACTTCATACTGACCATGATCAGTTTATTAGAGTAGAGAAAGGTCAAGGATTAGTTCTAATGGGTGATTCTAGAAATAATCTATATTATAGACAAATGGTTACTGATGGCTATGTAGTATTTATCCCTGCTGGAAAATGGCATAATCTAATAAATACAGGCTGTGTACCACTTAAACTATATTCCATTTATGCTCCACCAGAGCATCCTCATGGAACTTTCCAAAGAACCAAGGAAGAGGCTGAGATGTAAAGGATTACACTAAAAACACAGGTCAATTGATATGACCTGTGTTTTAGCAATATAAATTAATATTATCTATAGTCTTCCATATATTTCTTCGCATCCTCTGGGTTCCACATCCTATCTACTAGGGCTGGACCTTCTCTTAAATAGCTGATTTTATCAATATATGTTTCTTTTTCTTCCCTATAGATTACACCTATTGGTATTCCATCATCTCCCCATTCCATTGCCTTTTTCATGGCTTCTACTTTATTTGTAGGGTCATAGTCCGTAGAATCTAATGTATATACCCTATCTTTATAATATTTAAATGTATTTACTCGATTGAATGCTACACAAGGTTGCAAAACATCAACTAAGGCATAACCCTTATAATTAATGGCTTCCTTTAGGGTTTTTACTAAATGTTCCTTATCTCCAGAGAAAGTTCTTGCAACAAAGCCACAGCCTACAGAAATTGCAAAAAGTAGTGTTTGTAATGGATCAGTTTTATTTCCATCAAATTGCATATTCGTCTTTTGGCCCCTAGCAGTTGTAGGCGACGCTTGCCCCTTAGTTAATCCATATATTTGATTAAAGTGGACTACATGGGTCAAATCTACATTTCTCCTAATACCATGAAGTAAATGATTTCCACCTTCTGCATAGGAGTCTCCATCACCTGAATGTAGAATTACCTTCAGATCTTTATTGGCTATTTTTATTCCCTGAGCAGGTGGAACAGCCCTTCCATGAAGTCCATTGTATCCGTTAGTGTTTATATAGTTATGTGTTTTACCAGCCTGACCTATTCCTGAAACTATAACTACTTCATGAGGCTTTAATTCCATTTCTGCTAATGTTTGCTTTAGTCCATCTAGAATTCCAAAATTACCACAACCAGGACACCAAGCTATTTCATCCTTAGAATCATATATTTTCACATCTACCATTATAACACCTCCTCTTTTACTCTTGAGTATACTGTATATGAATCCATCTGCCTTCCATTATAATTTAATATACTATGGTCTAGAAAAATCCCTGTTTCTTGTCGTATTAATCTAGCCAATTGTCCAGTAGAGTTCATTTCTACATTTACCAGCTTTTTTGCACATTCGCCATACTTTTTTAGTAACCTAGTTGGCAAAGGATATAAATCACCAAATATAAGAGCACCAACAGATGCTCCATCTTCATTTAGCATATTTACTGCTTCCTTTATTGGACCATACATGGAGCCCCAGCCTATGAGTAAAATTTCCGGGCTTTCAACCCCAAAATAATCTGGTTCTTGGATTTCATTTATTAGACCTTCCATCTTTCTCATACGTTTATCCTGCATTGATGTACGAACCTCTGCTGATTCTGTGATATGTCCATATTCATTATGTTCGTGACTCTCTACTCGTACCAAAGCATTTTCAATTTTACCAGGCATGATTCTCGGAGAGATACCATTTTCAACAGGTTTATATCTTTTATATTCTTCATTTCCTAATTCTTCTTTAGTCATAAGATGTCTTTCTATTGTTACCCTAGAAAAATCATAGGGTGGTATGGTCTGTGTTGCATCGGCTAAATATTGATCCGATAGAATTATAACCTGAACTTGATACTTATCTGCTAGATTAAAAGCTCTGGTAGTTTGATAAAAGGCATCTTCTGCATTCTTTACTGCTATAATCATCTTTGGATATTCACCATGTCCTGAAAATAAGACAAAATCCAAATCAGCTTGTTCAGTACGGGTAGGAAATCCGGTGGCTGGTCCTGGTCTTTGGACATCTACTACTACAATGGGAGTCTCTGTTATTCCCTGATAGCTCATTGCTTCCACCATAAGTGCATATCCTCCACCTGAAGTAGAAGTCATGGATCGAACCCCTGCATAAGATGCACCTAAAACCATATTGATTGCTGAAATCTCATCCTCTACCTGCTCTACTATGATTTTAGCGTCATCCTGTTTCATAGATAACTTTGTCATAATACTTGTAGATGGAGCCATTGGATAAGATGCAAAAAATCCTATTCCACCAGCCAATGCACCTAGGGCTATTGCGTCATTAGAGTTAATAAATATTTGTTCTCTTTTTTTTGGTTTATTAATCTTAAATACTTCCTCTACAAATTCATAACCTTTTTTAAAGGCCTCAAAGTTAGAATGTGCTGTTTCCTTCTCAAACTTCTCCATAAATACTTCTTCTACGATGTCGAAGGATTCTCCAATAATCTTAAACAATGCTCCAGCAGCTACTGAACCTGCAGCCCTATTGTTCCCAACTTCCTTTGCAAATCTAGCCATGGGCAAGTGGATTATCCTATCATCCTTAGCCTCCACTGATTCATCACATATAATTACGCCACCTTCTCCAAGCCTTTCTGCATGAAATTCTACCGTTTCCTTGTCTAAAGCAATAATACAATCTAGTAGGGGCCAATGTGAACAAACAGGCTCTACGCCAAATCTAATTTGGGTAAAGTTATGACCTCCACGAATTCTGGACATAAAATCCTTAGTGGAATGAATAAAATATCCTTTACGGCATAATATCTTTCCTATTAATATACCAAGGGTATCTATTCCCAGTCCAGCAGCTCCTCCAATTAAAATGTTATTTTCCATATCTACACCTCTATAATTAATTTTTCAAACATTAGCGTTCCCAATTATTGTCTTGTATATGCAAATAATTCCATTACAATATCTTTAATTGGTTTATTATGCTAAAACCTCCCCTGTGTTTCTCAGTTTCTTATGGGTATATATAATGTTAAATACTTAATTAGGAAATTTATAAATATAGAAGGATTTCTTGATTTTGATGTCGTATATATTAAATATCTAATACCAATGAAAATTATTAAGGAGGTAGTAAATTTGAAAACAATATGTATTGCGGGAACATTTGACACTAAGGGTAAGGAACTTTCTTATGTAAAAGATATTTTTGAAAATTTGGGATTAAAGGTATTTACTATTAATACCGGGGTATTTGAATCCGCTTTTCCAGTAGATGTAACTAATGGAGAGGTTGTTTCTGAAATTGGTGAGAATATCCAAAAAATTGCAGCAAAGCATGATAGAGCATATGCAACAGATATTTTATCTAAAGCAATGGAAAAAATCATCCCGAGGCTTTTTGAAGAAGGAAAATTTGACGGTATCATATCCTTTGGCGGCACAGGCGGTACATCTATTGTAACTCCTGGTATGAGAGCCCTACCAATAGGAGTTCCTAAGATTATGGTATCCACAGTAGCTTCAGGTAATACATCATTTTATATTGGTACCAGTGATTTAATCATGATGCCTTCTGTGGTTGATGTTGCTGGATTAAATAGAATTTCAACACAAATCTTCACCAATGCTGCCCATGCTATGGCGGGAATGCTAAATTATGAGACAGAAAAGTATATTTCTGATAAACCACTAATTGCTGCTACTATGTTTGGATTGACTACTCCAGCTGTAAACTATGCTAGGGAATATCTAGAAGCTAGAGGTTATGAAGTGCTTATATTCCATGCTACAGGTACTGGTGGAAAATCCATGGAAAGTTTAATTAATGATGGATTTATTGAAGGTGTTCTTGATCTTACCACTACAGAATGGTGCGATGAATTATTTGGCGGGGTATTAAATGCTGGACCCGATCGACTTGAAGCAGCTGGATTAAATAAGATCCCTCAAGTGGTATCCTTAGGTGCAATGGATATGGTCAACTTTGGCGCATTCGATACAGTCCCATCTAAGTATGAGGGAAGAAAC
>JAAYGX010000001.1 GCA_012735585.1 Tissierella sp.
ATTTAATATACCACTTCTTACATATTTTTCGGCCTCATGAAAAGAAATTACGTCCCTTTGATTTTCTTTAATAAATTTTTCAACTATACCAATACTTTCACTGCTCATAGTATTAGAATGTAAACACCATGTATATATTCCAAAAGGCATTTTTCTTGGGGTTGATAAAAGCTGTGGCACAAATAAAATATTTTTATAATAATATGGATAGAATGTATAGCCATCGGTTATTGTTTTAATATCATTATCTACAAGAACTTTTAAAGTTATTTCATCAAAAGAATGAGCAGGTGCCATAAAAGCATCAATTCTAATACCATTTTGATTAAATATTTGTTTTCCAGCTAATATTTTTTTATTTTGCATACTATACGTAACACCTGCAAATTCACTTCTATCATTAATATCCAAAATACCTGAATCACTCGTTAAATATTTATGATTGTAACCATGTAAAGCAATACTCCAGCCATCTTTCTGTAAATTTCTTATTTCTTCCCAAAAATCAAAATTACACTTTGGATATTTTAATAACTCAGTATCTTCATTATTTGGAATAACTCCTATGATAGGTTTTACTCCATAGTTATTAAATATATCCTTCAACAAAAAATAATTGTCCCAATTCATATTTTCTGCTATATCGTCTAACCTAAAAATATACTTTGCCACCATGTTATTCACCCCAATTAATTAGTTTATCTTTTAAACAATCTTGATATTAAAGGCCTCATATCTCTAAAATTAATGAATAAAAAGGCTTTAGTCTTAATTAAATCTTTAATCCAAGTAGTCAGTTTTATATCACCATTAAATACATGTCTTAGATCTCTTGCTTCCATCATAAAGTGGAAATCTTTGTCTATTTTCTTTTTCATATTATCAATATTGGTACCAGTAGCTTCTAAATACCATAAATAAGGAATATTGACACCAATTTTTGATAGTGCATATCCTGGTGCACCATTCCTAAAATTAATCTCTATAAAATATGTCTTTCCATTTGCATATTTAAACTCTATATCAAATATGCCATTAAACTGAATCCTTTCCATTAGATTGATAATCTTTCCTTTGTCAATATAATCAGAATCTTTAACTGCCATAGCGTAAGAGGTACTCCCACCAGTTAATGGATACTCTCTAACTTTTTCAATTATTGCAGGTGCTATTATTTCATTATTATTTATAGTGACAAACCCAATTATTTCTATCATCTTAGCATCTTTACCATTTATATATTCTTGCACCAAGACCCTATAATAATCTTCTTTAAGTTTCAATAAACTGCTTTCTAATTCTAATCTATTTTGACATATAACTATATCTGTCTTTTTACCCTCGACACTACTCAAAGGCTTTACTATACAGGGATAAATAATCTCATCTGAAATTGATAAATCTTCATTATGTAATGTTATTTCCCAACTTTTAGGCACAGTAAGTCCACATTCAAAAGCAAGTTCATTCATTACTTGTTTATTCATTAATTGTGTAACTCTACCTTCAATGCCATTCACATTAGGAACTATATATTTAGTTTTAAGTGTATTCAAATTACTATCTATTACTTTCATAGTAAAATCTGAAGTTGGTATAATAACTGGTTTGCGTTCTTCATTAATAAAATTATTCATTAAAACATTAATAATAGCACCTTCTGAATTATCAACTTCCCAACTTTGAATTATATATTTACTCTTGCTTACATATCCACCTTATTTTGATGTTAATATTAAATATACTGGAACTTTCATTTCACCTAAACTTCTAATTACACCTAATGTATTGTAATGATTCCCGCCTATTACTATAGCTTTATTTTTTACATTCCTTTTCATGTTTCCTCTCCTTAATTTTAAAACATTTAACTCCAAACTTTTTCTTTTGAATCAATAAATATTTCTTTTCTTCTAACTTTGCCTAATATATTTATAACCTCTACTATTCCAACTAATTTACCATGTGCTTTCATAATTGTCCTAATAA
>JAAYGX010000102.1 GCA_012735585.1 Tissierella sp.
ATGAATATAGATTAATATTTAAGAAAAATCATATTTATAATGACAGATTAAACTTTAATATTGGGGAATTGCCGATTGATTATTATGGAAAACTTAAAGAACTACATGATGAAATTTTTCCTAATGTTTATATTTCAGGAGCAGATATAATAGAAAATATCGGAAAAAAACACTTTGTATATTCAATTATTGAGAATAAAACTTTAATTGCATATAGCGTATTACGGCTAAACGGAAATATGAGTGGAACCGCTGAAATTATTGCTGTAAGGGAAGAATTTCGTGGAAGAGGATACGGAAAAGCTATTATAAGCTATTTAATTGATAAGGCGGTAAATTTATTTAAGGTATCTAATGTTGATTTGATGGTAGATGGGGATAATGAAAAAGCCATCAAACTATATTTAGATTTGGGATTTGTTATTGAACATGAAAACAGATGTTATATTGCTTAGTATTATAATTTGACTCATATATGTCATAGAGACAAAATATCTTTGAAATTTTGGACAAACTTTGGCTTTAAAATTATAAAGGAAGAAATAAGTACAATAGAAACTAGAAAAAGTATTTAAATATATACTGTTGCTAGTATATATTGGAAGCAAAAATTATAATGAAAACAGCAAGGAAAAGACTAAATATACCAATTTATAGATTAATTACAATTTTGCAATAAAGAAAGGGGAAGGGGGAGGCTGTATATGCGGCAGGAAAATCGATGTATCAATATAAAGGTGTAAAATTACCCCTAAAGGGACTTGTTGTGTCAGAATTAAAAAATCATAATGAAATTATTGATAAATATGCTGAGGGAGGTTGGAGATTAGTACAGATATTTCCTGTAAAATATGCTTCTAATGGTGTACCAATGGAAGTTGAAATTATTTTTGAACGAGAAATAGATCATTAATGTTTGAGTAGGGTGGGATACAGTGATAAAAAGAATGGAAGAAATAGAAAGGCTATTGAATCGAATTGATTATGATAAGTTATGGAGCGGATTTTCTAAAACTAAATATGCGATATATGATGATAAAAATTTCTGCATCAATGATGCTGAAGGAATAGATATGGATCTAATAGAGACGAGTTCATTCTATGTAGGAAAAGTAGATGAAAGATTTATAGGAAACACAGCAATTTTACTTAACGATAATTATGTAGCAATATGGAATATGAACACAGTTACAGAAGACATAGAAAATGAAAGATTAGCCTCTCTATTAGTACATGAAATGTTTCACTGTTTTCAATTTGCAAATGGAGAGAAGAGGTTTCCCAATGAATTACTGGGAATTAATTATCCAATTACAATAGAAAATGTAAACCTCAGGACATTAGAAAGACAATATTTATTAAATGCAAATTTAGAGATAAATAGAGAAAAAAAGATGGATTTAATTACGTCATATTTCAACATAAGAAATAAAAGAGAAAAACTTATAGGAGATATTTTAGAATATGAAAAAGCAATAGAAAGTGTAGAAGGAGTAGCTGCTTATATTGAATTTAAGGCATTAAATCAGTTGAATAAAGATAAAGAGGTTTCCAATCTTAAAGAATATACAAAAGGATTCATAGATGTAAGTGAAAAGAATTTAAAAATTAGACATAGCTCCTATATACAAGGTTTATTACTTGGTCTAATTGCAGATGATTATATACCGAGTTGGAAAAATAGATTTATGAATAATGAATCATTTCTAAGCGATTTCATCCAAGAAGAATTAGATATAAAAGTTGAAGATATTGATTATGAGAATGAAAATATAACTCGAATTGAAGAATGTGTCATTAACTGTGTAAATAAAATAAACTTGATATTAGATGCTTTCAACAAAAAATTAAAATCTAACATCCTTAAAGAGGGTTTTGAATTAACAGCTTTTGATCCTATGAACATTGTCAAAAGGGACAATGAAATAATTCACACTAATCTTTTAAAATTAAAAGTAGATGATATAGAACAGATCATTAAAGGACCAGTTAAAACAACTATAGGAAACCATTTATTTGATATAAAAAAAATTGAGTGGTAGTAGTTTCATTCCAAAGTTTAAGGAGGAGATCTATGAAAGCATATATTGGTATCAAGTATTACCAAGATTATAGAAATAAGTTGATTATTGAAGAAATATCATCAGTCCTCGAAAGTAAAGGATTTGAGACAATCTGTTTAGCAAGAGATATAGATACTAAGGATTTAATAATATCAAGTTCCCAGATGTTAATGAAACTAACATTTGAAAAAATAGAGGATTGTGATTTAGTAGTGATAGATTTATCGGAAAAAGGTGTTGGGTTAGGAATTGAGGCTGGATATGCATTTGCTAAGGGGATACCTATTCTAACAATAGCTAAAAGAGGCTCGGAAATATCCGAAACATTAGAAGGAATATCTAAGGAAATTATTTTTTATGAAAGTATCGGAGATTTAGAGAATATTGATTTTTTTGAGGTGTAAAGTGGAAGATTATAATTCTGTAAAAAGAGATTTTAATGAGATATCAGAGCTGGATGAGCCAAAATGGAATCATAATATTTGTTATTTTAATCATTTGGTCAAGTTAATACCGAATGATATGGATACTTGCTTAGAAATAGGTTGTGGGAAAGGGGAACTTTCATCTATGCTATCAGAAAAGTGTAATAAGGTGATAGCAGTAGATCTGGCAGATAAAATGATTGAAAATGCAAAAGTTCTATATCCTAGGGACAATATAGAATATATTTGTGAAAACATACTTGAGATGAAATTTGAAGATAATAGTCTAGATGTTATTATAACAACAGCTACAGCCCATCATTTACCCTATGAATGGCTTTTAAATTTTGCGAAAGACAAACTGAAAAAAGATGGTAAATTAATTATATTAGATCTTGTAGAACCAAAAAGTGTGGTTGATTATATATCTTGGGGAAGTGCCTTCTTGCCCAATATCATCATGAACTTAATTAAAAATGGCAGATTACAAAAAGATGATGCTCATAGTAAAGAGGTTTGGGAAAGACATGGAAAAAATGACACTTATATGACCTTGGACGAAATTAAATTATTAGCTAAGAAGTATATACCAACAGCTAAAATAAGAAGAAAATTATTTTGGAGATATTTATTAGTATGGCAGAAGAATCAAATATGACATATATGAAAATAAGCAAGGCGGATTTGTTGGTATTCATGTAAATAGGAGGAAAATGTATGGAGTTTGTTTTTGTATTAACCAAGTATAATAATATATCATTCAAGCCACAAGTAAGTAAGACATTAGAAAAAAGAACAGAATTAGTTTCAAGAAAAGAACACCCTCAGGTGTGGAAATATGTAGATAAAATGAACTCAAAAGAAAAAGCCTCTGAAGAAGTGTTGAAAAAGCGACGTAGTAGATATAAGATATATGGGATATTTTTACTGTTTCTAGGTTTTTTTCTATTAATTCCTTCCCTAATGGAACCCAAGGAAATGATAATACCGTTACTAGTAGGTGCATTTACAGTTGGTATCGGATTATTATATTTTAGCTATGGAAGAAATCTGAAAAAGGTAAAGTTAACATTATTTGATAAAGCTGCAATAAAGTTATTTAGCGAATATGAAAAAATTTCTACGGTTAAAGTAACAGTTACCTTTACTGATGATAAAGTTCAGTTAATGGAAAATGTTACAATAAGCTATAGTGAAATAGAAAAAATTTTCATCACAGAAGATTTATTTATCTTAATTTGGAATGAAAGAATTACTGTTTTACAAAAAAAGAAGTTATCGTCTTATAATGTGAAAGAGTTTATAAACTTTATTACGTGTAAATCACACAATTTATTTGAAGTAGTGAATGTTATTTAATATTTGATTATTAGATATTATGGACATTATCTTAAGAGGTATATGTAATATCATAAATAAATTAGGTAGAAATTATGTTCTATCATTAAATCGAATATAACGTTAGATTATAAATTTGAATTAGGGTGATTATTTGAAAAATGTATTTTTTATTAATGGAACGATGGGAGTAGGAAAAACGGCAACAAGCAGGGAATTACAGAAATTACTACCAAAGTGTGCATTTCTTGATGGAGATTGGTGCTGGGATATGAATCCTTTTATTGTAACAGACGAGACAAAAAATATGGTTGAAGATAATATATGTTATGTCCTCAATAACTTTCTGAGATGTTCAGAATATGAGAATATTATTTATTGTTGGGTAATGCATGAAGAATATATTATTAAAAATATATTGTCTAAACTTAACCTTCAAGACATTATTTTATACAAAATTTCATTAATTTGCTCCGAACAGTCACTTGTAGAAAGAATTTCAAAAGATGTTGAGAGGGGAATTAGAACAAAGGATGTAATAGAACGTAGCATAGCCAGGTTAAGCAATTATGTATTAATGGATACAATTAAGATTGATGTATCAAATATAGACTCGAATCAAGCTGCACAGCAAATTATAAATAATATAGGAGGATGATTATATGACTTATAAAGTTGTGAAAATAGATTTAGAAAATTATTCTTTATTTGATGACATGATATATTGGAGAATGAATGGCAGTGAGAGAGTACCATTGAAAGAGGCAATTCCGCAAAGTATTCTGAATGAGTTGATTAATCCTAATTTGTTTATTTATGCAGTTGAAGTGGAAAATCGGTATGTTGGTTGGATTTCATTAATTTATATGCCAAAGGTGGGCAAATACAACGGATTTGGACATGTTTTTATTGATGAATTATGGATTCAACCTTCGTATCGCAGAAATGGATTTGCCTATGAATTAATGAAAAAGGCAGATGCATTAAGGAAAGAAA
>JAAYGX010000008.1 GCA_012735585.1 Tissierella sp.
AAATACTACAAAATAACACAAAATTCTCCTATGGCATAGATGCAATTCTTTTGTCTAATTTTGCAAAACCAAAAGGCATGGTTATGGACCTAGGTACTGGAACAGGGATTATACCAATAAGAATGGCAGATGCCAAGACCATCCAGCAGATATACGCAGTAGAAATCCAAACAGATGTGGCAGACCTTGCCAAGAAAAGCGTAGAGTTAAATAATCTAAAAGATAAAATTGAGATACTAAATATGGATTTAAAAGATTTAAAAAATATCTTTCCCAAAGCAAGCTTTGATACCATAACATCGAACCCACCCTATATGAGATCCGGTGGAGCCATAGTCAATCCAGAAGAAAACTTCGCCATATCTAGACATGAAATAGCCTGCAATTTTGAAGACATCATATCCATTTCTAACTATCTATTAAAGCCATTGGGGAAAATATATCTAGTACATAGACCAGATAGACTTGTGGATATCATATATACTATGAGACAATATAAGATAGAACCCAAATACATAAGATTCATACAACCAAAAGCCAACAAAAAACCAAATCTAATACTTTTAGAAGGCGTCAAAGGTGGCAAATCAGATTTAAAGTTTCATGACCCCTTAATAGTATATGATGAAGATGGAAATTATTTAGATGAAATCTACAAAATTTATGGAATAGATAGGTGAGATCATTGGAAATAGGAAAACTATACATTTGTCCAACTCCCATAGGTAATCTTGAGGATATTACCCTTAGAACCTTAAGAACCTTAAAAGAGGTGGACCTAATAGCGGCAGAAGATACAAGACACACGATAAAACTATTGAATCATTATGAAATCAAAAAACCCCTTACAAGTTATCATGAGCATAATATAAAAGAAAAGGGTATAGAGTTGATAGAAAGACTGAACAAAGGGGAAAATATTGCCCTAGTATCAGATGCAGGAATGCCAGGGATTTCAGATCCAGGACAGGATTTGATACGCCTTGCAATAGAAGAAGGAATTCAGGTAATCGTACTACCAGGGCCTACAGCCAGTATTGCAGCATTAGTGGTCTCGGGACTAAATACAGATAAATTTGTATTTGAGGGCTTTCTATCATCTAGAAAAAAAGAAAGAGTAGATCAACTGAAATTATTAAAGGATGAAAAACGAACTCTAATAATATACGAATCTCCCCATAGAATATTAGATACATTAGATAATATGTTAAATACATTGGAAAATAGAAATATAGCCATCGTAAGAGAATTGACTAAGATATATGAGGAAATATTTAGAGGAACCATCCAAGAGGCAATAGGGAAATTTTCCACTGGAAAAATAAAAGGGGAATTTGTAATTATAATAGAAGGAAATCAAAATGAAGATGTAGAATTAGATATAGATATAGAAGGAGAATTACTTAAATATATAAATCGAGGCTTAAGTAAAAAAGAAAGTGTAAAAAAAGTGGCAGAAGAATTTAACTTACCAAAGAATGAGGTTTATCAAAAAAGTATAGAACTAAACTAAAGGTGATAATCTAAATGGATGCATTAAATAATAAATTAAAAGAGAAAGTAGTAGACTTAAATACCATACTTACAGAGAAATATGGTTCGATACTTAAAATGAATAGACAGGAGATAAGATCCTTCATAAATAACTATGTAGGTCATATTAAAAA
Source organism: Tissierella sp. (assembly GCA_012735585.1). Taxonomy (GTDB): domain Bacteria; phylum Bacillota; class Clostridia; order Tissierellales; family Tissierellaceae; genus JAAYTL01. The sequence continues at coordinate 1,668 of JAAYGX010000008.1, forward strand.
AATGGAAAAGCTGGATAAAGATCAGCTTTCTATATACCAATCCAAGGGAGGAATCGTAGGGGTAGATGGCTCAGTAAATAAAATAGGTGGAGCATATCCTCATTTTGTAGAGATCTACCAAGCACTGGCCAAATCAACAACCCACAGGGACGACAACATTGTACTGGCAGACCTATATACACCCCTATATACAGAGCAAGAAGAAACAACCCTGGAAAATGAGGTCAGAATTATAGACGATAAAAGAAATATGAAACTATCCACCATAGAAGTAGATGCAGCCATAGAAAGTGTAAAAAACCATAAGCCCTATGCCATACTAATGGATGGTGGACTTATTAGATACAATATCAACGCCCACGATAGATGGATGGAACTAAGAAATCTATGTGAACAAGAGGGAGTGATATTAGTAGGTGTGATCAAGGACATTAAAACATCCATTATAGGGGACAAAATAAAGGAAGTAGATAAGTCTATTAAAGATACATTTTATGATAGAGAGCTGTTATTTGGACAACTTGACTATGGGGAGATGATCACCATCAATGAAGAAGCCAATAGAAAAGAGCCAAAAGGCTACGCCTCCATATTCTTAAGGTCATCCCTGGCACCAACAGTAATAGGAATGGATATCATAGACAGCCAAAGAGAATATATAGAAGAAATGGCAAGACTAATATTTACCCTAACACCAGAGAACAGTAGAGGAGTACCCCTTTGGCTTGACATCGTAGACAAAGAAGTCCTAATATCCGATGATATGATAAAAAGCATGATGGAAGAATACATGGACCGAGGACTATACGAAAGATTCTTCATATCAGAACGAGATAAAAGAAATTGACAATGCGAAGCATTGTCATCCTGAACGATAGAGAAGGATCTTAAAACCCAAGATTCTTGGCTACACTCAGAATGACAAGATCGAACTAGGCCGTCATCCTGAACGCTAGTGAAGGATCCTAAGACCTAAGATTCTTCGCTACACTCAGAATGACAAGATCGAACTAGGCCGTCATCCTGAACGCTAGTGAAGGATCTTAAAACCTAAGATTCTTCGCTAAGCTCAGAATGACAAGATAAAATTTTCTAAGAGGTGATAGTTTGTATTATGTATATATGTTATCTAATTGGAATAATAAGGTTTTATATACAGGTATGACTAACAATTTAGAACGCAGAATATATGAGCATAAAAACAAACTAGTAAAAGGATTTACAGAAAAATATAATGTAGATAAGTTAGTATATTTTGATTACACTTCTAATGTAAATTCAGCAATTGCTAGAGAGAAAGAAATTAAAGGATGGACTAGACTTAAGAAGAATAAATTAATAGAAAGTAAAAATCCTGAATGGAAAGATTTATCTAAGGAATTTTTGGAGCCAAGATAACCAAGTTGTCATTCTGAACCGAGTTGTCATCCTGAACGCTAGTGAAGGATCCTAAAACCTAAGATTCTTCGCTACACTCAGAATGACAAGATCGAACTAGGTTGTCATCCTGAACGCTAGTGAAGGATCTTAAAACCCAAGATTCTTCGCTATGCTCAGAATGACAAGATAAAAAACTAAAGAGGTGAATAAGATGAAAGTAGTTGGTATCACTACTCAGCAGGAAGTATTTGTCGGTTCTAAAGATCGAAACTAGAATTAATGAATTTTTAATCATAGAAGACCCGCATCAAAACAATCTACTAGGAGAAGTAGTAGAAGCTAAGACATACAATAGATACATTCCCTTAAATATCTATGGGGACTTTGTAGATAATTCAGTATTAGAGTCCTTGAGGGCCCTGGGTTACAATATTGACGACGATACAATATACATTGCAAAAGTAAGGCTTCTAAACGAAGCCCTATACCCTATACAGACCGGCTCGGATGTTCGAATTCCTGAATTTATGGAAGTAAAGGATATCATGATAAAAAGCTCTACAGAGGAAGGCTTGACCCTTGGAGTTATAAAAAATACTGATGATCTGGCCAAAGATATGGATGATGAATTCAAAGACCTACTTTATACCTTCGAAGAAGGTGGATTAATTCCACAAAATGAAATTCCTTACATATTGGATTTGAAATCCATGCATCATTATCCTCACATAGGTGTATTTGGTGGTTCTGGTTCAGGCAAATCCTTTGGTCTTAGGGTAGTCCTTGAAGAGCTTATGGTACAAAATATTCCTACTATAGTATTGGATCCCCATTTTGAAATGGACTTTGGAGAAGTGGCATCCTATATGGAGGAAAAATCCATCGACTTTACAGATAAGTTCAAATGTCTTCAAGTAGGTACCCATGTAGGGGTAAAGTTTGAGGATCTATCAGCCCAGGACCTAAAGAACCTACTTCATGCAGCCAGCAATCTTACAGACTCCATGAACAATGTAGTAGATATATTATTCAAACCAAGGGACTCCTACTATAGCTTTTATAATAGAATGCAAATGCTAACAGAAGCTCAGGAAGAAGGCTCCCTGGATAGAATAGAAAATCGTATCAATAACGCAAATGATAATGACGAAAGAAAGGCCTGGCTAGACCGTAGAGACCTATTTATTTCCTATGACAAGACTTGTCCCTATAATTCAGTTAGGGGTATCATCTGGCGGCTTAAAAGATTGGGCAATGACGGAGTATTTTCCAAGGACATCAAAGAAATAGAAGATGGGCTACAAAATGGAAAGCTCATAGTGATCCAAGGATCTACAAGAATACTTCAAGTATTTTCCACTTATTTATTAAGTAATCTATATCACAAAAGAAGAGACTACAAAGATGCATTATACAAAAAGACTACAGCAGAGTATTTTCCACCATTTTTAATAGTAACAGATGAGGCCCACAACTTTGCACCAAAGGGATATGATTCTCCTTCCAAATCCATACTCAAGGAAATATCCCAAGAAGGTAGAAAATATGGGGTGTTTTTAATATTAGCAACCCAAAGACCTACATTGTTAGATGAGACAATCACAGCTCAGTTAAATACCAAGCTGATATTTAGAACAGTAAGGGCTTCAGATATTCAAACGATACAAGAGGAAACAGACTTAACGGCGGAAGAATGTAGGAGACTACCCTATTTAAGAACAGGAGATGTATTTATATCATCAGCAAATATGGGACGTACAATATTTGCCCGCATAAGAGCAGCCCTTACAACAAGTCCTCACACATTGAACCCATTTGACGAATTAAAAAGCAAATCCAAAGAAGATGATGATAAGTTTTTAAACATCATAATGTCAAAATTACCCATTAATGATATAGAACTGGCCCAAGTAGCCTTAGAAATAGAAAAAGAAACAAATATAACATATACAGTAAACAATCTAGAAGAAAGACTAAAGCAAATGGTAGATAAAAATCATATCAAGAAAGAAGAGACCATTTTTGGGTATAGGTACAAGGTATAGACCTTTAGAACTATTTCTTGTCATTCTGGGCATAGTGAAGAATCTTAGGGTTTAAGATCCTTCACCAACCTTAAGTGCTCCGCAGGAAATATAGTAGGGAGCACTGCGGAGTGTAGCCTTCAGGATGACAAACTGAATTATTTTTATATATATCATCTAAATAATTCAGTAAATTTTTTTATTGTACACTTCAATGAACTAATGTAAGGAAGTTGTAAAATTTTCACTTAATTGCAAATCTTGTAGTATAATTAAACTATAGTAGAAATAAAATTTAAAAGGGGGATAAGGGACATGTCTAAATACACATATATTGAAGATGGGGAAATGGATGCATATTTATTTCATGAAGGTACTTATTTTGAATCCTATGAGTTTTTAGGAGCACATCCAGTGATCATAGACCTAAAATCCTATGTAAGATTTATTGTTTGGGCTCCTAGGGCAGAGCAAGTATACCTAATAGGGGACTTTAATGGCTGGAATGAGACAAGTCACCCAATGGCTAGAATAGGGGATTCTGGTCTATGGAATATCTGTGTAGAAGATGTAGAAGAATATGACTGCTACAAATTTAGAATCATTGGACAAAATGGAGAAATCAGAATCAAATCCGACCCATACGCATTCCATGCAGAAGAAAGGCCAAATACAGCCTCAAAATATTTTGATATCAAAGGGTATAAATGGAATGACAAAAGGTGGATGAAAAATAGAACTAAAGAATATGGCAAACCAGTATCCATCTATGAAGTAAATCTTTTATCTTGGAGAAAGAAGGAAAACGGGGACCAATACTCCTATAAAGAATTAGCCCATGAACTAGTAGATTATGTAAAAAGTATGGGATTTACCCATATAGAATTGATGCCGATAACAGAGCATCCCTTTGACGGATCTTGGGGCTATCAGACCACTGGCTACTTTGCACCAACATCAAGATTTGGAACACCTAAGGACTTTATGTATTTTATAGACCAATGCCACAAAAAAGATATAGGGGTGATATTAGATTGGGTTCCCCTACATTTTTGTAAAGATGATTTTGGACTAGCTAGATTTGATGGGACTTATTGTTTTGAGTCTATGGACCAAACTAAGGCAGAAAATAGACAATGGGGTACATTGAACTTTGATTTTTCAAAGCCTGAAGTCATTAGTTTCCTAATATCCAGTGCCCTATACTGGCTAGAATATTATCACATCGATGGTATTAGAGTAGATGCAGTAGCATATATGTTATATTATGATTTATCCGGTAGTGGTGTCAAAAACCAATACGGTGGCAGGGAAAATCTAGAAGCGGTAGAATTTATAAAGAAATTAAATACAACAATAGAAAAGTATTTCCCACAAGTCCTACTGATAGCGGAGGAGTCCACTACCTGGCCTAAAATAAGTCACCCGGTAAAGGAAGAAGGTCTAGGATTTCACTATAAATGGAACATGGGTTGGATGAACGATATATTAGAGTATATGGAGACAGACCCCCTATTTAGAAAAGGGAATCAACAGGCCTTAACCTTTTCTTTGGTCTATGCCTTCTCAGAACGATTTATTCTTCCTTTAAGCCACGATGAGGTAGTTCATGGTAAGAAATCATTACTAGACAAAATGCCAGGCACCTACGATGAAAAATTTGCCAATTTAAGGCTATTATATCTATATATGTTTGCACATCCAGGTAAAAAACTTCTATTTATGGGTGGAGAATTTGGACAATTTATTGAATGGGACGAATGGAAACAGTTGGATTGGTTTTTATTAGAATATGACAAACATTCAAGAATACAGGGATACTTTAAAGAATTAAATAAATTATATTCAAAAGAAGATACACTATATGCACTAGATACATCCTACGATGGTTTCAAATGGATAGAACACACCAATCATCAGGAAAGTATCCTTGCCTTTGAAAGAATAAATAAAACCTCCGAAAAATTAATAGCTGTTTTTAACTTTACTCCAGTAGAAAGAAAAAATTACCCTTTAGGAGTGGACCAATTAGGGGTATATAAAACAATAATCAATAGTGACCACAAAAGATTTGGTGGCAATACAGCCAGAGTCAAATCATACAAATCTGAAAAAGAGCCAATTCATGGTCGAGATTACCAAATAAAGGTGAATTTACCTCCATTAGGAGGATTATATCTAAAACTTAAAAAATAAAAGGAGGGGGAAAAATGAATGAAAACAAAGTAGTAGCAATGTTATTGGCTGGTGGACAAGGCTCCAGACTCAAAGCGCTTACTAAGAAAGTTGCAAAACCAGCAGTACCCTTTGGTGGAAAATACAGAATTATTGATTTTGCATTGAGTAATGCTGCAAATTCTGGTATATCAGATATTGGTATACTGACCCAGTACAAACCATATTTATTGAATACCCACATTGGTATAGGTTCCTCATGGGACTATGATAGAAATACAGGGGGACTAAGAATACTACCACCTTTTACATCCGAAGATGGAGGCAGATGGTATACAGGAACAGCAAATGCAATATATGAAAATATTGACTATCTTGATGAAACCGATCCAGAGTATGTTCTTATATTATCAGGTGATCATATTTATAAAATGGATTACAATGAACTATTAAGCTTCCATTTAGAGAAGGAATCCGATGTAACCATAGCTGTTATGGAGGTTCCTTGGGAAGAAGCGTCAAGATTTGGCATAGTAAACATCGATGATAGCAACAAAATAGTAGAATTTGATGAAAAACCTGAAGTACCCAAGAATAATATGGCATCTATGGGCATATATATGTTTAGTTGGGCCAAACTTAGAGAATATTTGATTCTAGATTATGAAGATCAATCATCGGAACATGATTTTGGTAAAAATGTACTTCCTAGAATGCTAAATGAAGGAAATGCCATGTATGCTTGGAACTTCAAAGGCTACTGGAAAGATGTGGGAACAGTGAGGAGCTATTGGGAAGCCAATATGGATCTATTAGATGACGAAGCCACACTTAATTTATATGGCAGGGATTGGAGAATATTCACTAGAAATAGAAACCTACCTCCACATTATATGGCAAGAGGCTCAGTTATAAATAACTCACTTGTAAATGAAGGCTGCTATATCATTGGTGAAGTCAATAATAGCATCATATTTAGCGAAGTTACCATAAAAAAAGATGCCAAGGTAAACAACTCAGTAATCCATCCAAAATGTGTAATCGAAGAGGGCGCAGAAGTAAATAATGCAGTTGTAGCAGAAGGAGTAGTGATCAAAGCGGGAGACAAAATAGGCCAAGTAGATGATGGGAAGATATATTTAATATCAGAAGAAGGAATAATGATCGAATAGGAGGGGGAACCATGGAAAAATGTATAGGCTTAATAAGTACCAATAATATAGATAATAGATTTGGACCATTATGTAAGCATAGACCTCCTTATATGTTACCAATTGGAGGCAGATATCGACTAATAGATTTTGCTATATCTAATTTAGTCAATCATGGTATCAGTACAGTAGCCGTATATACAGGGGAAAAGATTAGATCTACAATGGACCACTTAGGAAATGGAAAGCCTTGGGATTTAAATAGGAGATTCAATGGATTGTTTTTATTTCCACCGGTCCTTGATGAAAGATATAAGAATCCCTACAGTGATATCGCCCAGTACCATAGTACAGAAGCTTTCTTTAATCAAGGAAAAGAAAAATATATACTCATAATGCATCCAAATATATTATCAAAGGTAAATATAAGTGAAGCATTTAAATTTTTTAAAGAAAGTGGCGCAGATGCGACCTTAGTCTATAATAGAAGATTTGATCCATTTGGAGAATATATCAACTTAGACAAGATGCACATAGATAAAGAAGGCAATCTAATCGATATTGGACTGAATTTAGGAACCGAGAAAACTTTCAACCATTATATGGATATGCTTTTTGTGAAAAAAGAAGTATTTATGGAAATAATAAAAGAATCAATTGAAATTGGAGACGCCAATTATTTTAAAGAGGCTTTACTAGCTAGAAAGCATCTATATAAAATAAATGGCTATGAATCCAAAGGTCATGTTGAGGTAATTAGGGATTTAAGGACATATTACGAAGCAAATCTAAACTTACTAAAAAGAGATATATCCAGCGAACTATTTTTCGAGGGAGGCACCATATACACCAAGTCCAAGGATGAGCCTTCAACTCTTTACTCAGAATCATCCAGTGTACAAAATTCATTAATAGCCAATGGTTGTATCATAGAAGGCCAAGTTGAAGGATCTATTATATTCAGGGGAGTTAAAATTGGAAAGAATGCTATCATAAAGAATTCAATCGTTATGCAAAAATCAGTAGTAGAAGATGGCGCTATTATTGTAAACTCCATACTAGATAAATATTCTAGAATTCATAAAGGAGCAAGTATAGCAGGAAGCTCATTGGTACCATATGTAGTAGAAAAGTATGGGCATGTTACAAAAGATTAGAAAGGATCGATTCTATGAAGATTTTATATATAGCCTCAGAAGCGGCACCATTTATAAAAACCGGAGGACTTGCAGATGTGGCTGGTTCCTTTCCCAAAGCTTTAAAAGATAATGGCTGTGATATTAGGGTGGTTGTACCATTATACTCTAGTATCTCCCATGAGTTTAGAAGTAAAATGACAAACATTGGATTTTTCTATGTTGAACTAGGATGGAGAAGGCAGTATGCAGGAGTTTTATCCTATGAACATGAAGGAGTTACATTTTACTTTATAGATAATGAATATTATTTCAAAAGGTATAATACTTACGGTGAGCTAGATGATCATGAAAGATTTATTTTCTTTTCAAAGGCAGCCACTATATTACCTAAATATCTGTATTTTAAACCAGATATTATCCACTCAAATGATTGGCATACAGGATTAGTACCATTATTTATAAAGGACTTTGCTAGGGGAGATGGATTTTATAAAGAAATAAAAAGTGTATTTACAATTCATAATCTTAAATACCAGGGCGTATTTTCAGACTTCATACTAGGAGATGTGGCAGGATTGTCTCGTGAATATTACAATGAATTTGGTCTAAAACACTATGATCATATCAACCTGATGAAAGCAGGCATCGTATACTCTGATCGATTGACAACAGTATCAAAAACCTATGCCCAGGAGATTAAGAACAGTTACTTCGGCGAAGGCCTAGAGAATACTTTAAGGGGTCAAGAATACAAACTTGGAGGAATAGTAAATGGTATCGACTATAATGTCTACAATCCACTTACGGATAAAAATATAGTCAAATCTTATGATGTAAATCATCTATCAGATAAAGTAGGGAACAAATTAGCCCTACAAAAGCTATATAATCTTCCTGTGAGAGAAGATGTACCTGTTATAGCAATGGTAAGTAGACTTGTAGCCATGAAAGGTTTGGAATTAGTAAGACATATACTAGATGAACTACTTCAAGAAGATATTCAATTTGTATTATTGGGTACAGGAGATAAGGAATACGAGAATATGTTCAATCATTTCCAAGTTAAATATCCAGAAAAAGTTGCCTCAAGGATTTATTTCAATGAAAAGGAATCCCATTTGGCATATGCAGGCTCAGATATGTTGATTATGCCTTCCATGTCAGAACCATGCGGTCTTTCACAGCTTATTGCCCTAAGATATGGAACCATTCCAATCGTTCATGAAGTAGGAGGACTGAAAGATACAGTAATTCCATACAACGAATATACAGGAGAAGGGAATGGATTTAGCTTTGCAAATTTCAATGCCCATGAGTTTTTATTTATAATTAAAAAGGCATTGAACCTTTATCAATATAAGGACAAATGGGAAAAGCTAATGATTGGGGCCATGGAATCGAAACATGATTGGGATGAATCCTCGAAGGAATATATGAGGCTATATTCAAGCCTTGTGGATAAATAGGAGGTAAAGGATGGAGAGTTTACCGATTACGGATAAACAACTAGGAATGATTTATACAAAGGAAAGGACCACCATCAGAGTATGGTCACCTTTAAAAGATGAAATATATATACTACTATATTCCAACGGCAGATTAGTAGATAGAAAGTCTTTTTTAATGAAAAAGGACAAAGATGGCGTACATGAATATGTATTAGAAGGCGATCATAAGGGATGTTTCTATAATTTTTTAATAGATGGAGAAGAGGTGACAGACCCTTACTCCATAGGATCATCTATAAACTCAAGACACTCTGCAATAATAGACTTAAAAGATACGGACCCAGAAGGGTGGTATAATCACAAGATACCAAAGGGCAATAATTTCTGCGATGCCATCATCTATGAAGTCCATGTAAAGGACTTTACAGGTAGTATCACATCTGGAGCAAAATATAGGGGCAAGTATCTTGGGTTTGTAGAAGAAGGTACAAATTATAAAGGACTAAAGACAGGAATCTCTCATCTAAAGGAACTGGGAATAACCCATGTTCATCTACTGCCAGTATATGATTTCTATACAGTAAATGAAGAAAAAGATGATTTTTATAGAAATGAAAACTATAATTGGGGATATGATCCAGAGTTATATAATGTAGTAGAAGGCTCCTATGCAACAATTCCAGAAGAGCCAACAAATAGAATCAAAGAACTAAAACAGTTGATCATGGCACTACATGAAGCAGGAATAAAAGTAGTATTAGATGTAGTCTATAATCATACCTACAAAAACTATGACTCTAACTTCAATAGAATAATGCCAAAATACTACCATAGAATGAAGCCAGACGGCACCTTTTCAGATGGTTCTGGCTGCGGCAACGAAATCGCATCTGAAAAACCTATGGTTAGAAAATTTATCCTAGATTCATTAAAGTATTGGGTCAGTGAATTTAAAGTAGATGGGTTTAGATTTGACTTAATGGCATTGACAGATATGGAAACAGTAGAAGAAGCAGTGAAGATGCTTCGAGAAATCAATCCAGATATATTGATATATGGAGAACCTTGGGCAGGAGGTTCAACTGTTATGAATCCAGATACCATGCCACTAAAAGGACGTCAGTCCCACCTAAACTTTGCATTTTTTAATGACAATATAAGAGATAGTATCAAAGGTGATACAAATGGAGATAAAAAAGGTTTTGTACAAGGTGAATCTAAATATAAATTAGGAGTAGAAACAGGTATCGTAGGCTCAATTAACTATGATAGCAATCACATAGGATTTACAAAACAACCTAGTCAGACCATAAACTATATCAACGCCCATGATGATTTGATTCTATATGACAAAATAAAGAAGACCCTGCCTCATATGGCAGAAGAGGATATGGTAAGACTGAATAAATTTGGATTTTCTATATTGTTTACAGCTCAAGGGATACCTTTTATCCATGGGGGAAATGAGTTTCTAAGGACTAAAAAAATGATTTCCAACACATATAAGTCCCCTTTAAGTATCAATGCCATAGATTGGTCTCTAAAGGAGAAAAATGTAGATTATTATAATTATTTCAAAGATCTGATATCATTAAGGAAGAAATACAAAGAATTTAGATTAAAGGATAAAAAACTAATAACAGATCAATTAAAGTTTGTGTATAACTTAGAAGGGAAAAATGTAATTTCCTATACTTTATCCACAGATGATGGATATCTCCTGATTATTCACAATGGAGAATTTTATTCAGTAGAAGTAAGTAAAGATAATTTACAAATGCATTTAAAGAATTCTTATAATGAAACAAGTATGGATATGAATATATATCCTATATTTAATGAAAATGGTCTGGTAGAAGAGGGTTTCAATGTCATCACGGACATTAAAATCCCATACTTTCAAACCAATGTATATGAAATTAAAAAATAGGTTTTATATTGTCGTTCTGAGCATTTTCCTTGTCATTCTGAGCAAAGCGAAGAATCTATAGTCTCAAGATCCTTCGTTTTCACTCAGGATGACAAATTCATTTTTATATAAGATAAAAAAATAGGTTTCCCATTGGGAAACCTATTTTCCTATTCAAGTATATAAACTTTTACATTTCTTCTTCCAAATCTTTTTACATCTGCAGATGATTCAAAGAACAAATCAATCTTATTGCCTTTAATTGCTCCACCTTTGTCTTCGGCTACAGCAAAACCATAGTCTGGAGTCCCATCTAAGGACTTGATATATAGCTTTGTTCCCAGTGGAATTACTCTAGGATCGACAGCTACAACTCCTGGTCTAACTTTAGTACCAGATGCAGTAATACCATACCATTTATCCCCTGGTCTTTTACCTGTACTTTCATAGGATAAATCATATGCACTAGCATTCATGGTTATGGATTTTCTAAATCTAGTATCTCCCCTTGAAGTAAGTATAAGATCCCTTGAACCCTTTTCTGTAACTTGCTCTACAGGTTCAGTGACTACTACTTCATAATCCACTGTTTCTGATAATAACACACCATTTATATATTCTTTTTTAATATATTTTCTGTTTAAACCATCCTGACCTTCTTGAACAACTTTCGTTACACCAACATCTAAATCCCTGCTGGTGACTACATGTTCTTCAAAAGGAATTACTGTTTCAACAACTTCAACCTCTTCAGTAACTCTATAAATCGTTATGGTAGTCCCTGGAGCAATCTTCTCAGACATTTCAGGATATGTATAATCCTTTTCTCCCAGTTCAATATGGTGGTCCTCCAAAACCTCCCCCACTGTTTCAAATATAGATGAAGTCTCTAATAAAAATCCTCTGTCATCAATAGTGTAAGGTATTGGGTTCCTTATGATAATTTCTATGTTAGATTCTATTTTGCTGTCTAAAGGAACATTAATAAAAGCCTTCTCGCTAAAATTAACTTCTTCAGTTTCAATTAATTCTTGTACAGTATCAGAATATGAAACGAATTTGCTAATTTTTCCATCCACATTTAAAGTTACTTCATTACCTTGATACATATAAATTCCTACTGATAATGTCGCAACAATAATGAGGATTACTATCATCTTGAACTTTGCAGTCCTAGATGTCGCATTGTTTTTCATTTTGTGCCTCCTAAATTTGTAACTTTTTTGTAACTATTTCTAATTACTGTAGTAGTTTATACTAAAAAAAATTGTTTGTCAAATTTTTGATTAAATATCCAGAATATTAAAATAATATACTAATGTTATTTGTTTCCAATAAAGGTTATTTTATTCAAGAGAACATGAAATTATACATGATAATAGCAAATTGTGTAAACTGTTGAATTTATATTTATTAAATGATAAACTATGGACATAGACAATCGGAGATAGGATAAGGGGACACATAAATTACCAAAGGCGGGGGTGGTAAAATGAATAATGAGGAATTTCAAAAGTTGGTATTAGAAAAATTAGGTGGTTTAGACCAAGGACAAAAAGAACTAACTGCTAAGGTTACTGATACATAAATACTATTGAACTTGTAATATCTAGAAACTGGAACGATATAGCAAAATTAAAGGCAGTAAGATAGAATACTTCTTTTATGTTTCTAAAAAATTGACAAAAAATTCAATTTGGCTTATAATATTGAGTTAATTAGGGATACTATTAAAAAATAATGATGGGAAGAGTAAATTATATCCTGTACTTGAGAGAACTGGATAAGGTGGGAACCAGTGTATAGGAATAATCGAAGATGGCCCCTGAATTTTACAGTTGAAATATAGTAGGCTGTAACGGAAGCATCCGTTATAATGTACGGTTAAATAACCTACCAAGTTTTAAATCGTGAGATTTAGATAAATTAGAGTGGTAACACGAAGAACAGCCTTCGTCTCTATCAGAGATGAAGGCTATTATTATTTTGTCATCCTGAGCTTTAGCGAAGGATCTTAAGATTCTTCGCTAGGGTTTACCCCACAAGAGGATACGCAGCAGAATGACATATTAAGGCTAATTTGATTAATGAAAATTAAGGAGGATGTAATATGACAAAGCAAACATATTATCTTACAACGCCTATATATTATCCAAGTGATAATTTGCACATCGGACACACATATACAACAGTAGCAGCAGATACAATAAAAAGATTTAGGAAAGCACAAGGAAGTGAAGTATTCTTTGTTACAGGTTCAGATGAACATGGACAAAAAATCCAAGAAAAGGCTAAAGAAGCAGGAAAAACACCGAAACAATATGTAGACGATATTGTAGCAGACATAAAGGTTCTATGGGAAATGTTAGAAATTGATTATGATGGATTCATAAGAACTACAGATGATTATCATGAAAAAGCTGTGCAAGATATATTCACAAAATTACACGACAAAGGTGAAATCTACAAATCCAGATATAAAGGTCACTATTGTACACCATGTGAATCCTTCTGGTCAGAATCTCAATTAAAAGACGGCAATTGTCCCGACTGTGGAAGACCTACTCATATGGCAGAGGAAGAAGCCTATTTCTTTAAATTATCTAATTATAGTGACAGACTTTTAAAATTATATGAAGATCATCCGGACTTTATACAACCAGAGTCGAGAAAAAATGAAATGATTAGTTTTATAAAAGAAGGATTAGAGGATTTATCTGTTACCAGAACATCCTTTGATTGGGGAATCAAAGTCCCATTTGATCCTAATCACGTAGTATATGTTTGGATTGACGCCTTATCCTGCTATATAACAGCTCTAGGATATGGAAATGAAAATGATGAGAACTTTAAAAAATACTGGCCAGCAAACGTCCATATAGTAGGTAAAGAAATAGTAAGATTCCATACGGTTATATGGCCTGCACTATTAATGGCATTAGATATAGAACTACCTAAACAAGTTTTTGGCCATGGATGGATCTTATTTGATGATGACAAAATGTCAAAATCAAAGGGAAATATCATATATCCTGAACCAATAATAGAACTTTATGGAATAGATGCATTTAAATATTTCCTAATGAGAGAGTTCTCCTTTGGTAATGATGGTTCCTTTACAAAAGAAAAGTTCTTACAAAGATTGAACTCAGACCTTGCGAATGATTTAGGTAATTTAGTAAGTAGAACTATTAGTATGGTACAAAAATATAATGATGGAATCATAGTAGAAGGAAAGACTAAGGAAGAAGTTGATGATTCATTAATCAATATAGCTACAGCAGCTGCAGATAAAGTAGAAGACTATATGGATAAATTAAACTTCTCACAAGCATTAGAAGAGATATGGAAACTTATTAGAAGAACAAATAAATATGTAGATGAAACTATGCCTTGGGTTCTAGATAAGGAAAAGAACACAGAAAGATTAGATACAGTTCTTTATAATTTGTCAGAAAGTTTAAGGATAATTTCAGTACTAATCAAACCATTTATGGAAAAAACATCCCAAGAAATCCGTAGACAACTAGGATTATTAAATGAAGGAATTTGGGAAGATGCTAAGACTTGGGGATTATTACCAGTAGGTACAAAAGTAGAAAAAGGTTCTATCATATTCCCTAGATTAGATGTTGAAAAAGAAATAGATAGACTGAATGAAGCAAATCAAAATTTAATAGATGAACGTGCTAAAAAGAAAGGATTAGGAAACAATATGACAGAAGAACAAAAACAAGAAGTAGTAGAAGAACAAGAAGTAATTACCATAGATGATTTCGATAAAGTAAAATTAAGACTTGCAGAAGTTATCAAATGTGAGGATCATCCAAAGGCAGATAAGCTACTGGTATTGACTTTAAAAATAGGTGAAGAAGTTCGACAAGTAGTATCAGGAATCAAAAAATGGTACAGTGCAGATGACTTAGTAGGTAAAAAGGTTGTAGTAATCGTAAACCTAAAACCTGTAAAACTTAGAGGCGTCGAATCCAATGGTATGATATTAGCTGCAGAAGATGATGAGGGTAACTTATCTTTATTAACTACGTTAGAAGAGTTGAACTCAGGTGCGACAATATCCTAGGAGGAAAATATGTTTATAGATAGTCATAGTCACTTAGATGATGACAGATTTAATGAGGATAGAGATATCCTCATTAAATCCCTTAAGGAAAATAAAGTGGATATAGCCATAAATGTTGGAGCAGATTTAGAAACCAGCATCAATTCTGTAAAATTAGCAGATCAATATGACAATATATATGCGGTGGTAGGAGTTCATCCTCATTCTGCAAGTGAAGTTACAGAAGATACACTGAATCAGTTTAGAGAAATGGCAAAAAATAAAAAGGTAGTAGCCATTGGAGAAATAGGGCTAGACTTTTATTATGATAATTCACCAAGGGATTTACAAAGAAAATGGTTCAAAGAACAACTAGAATTAGCCAAAGAACTAGATTTACCAGTAGTCATACACTCAAGAGATGCCACAAAGGAAACCTTTGATACAATCAAAGAAGCCCAAGACGGCGGTACTCTTAGGGGTGTCATGCATTGTTTCTCAGGAAGTGTAGAGATGGCAATGGAATATATAAAACTAGGCTTTTATATATCCCTAGCAGGGCCTGTAACATTTAAAAACTCTAGAGTATCAAGAGAAGTAGCGGAAGCAGTACCCCTGGATAAACTGCTAATAGAGACGGACTGTCCCTACCTAACACCAGAACCATATAGAGGAAAAAGAAATGAACCAATGTATGTAAAATACGTAGCAGGAAAAATTGCTGAGATAAAAGATATCTCAGTAGAAGAGCTGGCTAAGGCTACAAGCACTAATACAAGGGAGTTATTTGGGATAAAATAATTGTGGGACAATGGGACGGGGGTTGTGTCCCGCCAATACAAGAGAGTTATTGGGGATAAGCTAAAATGGGACAGAGGGTCAGGATGAGACTGCTGAAAAACCATAGTTTTTTAGTCTGTCATTCTGAGACGTAGTCGAAGAATCTTGTTATACCAACACGTTTAAGATCCTTCGCTTACACTCAGGATGACAAAATTGGAACACAAGGGGACGGCTCTCTTGTGCTGTGTAGCATACCACAATAAAGTATAAAGTAAACAGATTTTATTGAAATTAAGTATATTAAATGATAGACTTAAAAGTAAGGTAATCGATCGAAAAGCAGGTGTGGTTGCCACCTTACTTCGGAAGAAAAAAATAATCACCCTGTATTTGCCCATACAGAGTGATTAAAAAGTTTTAATCTACTAGTGGCAACCGCACCTTTGCGGTGTCGATTACCTTATTTATAGTATACCACAATAAAGTCTAAAGTAAACAGATAAAATAAATCATAATGGAGTGGGACAGTCCCGCTTTGTTTGTCATTCTGCCTGTACCCCTTTTGTGGGTGAGACACAGTGGAAGACTCTGGTGCTGCAATAAAGGGTCAAGATCCTTCGTCCTGCTCAGGATGACAATAAAGATAAGAGAGGAATACCTTATGATCAAGGAAGTTATAGTAGTAGAAGGAAAAGATGATATCACCGCAGTAAAAGCAGCAGTAGATGCAGAAGTTATAGCCACCAATGGATTTGGATATAAAAGGGAGTTTATAGAAACGCTGAAAAGTCTTTCTGAAAGAAGAGGGATTATTATTTTAACGGACCCTGATTATGCAGGAGAGCAAATTCGCCGCGACCTATCCAAACATATCAAAAACTGCAAACACGCCTTCTTACCCCAAGGAAAAGCTATTAAAAAGGATGACATCGGAGTAGAAAATGCAACGAAAGAAGATATCATCCAGGCAATAAATAAAGCCAGGCCTAGTAAAATAGAAAAACAAATTCTATTTTCAAAAGAAGACCTAGTAGAGTTTGGCTTATCAGGAGGATCGGACTCTAGACAGAGAAGGGATACCCTAGGACATATTTTAGGAATAGGCTATGGCAATGCAAAGCAGTTTTTAAATAGATTAAATAATTTTGGTGTAACAAGGGAAGAGTTTGTAAAGGCAATTGAGAGGATAGATTTAGATGGAAAACAATAGATTATATTCACCAAAATATGTAAAAGAAATCATAGATCGATATGGATTCAAATTCTCAAAAAGTTTGGGACAGAACTTTTTAATAGATGGAAATATAGTTAGGAAAATTGTCCAAGGAGCCAATATTACCAAGGAAGACTATGTACTTGAGATAGGACCAGGAATAGGCACCTTAACAGAAGAACTAGCACTGAATGCAAAAAAAGTTGTATCAGTAGAGCTTGACCAAAGTCTACTACCAGTGTTGGAAGATACCCTGGAGCCCTATGATAATGTAGAAATCGTTCACGGAGATATACTAAAAATTGATGTAAGAAAAATAATAGATGAAAAATTAGCAGGTGGACCAGTTAAGGTAGTAGCCAATCTACCCTACTATGTAACTACGCCAATACTTGGAATGCTTTTAGAGGAAAGTCTAAATATTGATTCCATAACAGTGATGATACAAAAGGAAGTAGCCGATAGAATGGTAGCAACCCATGGCAGCAAAACCTATGGATCATTGTCTGTATTCGTTAACTTCTACAGTCGTCCAGAGATTATCTTAAAGGCACCGAAAACCGTATTTATGCCACAACCTAAGATTGATTCATCAGTTATAAAACTAAATATTAAAGATGAATTGCCAGATGTAGATAGTGAGCAGTTATTTAAAGTGGTTAAAGCTGCATTTTCCAAGAGAAGAAAGACAGTATTAAATGCTCTGTCATCCTATGGGTTTGATTTGGATAAGGAATTTATAAAAAAATCCTTAGAAGAAATAGAAATTAGTCCAGAAACTAGAGCAGAAAACCTGTCTTTAGAAGATTTTATCAATATTAGTAAAATATTACCTTCCTTAAACATATAATTAAATATATGTTTATAA
>JAAYGX010000103.1 GCA_012735585.1 Tissierella sp.
GTTCCTGATGCACAAGCTGTTGTTATGGTCATAGTGGATCCCTTTAGACCTAAATTCATTGAAATTTGGGCTGTACCCATATTGGATATCATCATTGGGATAAATAAAGGACTTACTCTATTAGGTCCTCTATTTAGAAGCTTACTATGTTCAGCTTCAAAGGTCTCTACGCCACCGATACCAGTACCAAATATTACACCTACATTATTTCTATCCACAGTATCTAAATCAATATTTCCATCTTCAATTGCCAGTTTAGCTGCTGCAACTGAGTACTGAGAAAATCTGTCCATTCTTCTAGCTTCTTTTTTGTCTAAAAAATCTTCTGGATTAAAATCTTTTAATTCTGCAGCGATTTTAGTGCTAAAATTTTCAGTATCAAATCTTGTTATAGGTCCGATTCCTGATTTCCCTTGAATAAGAGAACTCCAAAACTCATCCTTACCTATTCCTACGGGAGTAACAGCACCTAGACCTGTTATGACTACTCTTCTCATATGAACCCCCTTGATATTAGGCAATATTATTTTCGATATATTTAACAATATCTCCTATGTTTTTGAATCCTTCTGCATCTTCATCTGGAACAGAAATACCAAACTCATCTTCTAAAGCCATGATAATTTCTACAGCGTCTAAAGAATCTGCTTCTAAATCCTTCATTAGTGATGTTTCTAAAGTTACTGAATCCTCATCGTCTACTCCTAATTGTTCTATTACTATTTCCTTTACTTTTTCAAATGTCATTTTTCTTCCTCCAATTATAATTTAATTTTAATCCTAAACCGAAGATTCTTCACTGCGTTCAGAATGACATTTGTCATCCTGAGCAAGGCGAAGGATCTTCGCAGTCTCGCAACACAGATTTGTTTGCTTCCTATCGGTCGCACAAATCTGGTGCTCGTTGCGGCTGACCTACCATCGATTTGTTAGAAAAAACGTCTAACAAATCGGGTTAGGTCAAGCATGCTATATCGCCATACCGCCATCTACTTTGATTACCTCACCAGTGATATAATCTGAGTTTTCACTGGCTAAGAATACCACAAGGTTTGCTATATCCTTTGGTTGACCAAAGGAGCTTAGTGGTATACTCTTTATCATTTCATTTTTGATCTCCTCTTTTAGTACATCAGTCATATCAGTTTGAATAAATCCAGGTGCTATTGCATTTACTCTAATTCCTCTTGAAGCCAGTTCTTTAGCCATTGACTTAGTAAAGCCTATGACACCAGCCTTTGATGCAGAATAGTTTCCTTGACCTGCATTGCCGCTTACTCCTACTACGGATGAGATATTGATAATTTTTCCATATCTTTTTTTCATCATAGCTCTGGCAACTGCTTTGGTACATAAAAATACTCCCTTTAAGTTGACATCCAGTACTGAGTCCCAATCCTCTTCATTCATTCTTATGATTAAATTGTCCTTAGTTATACCAGCATTATTTACCAATATGTCAATTGTACCTAATTTATCTTCAACTTCTTTTACCATATGAAGTACTTCATCATTACTTACAACATTGGCCTTTACTGCTATGGCCTTTACGCCATTTGATTTAATTTCTTCAACTACTCCTAAAGCCTTCTCTTCATTACTAGTGTAAGTAATAGCAATACTTGCTCCTTCTTTAGCCAGTGTTAAAGCAATTTCTCGACCAATTCCTCTAGTTCCACCAGTTACTAAGGCTATTTTATCCTTTAAACTCATATTAATTCCCTCCTAAAAGATTTAATGCTTTGTTAAAAGTATCTAAATCAGAAATATTAAGGGCTTTAATATCTTTTCCCAAGGATTTTCCAATTCTTTTAACAAATCCAGTGAGTGATTTCCCAGGGCCAATTTCAATAAAAGTATCGATTCCTTCATTGATCATAAACTCTACTGATTGTTGCCATAGAACAGAGTTGCTAACTTGTTTAACAAGCTTCTCCTTTAACTCATCTTTATTTTCAATGATTTTAGCATCTATATTTGCTATTACTTTCTTATTTAAATCATTAATATTATATTTTGAAAGTTCATTTTCTAGTCTTTCACCAGCCTGATTCAGGAGGCTACAATGAAAAGGTGCACTTACAGGTAGATGAACCACCTTTTTTGCGCCTAAATCCATTGCCTTTTCAGATGCTATTTCTAAAGCTTTAAGATGACCAGATATGACGATTTGTCCAGGGCTATTATAGTTTGCAATTTCCACTACACCATAATCCTTAGAAGATTCCACTACTAGGGGAAAATTTTCATCTTCTAGTCCTAAAATAGCTACCATACCTCCAACTCCCAGTGGTACAGCTTCTTGCATGAACTTTCCTCTTTCTTTAACTATTTTAAGTGCATCAGAAAAGTCTATTCCACTACCAAAAACTATAGAAGAATATTCACCTAAACTAAGTCCAGCTGAATACTCTGGGCTTATTCCTTCTTTTTGTAAACACTTAAGAATTGCTATACTTGTAGCTAATATAGCTGGTTGAGTATTTTCAGTTTTTCTTAAATCTTCTTCCTTACCATGAAAAATAAGACCACTTAAATCCATGGACAATGTATCATTTGCTTCTTCATAAACAGATCTAGCTTCATTGAAATTATCATAGAAATCTTTGCCCATGCCTATATATTGGGAGCCTTGACCTGGAAATATAAGGCTAAGTTTACTCACTTTTATCGCCACCCTTTAGTGATGATAAATCTTCTATAACTTGATTTCCTTTGCCTATAATTGACTCAATAATATCCTTACATGATTCAATCTCATTTATTAAACCTGAAATCTGTCCAGCCATAAAGGAGCCCTTGTCTAAATCCCCTTTATAAGCAGCCAACTTTAGTTTACCAACACTGAATTTTTCCAATTCCATAATATCAGTTTCCGTTTTTTCCAGCTCAGCAAATTCTTTTGTAAATCTATTCTTTAAAACTCTAATAGGATGACCTGTACTTCTCCCAGCTACTAAGGCATCCCTATCCTTTGCTTTTGTAATCATTTCTTTGTAATTATTATGAATATCCGCTTCAGCTGAAGCCACAAATCTTGTTCCCATTTGAACTCCTTCGGCGCCTAGGGCCAATGAAGCTATAAATCCTCTCCCATCTGCTATTCCACCAGCAGCTATTATTGGGATTTCTACAGCATCTGCTACTTGTGGAACCAAAGCCATAGTAGTGATTTCACCAATATGTCCACCGGCTTCTGTTCCTTCTACAATTAAAGCATCTGCTCCTTGTCTTTCAACTCTTTTCGCTAAAGATACAGTAGGTACTACAGGTATGACTTTTATATGATGCTCTTTTAATTTTGGAATATATATTCCTGGATTTCCTGCACCTGTAGTTACTACAGGAACTCCTTCTTCACAGACTATACCTACAATATCTTCAGCATAAGGTGACATCAACATGATATTGACCCCAAAAGGCTTATCAGTTAATTCCTTAAGCTTTCTTATTTCTTCCCTAACTACATCTCCTGGTAGACTTCCAGCGGCTATAATTCCAAGCCCACCTGCATTGGATACTGCTGCAGCCAGCTTATGAGTAGCTATCCAAGCCATTCCACCCTGAATAATAGGGTACTTTATATTTAGTAATTCTGTAATTCTTGTATTAAACATTTTTTTCCTCCTTATTCCATCTTAAGATTAATGAGCCCCAGGTTAATCCTGATCCAAAGGCTACAAAAAGAACTGAATCGCCTTTTTTAATCCTATGATCCTTGATAGCCTCATCTAAAGCTACTGGAATTGATGCAGAGGACATGTTTCCATACTTATTTAGATTTACACATACTTTTTCTTCTGATAAATTCAATTTTTTCCTTGCTGAATCTATGATTCTAATATTGGCTTGATGTGGTACTAAAAAGTCTAATTCATCAATATCCATATTGGCTAATTCTAAAGCCTTTAATGAGGATCTTTCCATAGCTCTGACAGCAAATTTAAATACTTCTTTACCATCCATATGAAGATAATGAAGATTGTTTGCCAAGCTATCTACACTGGCAGGCTGTCTGGATCCACCACCTGGTTGAATTAAAGATTCATGGTTACTACCATCAGATCCTAATTCATAGGCAAGGATTCCATAATCCTCCTGGCATCTTTCAAGTACACATGCTCCTGCACCATCGCCAAATAAGACACATGTATTTCTATCTTCCCAGTTCATTATTCTAGAGAATGTTTCTCCTCCTATAATAAGAACTTTTTCATACATACCTGATTTTATAAAATTAGCTCCTGTTGCTACCCTATAAACAAAACCAGTACATCCTGCATTTAAGTCAAAAGCTGCTGCATTTACTGCATCAATATTTTTTTGAACAATACAAGCTGTAGATGGGAAACTATAGTCTGGAGTAACAGTTGCAAC
>JAAYGX010000104.1 GCA_012735585.1 Tissierella sp.
ATTGCATGATTTTACCTTCCTTCCACAATAAATTTATATCCTAATCCCTTAATTGTAATTAGAGATTCAGGATAAGAAGGATTTTTTTCGATTTTCTCACGAATCCTCCTAATATGTGTCATTAGGGAGTTTTCATATCCATAATATGCATCGCCCCAGACAGATTGGCATAAGCCATCTATGGTGACAATACGGTTTGCATTTTGATATAAGGTCTGTAAAATAGAAAATTCTTTTGCAGTGAGAGCAAAGCTTTCATCGTCTCTTATGATTTCTCCTCTATCAAATCGTATGGCTGCATATTTTAAGTTTATTATCTCTGCTTCTTCTCTGTAAGCTCTTCGAAGAACAGCCTGTAATCGAAGTATTAAGTCTTTTGGGAGAAAAGGTTTTGTAAGATAATCATCTGCACCTAATGAAAATCCGTGATACTGGTCATCCATAGCATCTTTTGCTGACAAAAAGAGTACAGGAATATCTGATGATTTTCTAATGTTACTTAATAACTGAAAACCGTCTCCATCAGGTAACATAATATCTAAAATAATCCCATCAGGTTCAAATTCATAAAATGCATTTAAGGCTTCATCCATTGTTTTTGCCTTTTTAATATTGGAATATCCATCCTCATATAAAATAGTTTGAAGTAAATCTAATAATCCTTCTTCATCATCTACTAGAAGGATTTTTTTATTCTTTAGATAATCCAAATTATTCAATAATATCACCTCTAAGTAAAATTATATCATATATCATTTCATAAAAAGAAACTATTCATGGATTTAAGGTAAATGTAAGGAGGATATAAGGAGGATATAAGGAGGATATAAGGAGGATGTAAAGATCTATTGATATGCTGTATATATAAGGAAAAGGAGTGATAATAAATGAGCATAATGATACAAGTTAAAAGACTTAAAAAGGAGTATGGTAAAGAAACAGTTGTAGATATTAATTCTTTACAAGTAAAAGAAGGAGAAATATATGGATTTCTTGGTCCAAATGGTGCAGGAAAATCTACCACAATGAAAATGTTATTATCTCTCGTGACGCCTACTGAGGGAGAAATTCAAGTCATGGGTAGAGAAATGAATGATAAGACTAGGGTACAAATCTTGCAGCAAACAGGCTCATTAATTGAAGGACCTTCATATTATTCTCATTTGACAGGAATGGAAAATATGAAAATCATACAGGCATTAAAGGATGCACCTAGAAAGAATATAGATAAGGTTATTCGAATAGTTGGACTTGAGAATCATATGAATAAAAAAGTAAAAAACTATTCCCTAGGTATGAAACAAAGATTAGGAGTAGCTATGGCCATAATAAATTTTCCCAAATTACTTATATTAGATGAGCCTACCAACGGGCTTGATCCTGCGGGAATGGAAGAAATGAGAGAATTGATTAAAAGTTTTCCTAAAGAATATGGAATTACTGTTATGGTATCCAGTCATATCTTAGATGAAATGGAGAAGATAGTAACCAATATTGGTATTATCAATAAAGGACATATGATTTTTGAAGGAAATTTAGCTCAATTTAAGAGAAGTAGTAGTCCAAGTATCTATTTTAAGACTTCTAATCCACAAAAAACATTCATTCTTCTACAAGGAAAAAATCCTAAGCTTGAAGAAAGTGGAATATTATTGGAAGACTTATCCGATGGGAAAGTTTCACATTATGCAAAGAAGATTATTGATGAAGGAATTGAGATATTTCGTATAGAGGAGAGAACGAAGTCTCTAGAAGAATTATTTATTCAATCAACAGGTAAGGGGACTTTATAAAGAAAGGAGTTAATGTTATGGAAAATAGAATAAAGGAGTTCCAAATAGAAAATAAAAAATATCGTCATTTATATATTCCTATTATCTTCTTTTTATTTTTATGTATGGATATAGGTACTGTTCTTATGACAGCTTTAGATTCAAGATTTCAGTCTACGATGAATTACATGGAAAGCTACCCATGGCTACAACTATTAAATAGTTATTTGATAGCAAAATTAATTTTTACACCAACGTTGCTTTCTGTAATCATAAGCAGGATGGTAGAAATAGAAAACACTGGTCATATGTGGAAGGTGCTAAAAACTTCTGGGTGGACTGTTGAGGAAATTTTTAATATCAAATTTTTATCTATCTTTAAAAGATATACTATATTCCAAATGTTAGAATGGATATTATTTATTCAAATAGGAAAAACAGTAGGGGTTACCATACCAATTCCCACGGAAAGATTTATCATTACGCTATTATCTATTATGGCCATAAGCTTTGCTATTATGACTTTTCATTATTTTTTAGCTATGGTTTGTGAAAATCAACTTATTAGCTTAGTCTTTGGAGTATGTGGCTCTTTAACTGGAATCATAGGAACACTTTTACCTCTAAGTATTAGTAAGTTTATTCCTTATTCTTATTACGCTCATCTCCTAAGCACAGAATATGTTAGAATTGGAGAATCACAGTGGATTCAAAAGGAAGTTCCTCTACGATTATATCCTCTCTTAGTTTCATTACTATTAGGTGGTCTAGTATTTTTGTGGAGTCGTAGAAAAATCAAAAGACTAGATATTTAGGAGGGATAGTATGCTGGAGTTAATAAAAACAGAATTTTTTAAAATGAGAAGATCAGGTATATGGATTCCAATAGTTTTTATACCGATGGTTTCCGTGTTGTTTGGTAGTGGAAACTACTATTTAAATAGAGAAATATTACAAAGTCAATGGTATTCTTTATGGACACAGGTTAGTCTATTCTATGGGTTGTTTTTTTATGCTATAACTATTGCAATAGCAGCTTCCTATAGTTGGAGAATGGAACACAAGGATAACAATTGGAATAGGATTTTAGCCTTACCATACGATTATTCACAGATTATTATTTCAAAACTTATCTCCATATCTATTGTTTCTCTATGTATTCAATTTACACTTTTAATATTTTATTACTTAGTAGGAGAATTTGTATTTCAATTTCAATTAGATTTTCCCAGGGAAGTTATTATCTGGGGAGTAGTTAGTTGGATTGTATCTATTTCAATTTGTGCATTACAGTCTTTTATTTCTATGAAGATAAAATCCTTTTCTGTTCCTGTAGGTATTTCTTTTTGTCTATGTTTTATTGGGCTTGGATTTTATGCTTTTAAGGGACTAGGAGAGAATTTAACATATTTCTCACCGAATTCATTGTTAATAACTAGTATGCCCTCCAATAAAGCAGAGACATTTGAAGTATTAGAATATTTTAAAATGATAATATCGGGACTAGGGTTTACCATATTTTTTACTTGTTTATCAATAATGAGTATAAAAAAACAAAAAGTTTAAGAAGAAATAGGCTAAGTCTTTAGGTTAATTTTAATGACCTATAGACTTAGTCTATTTTATCATAAGATAAATAATAATATTACATATCTAATTCAACTCATAAGGGAATTGCACAAATATTCAATTTAGCAATGGCATGCCACAATAAGGCAAACAAGAGTATTAGAACTAGTGGATTAATATACGAAAAGATTGGATGTAATTTAGTCTTTTACATTAAAGATATACTACTATTTGCATTGACATCCTTTGTCTGTTATATTTATTATAAGAATATAAAACTCAGTAGATTAAATAAAACACTTTTGATGGTAGAGTTTATTATCATTACGGGAATAAAGATGGCTTTGAGATAAAGTTAATGTTTACAGTAAATTAAATATAAAAATATAAGGTGATAAAAGTGAAGATTTCAAAAACAAATGCTATGAGAATACTTGATCAATTAAAAATAGAGTATAATTCTTATAGTTATAAAAATGATGATGGAAAAATAGATGGAATTTCAGTTGCTAATAAAATAGGTAAAGATCCTAAAAATGTGTATAAAACATTAGTAGCTGAAGGATATAGTAAAGACATATATGTATTTGTAATACCTGTGGCTGAAGAATTGGATTTAAAGAAGGCTGCAAAAGCAGCAGGAGAAAAAAATGTTCATATGATACACGTAAATGATATTCTTAAATTAACAGGTTATATTAGAGGAGGCTGCTCTCCAATTGGAATGAAGAAAACCTATAGAACCTTTATAGATTCTAATGCTTCTAATATTGATAATATTATTGTCAGTGCAGGGAAAATAGGCGTACAAGTAGAGTTAGTTGTAGATGATTTAGTAAGAGCAGTTGATGGGATACTAGAAGATTTAATTTAAAATTAGCAAATATATTTTTTAACAAAATATATGCTATAGTTATTATAATGGGAGGACGTTGGTCTCCCATTTTATATTTAAAAGGAGAAAGCTAAATGTCAAAACCTAAAAAAGAGATTACTATCTTAAAACCACAGATACCTAAAAATTTAGGGAGTTTAGATATTGCTAATAATCCTATTAAAGATGAGGATTTTTTTACCATGGGGATTATTAGTGGATGCTATATTGATGAACAAAGGGCGGAAAAAGTAATATTTGAAAACATAGTATTTGAAAATGTAGTATTTACAGATTCTTATTTTGAAAATATTGAATTGACCGATGTAAAGTTTATAAATTGTGATTTATCCAATATTGATTTTAGAGGTGCAATTGTACATAGGGTAGAGTTCGTAGATTGTAAAATTATAGGGGCTAGTTTTATAGATGGAACTTTTAGGAATGTATTATTTAATAATTGCAATTTGAATTATACAAATTTTAGATTTTCTGATTTAAAACAGGTGGAATTCTCACAGTGCTTATTAAATAGTTCTGATTTTCAGAATTCTAAATTTGTAAAAGTAGAATTTCTTGAAAACAATATGAAACAAATACAGTTGTCAGGAGTTAAATTAAAAGATATAGATTTTACTACTTGTGATATAGAAGGTATAGGGGTTAGAGTAGAGGATCTACAAGGAGCCATAATTACAAGTACCCAAGCAATAGTATTTGCTGGGTTATTGGGGTTGAAGATTAAAGAATAGAGTCTGGTCATATGTAATCCTTGGAAAAATCTTCTGTGGATGTTATAATTTATAGATAAGTATGGTAATAATAGAAAAGAAACAAGGAGATGATAATATGGACATAATAGAAGGAATAATGACTAGAAGAAGTATTAGGCATTTTACTGGTGAACTCATAAGTGATGAACAATTGGATACAATGTTAAGGGCAGGCTTTCAGGCTCCCAGTGCTCATAACTGTCAACCATGGGAGTTCATTGTTCTAAGAGATAAAGAAAAGCTTAAACATATCAAAGAGTTCCATAAATATGCTAAGATGATAGAGGATGCAGGGACGGCTATTGTGGTTTGTGGAGATAAAAATAGGCAAGAGAGAATAGGTTTTTTAGTATCTGATACATCAGCGGCTATTCAAAATATGCTATTAACAGCCCATGGACTAGGATTAGGTGCAGTTTGGTGTGGTATATATGACCAACCTAGTTTAGTGGATAATTTTACTGAAATCTTAAATTTACCAGAAAATATACTACCTATAGGTATGGTAGTTGTGGGCAACAAAATAAAAGATAGAAGTATACAAGATCGATATGATGAAAATAAGATACACTATGATGCTTGGTAATATATTTATCTAAAAAAATAGATTGGTGGATGACAATGAGGAATAAGATTTTACATTTATTATTGATGCTAAGTATAACAGCTTTATTGTTTGGATGTGGTAACTTAGCAGATGGCAATTTAGATAATAATGCACCAAATGAGAATTCACAAGGAGGAATAGAGATGAAATTTGATCAATTAGATTTACCTAAACAAGGTGAGGAGATTGCAGTAATTAAAACAAACCATGGGGATATTAAAATAAGATTATTTCCAGAAATAGCTCCAAAAGCAGTAGAAAATCTTAAAACCCATGCAAAAGATGGATATTATGATGGTGTAACATTCCATAGAGTTTTAAATGAATTTATGATTCAAGGTGGAGATCCAGAAGGTACTGGCAGAGGTGGAAAGAGTATTTGGGGTAGTGCCTTTGAAGATGAATTTAATCTTAACTATCATAATATCAGAGGTGCCTTATCTATGGCTAATGCGGGGGCAAACACAAACGGCAGCCAGTTCTTCATAGTTCAAAAAACTCAAGTGGAAGCTGATTTTATTGAACAAATGGAAAGTATTGGTGAAGAAGGAGGTTTCCCTGAAGATGTTGTAAAGGCATATAAAGAGCTAGGTGGTACTCCTTGGTTAGACTACAAACATACTGTATTTGGTCAAGTATTTGAAGGTATGGATGTAGTAGATGAAATCGCAGGTGTAGAGGTTGACTCACAAGGTAAACCTGCTGAGCCGGTAGTTATAGAAACCATTGAAATAATAGAATATCAATAGTATAAGTCAAGAGTCGGTCTAAAATTAGATTGACTCTTGATTTGTTTTTGAGGCTAAATTTCAGACTCAATTTAATTACTCTAATAGTTATTTCGCGTAATTTAGAATTGTTCGAAAATACATTCAATCTATATTAATTTTGTGATATAGTTTATTGTGAGAGGGGGATGATCATGATCTCTATGAATAAAAGACAAAAAACTAGGTTTATTATTAAAATTATTTTAATAATTCTTCTAATTATATTTGCAGTAGAAAGAATATATAATATGAAAGATGAGTTTCGTGTAAGTGCATTAGATGCATCGGACTATGGAATAACTGAAACTCATTTACCAATATGGGATAAACTTTATGATTTTGAGTATCTATATGATGTTTTGGAAGAAAACTATCCATTTTTTAAAGTAAATGAAAGACTACATAATATTGATTGGTTGGGAAATAAGAGGAAATATAAAAGAATCATTAGAAATACTAAAAATGATGCAGAATTTTTAGTTGCTATAGACCACATTTTAAAAGACCTAAATAATGGACATGTCAATGTATTTGATGGTCAAAGATACAGGCGGTATTTTAAAAATGCTTACCTATATAATTCCAAATTTGGTGACCCATGGGGATCCCTACGAAAAATCGAAATTTTATCAAATCATCATATAATGGGTAGATATAACTTTTTTGGAGATATGGATGAAATAGAACATATTAAGTTATATGATGATTCCGCATTAGAAACTAAGGTATTAATAGATAATGAACTAGCCTATATGGAAATTAAAGAAATGGCAGAGTTTGACACTGCGATAAATGACCAGATAAAAATAAAGGATTTTTTAAGAGAAATTAGTGATTATGATAAACTGATTATTGATATCAGAGGCAATAGAGGAGGGTATGATTCCTACTGGAATTATATAGTTTCTTTATTGATAAAGGAACCTATAAGTTATAATTACTATTCATTTTTCAAAGGGGACTACAGACATAGTTATAATCCATATAGAATAAGTTACCTTTCGAAAATAAATAAATTAGAGGAAGGAATACTAGATCAATTCCCAGAGGAAGTAAAGACTGATTTTAACTTTTACAGAAATTATACGGTTCGCATAAACCCATGGCTAACTGCGACGAATTCATCAGATTATATAAATTTCAAAGGAAAAGTATATTTGTTAGTAGATAATCTAGTATTTTCTGCATCAGAAAATTTTGCATCCTTTGCAAAGGATTCAGGTTTTGCTACATTAGTTGGAGAAACAACGGGTGGAGACAGAGTATTTGAAGTGATTCCTTTTATCTCCTTACCAAAGAGTAGATTTGTAATTAGGTATAGTAGAGAATTAGGCATTAATGCTGATGGAACTATCAATATGGAAACAGGAACAATTCCACACATCCAAGTGGATCCAACTCCACATGAGGACTTTACTAAAGATCAATGCATTCAAGCAGTTATTAATGATTAATTAAATAAATAAAGAGTCAGTCTAAATTTAGATTGACTCTTATCTTTTAGGGTATCATACTATATTAATGGTTAATATAGTGTAATATAATCATAAAGATATAGTTCTTTGGCATATTATATTATAAAATTGATTTAAGGGGAAACTGGAATGGTAAATAATTTCGAAATTATTATAAGGTTGATTTTAGCATCAATATTAGGTGGGTTGATAGGTTTAGATAGGGAATCTACCAATAGACCAGCAGGATTTAGGACTCATATATTAGTATCTATAGGTTCAGCATTGATGATGATGGTTTCCATAGATAATAGTAAGTACGGGGCAGATGCTTCCAGAATAGCTGCCCAGGTTATTAGTGGAATAGGGTTTTTGGGAGCTGGAACTATAATGAGGACTGGTACCAATATTGAGGGATTAACCACAGCAGCCAGTCTTTGGGTATGTGCGGGGATTGGTTTAGCAACAGGCAATGGGTATTATGTAGGTGCAGTAGTAACTACAGGGATTGTTTTATTCTTCTTAAGAAACTCCAAAACCTTTGAGAAAACTCTTCTGAAAAGTTCTTTCAAGAATATTGAAATAATTGGATTAACTCGGTCAGGTCTTATTGGGGATATAGGTACATTGTTTGGGAAATATCACATAATTATAAAAGATATTTCAATAATTAGTTTGGAAGAGGGAGATGTTTCTAAGGAAGAATTACATTTTACATTGAAATTACCCCATAATATGGACTTAAATCGAATAATACAGGAATTGACCTTGATTGATGGTATAACAAGGATCAAAATTGAAGACAAATCAATTAATGTGGAAAAAAACTAATAAGTAAAAAGCAAAAAGAACCGTCCCTACTGCTTTATGTATTGCGGAATGACACGGATGTCATTCCCTGCAATTAAGATTGACTCTTATTTAATTTATTCAATCCATTTGATGAATTTCTTCTCTATAGTGGAAATAAGTTTATACATTAAAGCTGAAATAACAGCTAATATAACTACTCCCATCATTACTATATCTAGTTTAAACACTTGGCTACCATATATTATAATATAACCTATACCAGCCTTTGAAACTAAAAATTCACCTGTAATTACTCCAACCCAAGAGAGGCCAATACTTATTTTTAAAGTACTTATTAAATTAGGAATAGAGGAAGGTAATACTAATTTCCTTAAAACTTGAAATTTTGTAGCTCCAAATGTGTTTAATAGTTTAATTTTATCTCCGTCTGTAGATATAAAACTTCTATACATATTCATAATCGTCACAACGATTGAAACTGAAATAGCGGTCACTATAATACCTGTATACCCAGCCCCTACCCATATAATAATTATAGGTGCTAAGGCTGTCTTTGGTAGACTGTTTAGAATAACAATATATGGATCAAATACTTTTGCCCAATAATTTGACCACCAAAGTCCAATGGATATTAGAAGACCAAGTATAGTGCCTATACTAAACCCCACTATGGTTTCTGTAACAGATACTAAAACATGGTGGGGGAGTCTACCCCTTGTAAGATATTCTAAGAATAGTTTCCATATCCTTGAAGGACTACTCATAATAAAGGGATCTATCCATTTAAAATATGCAGCAACTTCCCATAAAAATAGTCCAAAAAACAATATACCAATTTGAACTATAAAAATAGACCTTTTCCTTCTTTTAACGGATTGTAAAAATTCCTCATGATTTTTAGAAATATTTTTATTCGACATGAATATCCAGCTCCTTCCATATTTCGTTAAAGTAGTGTCTAAATTCTGGAGCCTCTCTACATTTTAGTGGTGACCATTCACCTGGGCAGGTTAATTCAATATCAAATACTCTTTTTATAGTTCCAGGTCTATTACTCAGGACTACTACTCTATCTGACATACTTATAGCCTCAGATATATCATGAGTTACCATTATTGCTGTCTTTTTTTCCTTTTTCAGTATGGATCCTATTTCATCTGAAATTGCCAGCCTTGTTTGATAATCAAGTGCTGAAAATGGTTCATCTAATAGTAGCAAATCAGGTTCTAATAATAAAGTCCTGATTAAGGCAACTCTTTGTCTCATACCACCAGAAAGTTGATATGGATATGAATTTATAAAGTCGCCTAATCCATAACTATGAAGCAACTCTTTTGCTTGTTTAATATTTTCATCATTTAATTTCCCTTGAATCTCTAGACCAATAATGACATTATCTAGGATATTTCTCCATTCAAATAGATGGTCTTTTTGAAACATATAGCCCACATTTTCAAGGGGTTTGTCTACTATATTTCCATTGACCTTAACCTGACCTATCGTAGGCTTTAACAAGCCTGAAATCAATGATAATAATGTGGACTTGCCACAGCCACTTGGACCTACAATACCGATTATTTCATTATGAAAAATATCAAAATTAATATTTTTCAAAGCAGTGGTTTCTTCTTCTAAAGTATGGTAGGTTATACCTAGATTATTTATTTCAACAACCTTTGTACTGTCCATCTTCTCCCTCCCTAACATAAAATCTATATAACTTATATTATTCACATAGCTTATCTTTGGTGAAATTATAAATTTCATATAAAAAATCTTGGTTTCATGGTATAATATATTTGTTAATAGCTATAAGGGGTGACTAGTTTGCATCAATATAAAGGTAAATTAATAGTACATACAGGATCCATGTTTTCTGGGAAAACTTCTAGTTTAGAGAAGGATGTCAAAAGGTTTGCTATTGCTGGATATAATGTTGTAGCATTTAAGCCATCAGTAGATACTAGATATTCAGATCCTGAAATAGTAACACATGATAACACAACATTACAGGCAGTATTAGTTGATAATATAAATGATATTATTGAATTTATTAATGAAAATAAACCAAATGTAATTGCTATAGATGAAGTACAATTTTTAGGTGGAGAAATTCAAAATATTGTAAACTCAATTAATAGACTATTGGAGAAAGATATAACAGTAATAGTTGCGGGCCTTGATATGGATTTTACAGGACATGCTTTTGAGATTGTTAAAGAGTTGATGCCCATTGCAGATTATCTATACAAACATCATGCAGTATGTGTTAAATGCGGTACAGATGGCTGGGTAAGCCATAGAAAGACCAAGGATAGGGAAAGGGTCGTTATAGGAGCATCTAAGGAGTATGAGCCATTATGTAGAAGCTGTTTCATAGAAGAAAAGGCCATAGAAGATGCAATCGTAAATAAAAACCAAGTATCCTTTGATCAGTTAGACAATATTAAAGAATAATATAAAATAAGGCAAGAGAAGATTCTCTTGCCTTATTTTATGCTGTAACCAATTGGATCTATGTCATTCCCAATGAAATGAGGAATCTTAAGATCCTTCGCTATGCTTAGGATGATAGTTCCTATCATCTAAACCAAACATCACCAGAGGAAGTAGTGATATTTATTGATTTTTCACCAGATCCTGTAATTGCTTCAAAATCACCTTGGTTATTGACTCTAACATCCATATTTCTTGAAGGGGTATATCTTCCAGATGAACTCGATCCTTTTATGGTATAATCGGAATTATCGGGTAAATTTATCTCAACATCTCCTGAATTAGTGGATAACTCATAGTTATCATAGTTACTAAGGTTATACAAAGTCATATCTCCGGAACTTGATGATAAATTAAAGTCTCCTATAGAATCTTTTGTTGTAATATTTCCAGATGAAGTCTCTACATATGTTTTATTAGTATCTAGACTAGAGAAGCTGACGTTTCCAGAACTTGAAGTTATATAAAACACGTCTCCTGATATATTATCTAAATACATATCTCCAGATGAAGTCGTGATATTTATAGTTTCACTTTCCAAATCCTCTAATCGAATATCCCCAGAACTTGCAGTAATACTAAATTTATCTCCATTGGTATTTTTCATAAAAATATCTCCTGAAGAACTAACAGTGCCTATATTTCCTATAAATGATTTAGGTAAAGAAACCTCTAATACAACATCGGATTCAGTAACTGAATAGCTATTTCTATTACTTTTTAGCTCTATATCTAATCTATTGCCAATCTTATTAACTTCCAAAGTTGGAATTACATTGGACCTTAGTCTTCCATGATAATTTATATAAATATCATCCCTATCTTCCGAAGTTACTTTAACATCAATAAAAGATGAACCCACATTTATATTTTCAATTCCAGCTACTTCCACATTTTTTTGTTCGCTGATATCTACTGTTTTTAAACTTCTATTACCAAAAGCAAACCAGCTATCAAAATTAAATAAATCAAACTTAACATCTGAACCTTCTTTAATTTTTACTCCATCCCACCCCACATTGACTTCTTCATTTCCATCTTTGACCTTGATACCGTCCCAGCCTACTTGAACATGATCATCGCCATCCTTTACATCTATACCATCCCATCCAATTCTAACATTTGAATCATTGGATTTTACATTAAAGAAACTTTTACCATCAATACTTAAAGGACCTATATTATCATTATATCTTAAAGAATATATTCCTACACCAAAGGCAATAAGAACGACACCAGCTAATATAGTTGCAAATCTTTTAACATCCATTATTTGACCTCCTATCCATTGATTATACCAATATTCCATTTAATATACTTCACTGTAAGTCTGTATAGTAATTTTGCAAGATAAACTCCAAGTAAAACAATTAAAATTCCTAAACCAATAAAACCTATGCAAAAACCAATTGCTGTCAAAATGTGCAATTGTCCAATACTTCCTATTGCCACAAAGGGAACTCCAAACAGTATTCCAATACCAGCAAAGAAAAGTCCGACTCCAAGCCCAAATATGCCAAGTAAGATTCCAACTAGACCTATATAAGGTCCTAACACTATAACTAGATTAAATAATCCTAATAAAATAAGCAATACAAATTTCCAAGCTGTGTCATTGTGCCTTACTGTTATGATCTCTTCTCTATAGGCCCCTGATGATTGATTGATATAGTTTTTTGCAATATCCCTAGGGCTTCCTAACTCATTTGATATTTCCTCTTGGGATTTTCCCTTGGACAATCCGATTTGAAAATGTTCTTCATAATCTAAAACAATATCATTGATTTCTTCCTGAGATAATCCATATAAATTATTTCTTAGTTGCTTTAAATAATCATCCTTGTTCATCTAATTCACCTCTTAAGATATTATTTACGCCATCGATAAAACTCTCCCATTCAATTTCCAATTCTTCAAATGCTTCTTCACCAGTTGAAGTTAACTTATAATATTTTCTTGGGGGACCTTCTTGAGATTCCTTTAGATAATTAGTCACATATCCTTCAGTCCTAAATCTCCTTAGCAAAGGATATATAGTTCCTTCTGAAATATTGATATATTTTGAAATATGTTCGACTAATTCATACCCATAAAAATCTCTTCTGTTTAGTAGGGAGAGCACACATAGTTCCAGTACGCCTTTTTTGAATTGAATATTCATAGATTTCTCTCCTCTTAATTATTATTTACTATAGTTTATCATATGCTACCTTTCAAAGCAAGGTACCTATGGAAAAAATATAGTTAAAATATGGGCAAATATTTATGCCCATATTTTAACTAATAAGTTAATGCTTCTCTATGGATACCAACACTTAAACAAATACCTAGCCCAACCATATTTACTAGCATAAAAGTACCACCGTGGCTAATAAAGGGAAGGGGTATGCCTGTTATTGGCATCAATCCTATCGTCATACCGATATTTTCCCATATGTGGAAAACAAATATAGCAGCTATTCCAATGACCATTAGGGATCCAAATAGATCATTACTATTTTTCGCTATTCTTACTAGACGGGTCATGAGTAAAAGATATAGACCTATAAGGCCAACGCCACCAATAAAGCCAAGCTCTTCAACCAGTACAGCAAATATAAAGTCTGTTTGCTTCTCAGGAATATAGTTAAATTGAGTAAATACCCCTTGGAATAATCCTCTTCCAAAGACTTTCCCGGACCCTATGGCAATTTTACCTTGTAATGCTTGATAGCCTGTACCAATAGGGTTCCTTTCTGGTTCTAAGAAGTCAAAGATCCTATCCTTTTGATACTGATCTAGTCTAAACCATAGCACAGGCAGTGCTGCTAGACCAGACAATAAAGCCATGCCAATATACTTCCACTTAATTCCAGCAACAAATAACATCATAGCAATAAAGAATATAAACACCATTGCAGTACCAGCATCTGGTTGTCTTAATATAAGTAATACTGGAAGTCCTGCAAATCCTAATATTTTAAGTAAAGTAAAGGGTTCATTCATTTGTTCTTTGTTATTATCAATAAATTTTGCCAATGAGATGATCAGACCGATTTTTACAAATTCTGCCGGCTGAAATATGATTGGTCCAATTTTAAGCCATGATCTAGCGCCCCATTCATCTTCACCAAATCCAAAAATCAAAACAGCAAGAAGTAAGGCGTTACAAATAACATAAATTGGTATGTACATTTTTCCTAAAAATTCATAATCTAGTAACACTAAGAATAAGATTGCCAATAGGCCTATAATGATTGCAATAGATTGCGATTTCATATAGGAATTTGTCTCAAAGCTTAATGTAGCTGACTTAAGTATTACTAAACCGTAGATGCATAATATTATCATGGTAAATAATAATACAAAATCAAACTTTTTAAAAGACTTTAACTTCAAATTAAACATTAAAAACTTCCTTTCAATATACTAAAAAAATTATATCATATTTAATATGTTTATGACAGTTAAAATTGTTTACAATATGATATCATATTATAGATGAATAAATTTAATACAGAAAAATAACCACCTAAAAAAGGTGGTTATCTATGGGAGTAAACTGTAAAGCAAAATCTTGGAGGGGATGAAAGGTAAGATAGATGAAAGATTTAAAAGAGTTTATAATAAATAAGTCAAAAGAACTAGGTATTGATGTAATAGGTTTCACAGATGGGGAGCCACTTTTAGATATAAAAGAATATTTAAAGTATAGAATAGACAACAATATAAATACAGAATTTGAAGAAAAAGATATAGAAAAAAGAATAAATCCCAAGATTACCTTTCCGGGATGTAAATCCATTATTGTAATAGCTATGTCTTATAATATTGATTTTAAAAGGCATAATCCAAATATTCTAAAGGGTAGTCTATCTAAGTCATCTTGGGGGGCGGATTATCATAAGGTATTAAAGGAAAGAATAGAAAAGCTGATTGATGAAATTAAGATGGCTACAGACTTTGAATATAAATATTTTGTAGATACAGGACCATTAGTAGATAGAGAATTAGCTAAAAAAGCTGGAATAGGATATTATGGAAAAAACTGTTCAATTATCAATAAGGAATATGGATCCTTTATATTTATAGGATATATAATGACGGACTTGGATATAAATTTTGAAAAAGCACAAGTAGAGAATGATTGTGGTGATTGTAATTTATGTATAAAGGCCTGTCCAATAGGGGCATTAGAAAGTAAATATGGATTAAATCCAAAGAAATGCATATCCTATTTAACCCAGACAAAGGAAATTATCCCTGATGGGTATTTAGACAAAATGGGTATAAAGATTTATGGCTGCGATACTTGCCAATTAGTATGTCCAAAGAATAAGGATATAAAAAAATCTAACCATGAAGAATTTCTTCCAAAAGATACTCATGGCATAGTAGATATAAAAGAGTTACTAAGCATGTCCAATAAGCAATTTAGAGACAAATATGGTTCAATGGCTGGGAGCTGGCGTGGTAAAAATATTTTGAAGAGAAATGCTATAATAGCTCTAGGGAACATGAAGGATAAGAAAAATATAGACTTACTACTAGAAGAAAAGAAAAAGGGTATTGAAATGCTAAGACCATATATTGATTGGGCTTTGAATAAGATAACAAAGGTAGATTGATTATTCATATGAGGTGACAAAATGATTATAGGTGCTTGCGAATTAAAATTACAGATTTATGAAGCAAATTCTTTAAAGGAAAAAAGGCATGCTATTAAAAGTTTAATTGGGAGACTGAAATCAAGGTTTAATATATCAATAGCAGAAGTTGGATTAAATGATAGCTGGAAGACCACTGTCGTTGGCTTTGCTTGTGTAACTAATGACACCAATCATGCAAATGAAATTATCTCCAAAGTAATAAAATTTATAGATGGTGATAGTAGGGTTGAAATTATAGAGTATAATATAGAATTGTTGTAGGTGATAAAATGAAAAAGAAAATGTTAAAGAAAAAAGATATCAATAAAGTATTGGACTTGCTCTTAGATCTTTATCCAGATGCTAAGGCGGAACTTGATTTTACAAATCCCTTTGAATTATTAATAGCTACTATCCTTTCTGCCCAATGTACCGATGTCCAGGTGAATAAAACAACTTCTAAGTTATTTAAAGAGTTTAAAACTCCCGAAGAATATTTAACCATGACTGAAGAACAGTTGGGAAGAAAAATATATAGCTGTGGATTTTATAAGACTAAAAGTAAAAATATATTGGAAACATGTAGAATTCTAATAGCTAAATATAATAGTCAAGTACCAGATACAATAGAAGAATTGATGACACTGCCTGGAGTGGGTAAAAAGACGGCAAATGTAGTAGTGAGCAATGCTTTTGGTGTGCCTGCCATAGCAGTAGATACCCATGTATTTAGAGTATCCAATAGGATAGGACTAGCCGATAGTAAAAATGTTGAAGATACAGAAGTTGATCTAATGAATAACATAGATAAGGAAATGTGGACTAAGGCTCATCATCTGATAATATTCCATGGAAGAAGGATGTGTAGGGCTAGGGGGCCATCCTGTGAAATATGCCCAATTAGTCCCTATTGTTTTTATTATAATTCTATATCTAAAAAGTAATCTTCTCATCCCAGCTTTAGCTGGGAGAGATTTTGATTTACTGAAACATTAGATTGATTGTAGCTATCATTTTGTTCTTGTACTAATACTTAAACTTTGATATCATATCTATGAGAAAATTAAATATATTGTAGTCCGTAAGGGACAAAGGGAAAGTGGTAAAATCCACTGCAGCCCCCGCTACTGTAATTGGGTACGAAACCAACAAGATCCACTGGGAAACTGGGAAGGTGTTGGGATTAGGATGATCCATAAGCCAGGATACCTTTAAAACAATATTGCCTCGGTGGGAGGGATAAAATTTTAAACTTATCCTATTTAGGCATAAGTTTTTTTATTTGTTAGATACACTAGAGGTGGATATACTGTTGCCCTAGTAAGCAAAAAAATCATATTAACCAGGAGGAAAGAATCAAATGAAAAGAAATTTAAAGAAGATTTCATTACTTTTTGTAATGATGTTGATTTTAGTAGGACTTGCAGCTTGTGCAAATGAAGCATCAGATAAAGGTGAAGATATAGTAGAGCCACCCGTACAGGAAGAAACAACAGGTGATGTAGAAATAGCAGATAAATTCCCTTTAGAAATAGAAGACGCTTTTGGTAATGTTGTTGTAATAGAAAATGCTCCAGAAAGAATAATATCATTGGCACCAAGCCACACTGAAATTCTATATGCATTAGACTTAGGTGACAAAGTAGTAGGAGTTACTGCTTTTTGTGATTACCCAGAAGAAGCACTAGCGGTAGAAAAAATCGGTGATTTTAATGGAACAAACCTTGAAAAAATTATTGAACTTGAACCAGATTTAATTGTAAGCTATGGAGAAGTCAGTGATGAAGAAAATAGTATGTTTGAAAGTGCAGGTATACCAGTAATTGCATATATGCCAGAATCAATGGATGAAGTAATCGAAACTATAAATCAAATAGCCAAGGCGACTGATGTAGTTGAAGAAGGTAATACTTTAACAAATAATATGATACAAAAAAGAGATGAAATAGTAGCGAAGGTACAAGATTCTCAAGCAGTTAAAGCATTTTATGAAGTTTGGCATGAACCTCTAATGGCTGCAGGATCAGGCTCATTTGTAGATGGTCTAATTAACTTAGCTAATGGAATAAATATAGCTAGTGATGCAGAGGGTGCTTATCCAAACTATGATGTTGAACAATTAATAGAAAATGACCCACAGGTCTATCTGACAGCAAATATGGATTCGCCAGACATTACAGTAGAGACTATTTCAGCAAGGCCTGGCTATGACAATATAACTGCAGTAAAAAATGGAGATATTTATCTATTGGATGGAAATATCATATCAAGACCTGGGCCAAGAATAGTCGAAGGATTAGAACTAATTGCTCGTGCTTTACATCCAGAAGCATTTGAATAAAATGGGGTTATATAATTGAGAAGGAATAAGACCAAATATAGTCTAATAATTATTGTGCTAATAATTTCATTAATATTTGCTATCGGATTATTTACAACAATAGGTACTGCTAAAGTTAGTGTATTAGATATATTTAAAATAATAGGTTCAAAAGTATCTTTTATGGAGAAATATATAGATATTTCAGATATAGCCGATTCATCTAAGACAATTATCTGGAATATTAGATTGCCTAGGGTCTTATTAGGTGCCCTAGTTGGTGCCAGTTTATCCATGGCTGGCGCTTCCTTTCAGGGGATGTTTAAAAACCCTATGGCTGATCCCTATGTAATCGGGATATCCTCTGGGGCAGCTTTAGGAGCTACTTTAGCAATTGTTTTTAAACTTAATATTGGAATCTTTAATATACCTACTATAACAATATTTGCATTTGTAGGAGCTTTACTAGCTGTTAGTCTAGTCTATAATATAGCAAGAATAAAAAATAAGGTTCCTGTAACTACATTATTACTAGCTGGTGTTGCAGTAGGGCAATTTTTGACTGCTATAATGTCATTTTTAATGGTGATTTTTGATAA
Organism: Tissierella sp.; assembly: GCA_012735585.1. Taxonomy (GTDB): domain Bacteria; phylum Bacillota; class Clostridia; order Tissierellales; family Tissierellaceae; genus JAAYTL01. Next base: position 18,676 of record JAAYGX010000104.1, read on the forward strand.
GGATATGGTGAAGATCACCTACTGGACCTTAGGAAGCCTATCAGGAAAAGGCTGGGAGCCGGTATTAACTATAGCATTACCTGTTATTATATGTATGATAGTTATTAACTTTTTTGCTAGGGATTTAAATATTTTACTGACAGGAGAGGAGTCAGCCCAAAGTTTAGGTATTGATGTTGAAAAGACTAAGACCTATATTCTTTTGCTAGGAACATTTATTACTGCAATAAGCGTATCTGTAAGCGGTATTATTGGATTTGTTGGACTGATCATACCTCATATAGTGAGACTTTTAATAGGTCCCGATCATAGAATTCTCCTACCAGCATCAGCACTGTTAGGAAGTATATTTATGATATTTGCTGATACAATTGCAAGGACTTTAATTTCTCCAATTGAGATACCTGTAGGCATAATCACTGCATTATTTGGAGGACCATTTTTCATATATCTATTAAGATCAAAGAAGAAAAGTATATAGAAGGTAGTGGAGAATATGAATGCTATAGATGTAAATAATTTAGAGTTTGGATATAAAGACAATTTAGTTATAAAGGACATTAGCTTTAGCATTAAAGCTGGAAGTTTTGTAAGTATTTTAGGTCCTAATGGATCAGGAAAATCAACATTACTTAAAACCTTAAACAATCTATATAACCCAAATAATGGCAGTATACAATTATATGGCAAGGATATATTATCCTATAAAAAAAGGGAACTTGCCAAGAAGATTGCCCTAGTTCCCCAGGATACCAATATTGAATATGAGTTTACAGTGGAAGACATAGTTATGATGGGTAGACATCCATATAAAAATCGTTTTGAAAATGAAAATGAGATTGATCATAAAATTGTAAATGAATCCTTAGAATTGACCTATACTTTAAATTTAAAGGATAGAATTATAAATCAAATATCAGGTGGAGAGAGACAAAGGGCTATTATTGCTAAAGCATTAGCACAAAAGCCTGCAATAATATTATTAGATGAGCCAACATCAAACCTTGATATAAATCATCAAATGGATATTCTAAATCTATTAAAAAAATTAAATCATGAAAATGGACTTACAGTAGTTTTAGTTATACATGATATTAACCTAGCTTGTAGATATTCAGATGAAATAATATTGCTTCATAAAGGAAAAATTCTAGGTATTGGGGCACCGGAAGAGGTTATCACAGTTGAAAATATGGAAGATGCATATGATATGAAGGTAGCTCTAGAAAAGAATAAATACACAGATACAATTCATTTAACACCAATTGAGATTAAAGAAAAGAATAAAAACTTTAAAAATAATAAAGTTCACATAATCTGCGGCGGAGGATCAGGCCAAGAAATTATAAATAAACTATATTCTGAAGGATTTGAACTATCATTAGGAGTGCTAAATATAGGTGATAGTGATTGGGAACATGGTAGAAATTTAAATATTCCTATGGTTGAAGAGATTCCATTTTCAGGTATCAGTAATCAATCATATCAGGAAAATGTAGAGGTAATGAATAAATCAGATATTATAGTAATTTCAAACGTTCCCATAGGATCAGGTAACTTAAAAAATTTACTAGGTGCTAAAGATGCCTTAGAAAAAGGGAAGAAGGTATATTACATAGCCGAAAATTCTCAGGAGTATGATTATACAGAGGGAGAAGCAAAAAAGATTATAGAGGAAATGCTAAAAAAAGGAATGCAAAGTGTAAGGTCAGTAGATGAATTATTATAATGGGACAGGGAGTCAGTGAACTGACTTCCTGTCCCATTATAGCTAAACTAGAATCCCCAATGAGTTTAAAAATACAATAATAATTAGGAAAAGTGCTATATATTTTGTTAGAAAATAATAGATAGATATCATTCTATTATTAGCCAATGAATAATCATTACTAAGTTCCTTCACAAGATCTGATTTTGCTGTAAAATATCCTAAGAATATTATAATCAAAGATCCGTTAATCGGCATTAAAATATTGGATGAGACGAAGTCAAAAAAATTAAAAAGACTCATTCCAAATAGTTGGGTATTTCCAAAAATACTTTCTGGATGTACCGTCAAAACCCCTACAATACTAATAATGGCGATGGTAGAAATAACGGCAGTCTTTCTTTTAAGATCAAACTCTTCAGTTAGAAAGGCTACAGGTACCTCAACTAGTGAAAGCATAGCCATAGTAGCAGCTAAAGATGTTAATAGAAAAAATATAATTATTAATAGATTTCCAAAAGGAATCCTTGAGAATACCAATGGGATCGTATTAAAAAGCAATGCTGGACCTGAAGTAGGTTCCAATCCAAAGGTAAATACCACAGGAAATATTGCTAAACCAACAGTTATAGACACCAATGTATCTGATAATACAACTTTAAATGCATTATTTATCATATTATTATCCTCAGTAATATAACTACCATAAGTAATCATAGTCCCCACACCTATGGACACTTTAAAAAAAGCTAAACCCAATGCTGCTAGTATCATTGATGGGGTTATAGTAGAAAAATCCACTCTAAAAAGAAAATCTACACCTTCTTTAGCGCCATCAAGATTTAAGGCTACTACACATGTTACAATTATTAGCAAAAATAAAATTGGCATAGATGTTTTTGTCACTTTTTCTATTCCATTTTTAACCCCAGCAATTAGTATAATAGTTACAAATAATATTGGCACTAGTTGCCATATCATAGGTGAAATAGAACCAGACACTGTTGAATTATATAGATTTACAATAATATCGGCTGCTTCATTTATTGGAAGAGATGAAATATCAAGAAAATCTCCTTTAATAGCCTTAAATAAATATGAGTAAACCCATCCTGCCACTGCACTATAGAAGAACATTATAAAAAATGTAGCTATTACACCAAGATATCCGACGACTTTAAAGAACGTTGGAGTTTTTAGTTTTTCAAATGCTCCTACAGGATTACTTCTAGATCTTCTTCCTATATAGAATTCAGATATCATCACCGGTACACTTACTAATAATACTGATATAAGATATATTAATATAAATGCTCCACCACCATTGGTTCCAACCATGGATGGGAACTTCCATATATTCCCTAGTCCAACTGCTGAGCTTAATGTGGCAAAAAATACAGCTATACCAGATGAAAAAGTTTCACGATTGTCTATTACATTATTTGTCTCTTTTTTTCTGATCTTGTACATCTCCTTTCATAATAAGCATACCTTGCATTGTATAATCTTATTATTTTCAAGTCAAGGACAATTATACCTTCCCTTAAGCCTCCATCCCCAAAAAATAATGTTAAATGTATCATTAAATGTGATAAAATAAAGTAATAATAATCAGGGAGGCTTGCTAAGATTTATTCCCAAAATTAGTGGCACTATCATGGTAATATTTGGGGTATTGATATTTTTTAATAAGATAATGGCAATTAGTAATTTTTTATTGTAGAATCCATAGTGTGATAAATTTTCTCACATGGATTTAGTTTTACTATGTCTTTAAATTCTTGTTCAATTTCTGTCAGAATTATGGTATATTAAAGTTGGTATGTAAAGAGGAGGTAAAATATGAGTTACAAATTAATAGCAATTGATATGGATGGGACACTATTAAACAGCAAAGGAACGGTAAGTGATAGGACTAGACAAGCCATTTATGAGGCAGGTAAAAAAGGTGTATATGTTGTTTTAGCTACTGGTAGAATCTTAAAATCAGCTATCAATCATTCCATAGAACTAAATCTTAATAGGCCCATAATATCAAGTAATGGTGCTATAATTGTAGATGAAAAGAAAAATATCATATATGAAAGACCAATGAAATTAGAGGCCGTTGAAAAGGTTGTAAAATTGGGTCAAAGTGAAAATATCTACTATCACTTTTATGATAAAGATAGTTTCTATGCCAATACTTACATTGAAGAGATTTTAAGCTTTTATAACACAGAAGACTCAAAAAAGAATGCTAGAGATATCAAAATGAATATTTTTCAAGATATTAATGAGATCACTAGTAATGATATCAATGTCTATAAGTTTTTATTTATAGATGATAACAGGAATAAACTAGATAGTTTAAAGGAAAAACTTATGAGTGTAGAGAATATCAGTGTATGTAGTTCCTGGGGAAATAACTTAGAGGTCATGGACATGGAAGTTTCAAAAGGAAAGGGCTTAGAATATCTATGTAATCGGTTGAATGTATCATCGGATCAAGTTATAGCTATTGGTGACAATGAAAATGATATATCTATGATTCAATATGCAGGATTAGGAGTTGCCATGGGTAATGGAGTAGAAAAAACAAAATCAGTGGCAGATTTAATTGCGAAAACCAACGATGAAGATGGCGTCGCAAAGATTATTGAGAAGTATATTTTATAATGGGAGATGAGAAGTAAGTGGCTTTGAATATAGTTTTAGTAGAGCCTGAAATACCACATAATACTGGGAGCATTGCAAGAACTTGCGCATTAACAAATGTCTCATTACATTTAATTCGACCTTTAGGTTTTTCTGTAGATGATAAACATCTTAAGAGAGCGGGACTTGATTATTGGCATCTTGTGAATATCTACTATTATGATAGTTTTAATCAATTACTAGAGAAATATCCAGATGGACATTTTTACTATGCAACTACAAAGGCATCAAAAAATTATACTGAATTTGAATATAAAGATAATACCTTTTTTGTATTTGGCAAGGAGACTAAAGGTCTACCCAAAGAAATACTTGAGGAAAATTTAGATAGGGCTATTAGAATACCAATGAAGAAAGACATAGCAAGATCCTTAAATCTGGCAAATTCAGTAAATATTATTATTTTTGAAGCTTTAAGACAATTAAGCTTCCCAAATTTAGACTAATTTATTTAAATTAAAGTACAATTTACTTACTTAGGAGGAATTATTATTATGGATATTGCAATACCTGTCTTTGGTGGGCTAGGATTATTCCTTTATGGAATGACAATGATGGGAGATGGACTACAAAAGGCGGCAGGAGACAGACTTCGTAGATTAATAGAAGTACTTACAAATAATAGGCTAATGGGAGTAATAGTAGGTGCTCTTGTAACCATGGTAATTCAAAGTAGTAGTGCTACTACTGTTATGGTAGTAGGTTTTGTAAATGCTGGATTGATGTCTTTGCCACAAGCAGCTGGGGTTATAATGGGTGCCAATATAGGAACAACTATAACAGCTCAAATAATTGCATTTGATGTGGTTGAATATGCTCCAATAGCTGTAGCATTAGGTGTAGCAGTATGGCTATCAGCTAAAAAGAAGAGGAATAGGGATATTGCTGAAATTATTATAGGTATAGGTATTTTGTTTATCGGTATGGATATGATGAGTGGTGGACTTAAGCCATTAGCAGAGCTTCAAGCTTTTTCTGATATAATGATAAATTTAAATAATCCAATTATAGGAGTTATAGTAGGCTTATTAATTACTACAATTGTTCAAAGTAGTAGTGCTTCTATCGGTTTATTACAAGCATTAGCAGGTCAAGGATTAATAAGTATTAATATGGCATTTCCCATATTATTTGGAGATAATATTGGAACCACTACAACATCACTAATATCAAGTGTAGGAGCAAATAAAACAGCTAAAAGAGCAGCAGTTATACATTTCTTATTTAATTTAGTTGGTACAATTATATTTATTACTGTTTTACGGATTCCTATTCAATATTTTGTAGAGAGGATATCACCTGGTGATGTAAAAAGACAAATAGCTAATGCACATACATTATTTAACTTAATTAATGTTGTGATTCAATTCCCGTTTGCTAAATTTTTAGTAATGGCTGCGGAAAAATTAGTTACTGGCGAAGATATATCTGATTTGGATGCTACAATTTACTTGGATAATAGGATTTTAGAAACTCCTGGAATTGCATTAGGACAGGCAAAAAAAGAAGTACTTAGAATGGGAGAAATAGTAGCAAAAAACTTAGAACTAAGTAGAGAAGCTTTAATAAATGGCGGTGAAGAAACAGTAGAAAAAGTTCTTGAAACTGAAAAACTTATAAATAAAATAGAAAAAGAGATAACCGAATACTTAGTTCATTTATCTAAAGAACCATTATCAGGAACTCAACACACTACAATCAACAATTATTTATATACAATTAATGACATTGAAAGAGTAGGAGATCATATAGAAAATATTGTTGAGTTGGCACAATACAAGAATAATAGTGGGCTCTCATTTAGTAAAGATGGTATGGACGGTTTAAATGAAATGTTTGATAAATGTGAAGAAGTATTTAAAATAACAATAAAAGCTTTTGATACTGATGATGAGACTTTAGCTAGAAAAGTCCTTGTATTAGAAGATGAAGTAGATGCAATTGAAAAAAGAAATAGAGAAGATCATATGAATAGGCTAAATAAAATGGAATGTTTAACTGAACCTGGAGTATTATATCTTGATACCATAAGTAACTTAGAAAGAGTATCCGACCACTCAGTGAATATTGCAATGTATGTTTTAGATAAGTATAAATAAATCTTATTGTTAATGTATTAGAGAATGCCTATTATTGGGATAGCTCTCAAGAAATTTGACAGAACAAATAGGCAAAGTCTATTTGTTCTGTTTTTTTATGACCTAACCCGATTTATGGTGAATTTCCATAAATCGATGGTAGGTCAAACGCAACGAGCACCAAATTCATGTGAGTGAAACGAACAAATGAATTTGAGTTGCGAGACTGCGAAGTCGTCTTGGTTAAATTAAACTTATATATAGGCTTTAATATCCAAGAAATTGGGAATATATTATATAAGTAATATAAAAGCATTAAAATTAATATTACATTATAAGGAGGAAAACATTTTGTTATACGATGTTATTATTATAGGTGGAGGGCCTGCAGGTTTATCAGCAGGTTTATATGCAGCAAGATCAAGACTTAGTACTTTAATAATTGAAAAGGAAGCAGATGGTGGACAAATTGCTACAACAGCAGAGGTAGAGAACTATCCTGGTTCAGTACTTAATGCAACAGGTCCTACATTAGTTGCAAGAATGGTTGAGCAAGCTTTAGGATTTGGAGCTAAAAAGATTTCAGATGAAATAATTGAAGTTGACTTTAGTGGAAAAGAAAAAATAGTAAAAGGTAAAAATAAGGAATATAAAGGGAAAACCGTAATAATTGCCACAGGCGCTGTTCCAAGGTTGATTGGATGCCCAGGTGAAAAAGAACTTACAGGTCGTGGAGTTTCCTATTGTGCTACTTGTGATGGACCATTTTTTGAAGGTCTTGAAATATTTGTAATGGGTGGAGGAGATTCCGCGGTTGAAGAGGCGATCTACCTATCAAAGTTTGCAAGAAAAGTTACCATAATCCATAGAAGGGATGAACTAAGGGCTGCAAAATCCATACAGGAAAAAGCCTTTGAAAATCCAAAAATTGATTTTATGTGGGATTCTGTAATTACGGAAGTGAAAGGTGAAGGAATGCTAGAATCCTTTATAGTAAAAAATGTAAAAACTGAGGAAGAAAAGGAAATATTCCCAGATGAAGAAGATGGTGCATTTGGAATATTTGTTTATGTTGGGCATATACCTTCAACGAAACTTTTCGAAAATATGATAGATATGGAAAGAGGATATATAATTACTAACGATGACATGGAAACAAATGTGTCAGGAGTTTACGCTGCTGGTGACAATCGAGTGAAATCCCTAAGACAGGTCGTAACTGCTGCTGCAGATGGAGCAATTGCAGCTGTTCAAGCAGAAAAATATATAGACGAGAATTTCTAAAAAATTTGGAGGGATGATGTAAATGTTAGAATTAAACAAAGATAACTTTGAACAAGAAGTACTAGAGGCTGAAGGCTATGTGCTAGTTGATTTTTGGAGCCCGTCTTGTGAACCTTGTAAGGCATTAATGCCTCATGTAGAAGAGATGGAAAAAGCTTTTGGAGACACGATAAAATTTACTTCTTTAGATATTACCAAAGCTAGAAGACTTGCAATAGGGCAAAAAGTATTAGGTTTGCCAGTTGTAGCCATTTATAAAGACGGTGAAAGAATAGACTCTGTAGTAGCAGATGATGCAAATAAGGAATCTGTAGAAGCATTGATCAAGAAATATGCTTAGGTGTTTTTAATTTTCATTCATGAAAATTAAGATATATTAAATTTAAGGGGGTGAATTTATGCATCTAGAATTAGGACATATTCTAATTAATGATGTTCAATTCGGTCAACAAACTGCCATTGAAAATGGAGTATTGTATGTAAATAAAGAAGAGTTGATCAATCTTATTAAAGAAGATGAACACATATCAAAAGTAGATGTAGAAATTGCAAAACCTGGTGAAAGTATAAGGATTACACCTGTAAAGGACGTAATTGAGCCTAGGGTTAAGGTTGAAGGCCCTGGAGGTATATTTCCGGGTACTTTATCCAAGGTAGAAACTGTAGGATCAGGCAAAACCAATGTACTGAAAGGATGTGCAGTGGTTACTACTGGAAAAATAGTAGGCTTTCAAGAGGGAATAGTCGATATGACTGGCCCTGGAGCAGAGTATACTCCATTTTCTAAGCTCAACAATATTGTGCTGATCTGTGAACCTAGGGAAGATTTAAAGCAACATGATCATGAAAAAGCTGTAAGATTTGCTGGCCTTAAGGCTGCATCATATTTAGGTAAAGTTGCAAAAGAACTTACACCGGATAAGGTGGAGACTTATGAAACATTACCATTATTAGAGAGTATCGAAAAGTATAAGGATTTACCTAAGGTTGCATATGTTCAAATGCTTCAGTCCCAGGGATTACTTCATGATACTTATGTATATGGGGTAGATGCTAAGCAGATTATACCAACGATTCTTTATCCAACTGAAATAATGGATGGAGCAATTATCAGTGGTAACTGTGTATCGGCATGTGACAAAAATACAACTTATCATCATCAAAACAATCCTGTGGTAGAGGATTTATATGCACAACATGGTAAGGAAGTCAATTTCCTGGGAGAAAAAATAACCAATGAAAATGTAAATTTAGCTGATAAGGAAAGATCATCTGATTGGACTGCAAAGCTAGTAGAATTTTTAGGTTTAGATGGTGTGGTTATTTCCCAAGAAGGGTTTGGTAATCCTGATACTGATTTAATTATGAATTGCAAAAAGATTGAAGAAAAAGGTATCAAAACTGTAATTATAACAGATGAGTATGCAGGACGGGATGGTGCTAGCCAGTCATTGGCAGATGCTCATTTATCTGCAGATGCTGTGGTTACAGGGGGAAATGCAAACGAAGTAATTGTATTACCTAAGATGGATAAGGTTATAGGCACATTAGATTATACAGATATAATCGCAGGTGGATTTGATGGAAGTTTATCACCTGATGGAACAATTACAGTTGAAATTCAAGCAATAACAGGTGCAACAAATGAATTGGGATTTAATAAAATGAGTACTAAGATGTTATAAATCAAATACAAGGAGGGGAAGTGAAGATATGTCACTATTTGGTGCTGATAAAAAAGTCATTATTATAGGAGATAGAGATGGAATCCCTGGACCAGCTATAGAAGAATGTGTCAAAACTACTCCAGCAGAAATCATATTTTCTGCAACTGAGTGTTTTGTCTGAACGGCTGCAGGGGCAATGGATCTGGAGATCCAAGGAAGAGTAGTAGATTTAGTAGATAAATACGGTGCTGAAAATATTATCGTATTAATCGGTGGTGCTGAAGCTGAAGCGGCAGGATTGGCTGCAGAAACAGTAACAGCAGGAGACCCAACCTATGCAGGTCCATTGGCAGGAGTCCCGTTGGGACTTAGAGTGTATCATGTTGTAGAGCCAGAATTCAAAGATAGTGTAGATGAACAAGTATATGAAGATCAAATAAGTATGATGGAAATGGTACTTGATGTAGATGAGATCATCAGTGAAGTAAGTACGATGAGAAATGAGTTTGGACAATTTAATGAATAATAGAAAAAATAACTGTTACGAAAGGAGGGACATTGGTGGGTAATATTAGAGTCGTGCATTATCTAAACCAATTCTTTGCGGGGATCGGTGGAGAGGAAAAAGCAGATCACAGACCTGAAGTGAGGGAAGCAGTAGTAGGCCCAGGTATGGCTATTAAAGCTGGATTCAAAGGTCAAGCTGATATCGTTGCTACAGTTATTTGCGGCGATAGCTACTTTGGTGAAAACACAGAAGAAGCTAAGGCTGAAATATTAGAATTAATTAAAAAGTACGAGCCTGATTTATTCATAGCGGGGCCAGCTTTTAATGCAGGTAGATATGGATTTGCATGTGGTGAAGTTGCAGATATGGTCCAAAAAGAACTTAATATCCCTGCGATTACTGGTATGTATATTGAAAATCCAGGTGCAGAGATGTTCAAGAAATCTGTCTATATAATATCTACTAAAAATAGTGCTGCAGGCATGAGAGATGCTGTAGGCAAGATGGTTCCACTGGCATTAAAACTCATTAATGGTGAAGAAATAGGTTCACCAGAGAAAGAAGGCTATATAGAAAGAGGACTAAGGAAGAACTACTTTGCGGATAAAAGAGGATCTGAAAGAGCTGTGGATATGATTATCAAAAAGCTTAAAGGTGAAGAATATAAAACCGAATATCCAATGCCAGCTTTTGATAGAGTGCCTCCAAATCCAGCTATAAAGAATATGTCCGAAGCCACAATAGCTTTAGTAACATCAGGAGGAATTGTTCCAAAGGGCAATCCAGATCATATTGAATCATCATCTGCTTCTAAATATGGGAAATATGATATATCGGAGTTTGATAATTTAACTGATATCACTCATGAAACAGCCCATGGAGGGTATGACCCTGTTTATGCAAATTTAGATCCAGATAGGGTACTACCAGTAGATGTACTAAGGGATTTAGAAAAAGAAGGAAAAATAGGTAAACTCCATAGATATTTCTATACAACAGTAGGCAATGGTACGGCAGTAGCTAGTGCTAAAGCATTTGCCGAAGAGTTTGGAAAGGAATTAAAAGCTGATGGAGTGGATGCAGTGATCCTAACTTCAACCTGAGGCACCTGTACACGTTGCGGTGCAACAATGGTTAAAGAAATTGAAAGGGTAGGTATTCCTGTAGTTCATGTTTGTACAGTTGTTCCAATATCCATGACTGTAGGTGCAAACAGGATAGTCCCTGCCATAGCTATACCTCACCCACTTGGAGATCCAAAATTGGATCCAAATGAGGAAAAAAATCTTAGAAGAAAAATAGTTAATAAAGCACTAGAAGCATTATCAACAGAAGTTGAGTTACAAACAGTTTTTGAAGATTAGTATATAAAATGGGTGATTTTTAATCACCCATTTTATGAAAATTCTTGGAGGTGGATAAATGAATTATTCAGTAATTAAGGGTTCCAGTTATGTTCTTATCAACGCACCAGATATGATCATCCATAATGGAACGACTCAAACAACGGAAAAGTTATTAAATCCTGAATCTGAGTATCTTAAATCACTACCAGATCATATTAGAAGTTTTGATGAAGTGATTAATTATTTGCCTAATCAAATTTATATAGGCAATCATAAACCTGAAGAATTAAAAAATCTAGAACAACCATGGCTTGATAAAAAGACGCTTGATGGAAGTAGAGATGGAAGATTTGGAGAGATAATGCCCCAAGATGAATTTATTGGTCTAATAAAAATCGTCGATGTATTTGATTTAGTTAAGTTAACTAAAGAATTTACAAAAGATGTAAATGAAAAATTAAGCATTCATCCATTAATTAAGGAAGATACAGTTGCTAGGCTTAAAGAAGGGGAAGAATTAATAGATATTAAAAATTTAATAGAGAAAAATGGAGCTGAAGGACTATTTCATAATGGAGAATTAGTTGGTTGTATAAAAAGGGCTCATGATATAGATGAAAATCTAACAGCGCATGTATTATTTGAAAATCTTGTATCAAAAGCTTCGGGAGTCTTATCTGCACTTCATCTAATAGACAAATATGATATCAATCCTGAAGAGATTGATTATGTAATAGAATGTTCAGAAGAAGCTTGTGGAGATATGAACCAAAGAGGTGGAGGCAATTTTGCCAAAGCAATAGCTGAGTTTGCTGGTCTTGCAAACGCTACCGGTTCAGATATAAGGGCATTTTGTGCGGCACCAGCCCATGCAATAGTTCAAGGTGCATCATTGGTACAGGCTGGCACATTTAAAAATGTAATGATAGTATCAGGTGGTTCAACTGCAAAACTAGGTATGAATGGTAAGGATCATGTGAAAAAGGGTATACCTATATTAGAAGATGTCATCGGTGGATTTGCAATGCTGATATCTGAAAATGATGGCATAAATCCAATTCTTAGAACTGATATAGTAGGGCGACATACTGTGGGAACAGGCTCATCACCACAGGGAGTTATATCATCTCTTGTAACTGAACCATTAGATAGAAATGGACTTAAGATTACTGATATTGATAAATATTCAGTAGAGATGCAAAATCCAGATATAACGAAACCGGCAGGGGCTGGTGATGTACCCACTTCTAATTATAAGATGATTGCAGCATTAGGAGTAAAAAGAGGAGAGCTTGAAAGAAGTCAGCTAAATGATTTTATACAAAATCATGGCATGGAAGGTTGGGCACCTACTCAGGGTCATATCCCTTCTGGAATACCATATATAGGATTTGGAAGAGAAGATATATTAGATGGAAATATCAACAGAATCATGATCGTGGGTAAAGGTAGTCTATTTTTAGGAAGAATGACAAATTTATTTGATGGTATATCCATTGTTATAGAAAAGAATCCAGGTATAACTAAGGAAGAGAAATCTGTTTCTGAAGAAGAGGTTAGACTATTAGTAGCTGAAGCTATGAGAGATTTTGCTTCTCATCTACTAAAAGATTAGAGGTGATGATATGACGAATAATATTAAGCCGATGATTGGAAAAGTATTTAATGATATTGCAGATGCAATTGAGACAGGACAATTTGGAGAAAAAGTCAAAGTAGGCATCACTACAATGGGTAGTGAATTAGGTATAGACAATATAGTCAAAGGTGCAGAATTAGCTCGGAAAAGAGATAATTCAATTGAAGTAGTATTGGTTGGTCCAAAAGTAGACTCAAATCTAAAACAAGTAGTAGTGGATACGGAAGAGGAAGCTTACAATAAAATGGAAGAACTACTCGACTCTAGTGAGATCGATGCATGTGTGACTATGCACTATAATTTCCCTATAGGTGTCTCTACAGTAGGGAGAGTAGTTGGGCCTGCTAATGGTAAAGAAATGTTCATAGCAACTACTACAGGGACCTCATCAACGGATAGAAATGAAGCTATGATTTTGAATGGAATCAATGGAATAATTACTGCAAAGGCCATGGGTATCCCAAATCCTACATTAGGCATATTAAATGTAGATGGCGCTAGACAAGTAGAAAGGGTATTTAAAGAGCTAATAGACAAAGGTTATCCATTAGAGTTTGCAGAATCAGCTAGAGCCGATGGTGGACATATGATGAGAGGCAATGATTTGCTCACGGCTGTTCCAGATATCATGATCACTGATACACTGACGGGAAATATAATTATGAAGATGCTCTCTTCCTATACTACTGGAGGAAACTATGAGGCTGTAGGCTTCGGTTATGGTCCTGGTATCGGGGAAGGTTATGAAAGAATCATATTAATTCTATCAAGAGCATCTGGAGTTCCAGTAGTAGCCAACGCAATCAGCTATGGTGCTGATTTAGTTAGAGGTAATATAAAATCAATAATTAAAAAAGAATTTGATGAAGTTAATAAATATGGATTAAAAGAAATCTTAGAGAAAAATAAAAATGATAAAAAGACTACTAAGGAAGAAGAAGTAATTGTTCCTCCTCCTGAAGAAATTGTTACTGAAACTATTTCTGGAATAGACATACTAGAATTAGACGATGCGATTAAAGAGGTATGGAAAGCAGGCATATATGCAGAGTCTGGTATGGGCTGCACGGGTCCAGTTGTTATGGTCAATGAAGCAAAATTAGAAGAAGCAAAGGATGCCCTATGTAAGGTAGGATATTCTGTAGATGGAAGAAGTGTGTGTTAGGGTAAGCTATAAAACTTTATAAAGTAATCCAAATAATGGCAGGATAGTATTTTAAATATGATTTTTAAAGGAAGACTATCTTGCCTATTTTGTATCCCAACTATAAAACACGGAGTCAATACGTCAACTAACTAAAGCGTCCTATTTACAACGTTTTCATATTGAAATAAAACTTTGAATATATTATAATATAGATGTTAAATATTAACACCAATTGGGGTATATAATCTATAGAACTCAATTGATGAAAAACAAGGGGGAAATAAAATGAAAAAAGTACTAGCCATTGCTTTAGCAATAAGCTTATTAGCTGTGAGTTTAGTAGGTTGTACTCAAGACACTGGTACAGGTGGCTCAGGTGGCGCTGGTGGTGCAGAAATCGCACTTATTACCGACAAAGGTAATATAGATGACAAGTCATTTAACCAAGGTTCATGGGAAGGTGTAGTAGAATTTGCTGAAAGAGAGAATATCTCACATAACTATATCAAGCCTGAAGACGCATCAGATGACTTTTACCTAGCAGCTATCGATTTAGCTGTAACTGGTGGAGCAAAAGTAATTGTAACACCTGGATTCTTATTTGAAGTTGCTGTTTACCAAGCACAAGATAAATATCCAGATGTAAAGTTTATACTGTTAGATGGGGCTCCACGTAATGCAGATTACTCAGATTTCAAAACAAATGAAAATGTAGCATCTGTATTATATGCAGAAGAAGAATCAGGCTATTTAGCAGGATACGCAGCAGTAATGGATGGTATGACGAACTTAGGATTCATGGGTGGTATGGCTGTACCAGCTGTTCAAGCCTTTGGTTATGGTTATCTTCAAGGTGCTGAAGATGCTGCAACTGAGTTAGGACTTGCTGATGGTTCCATTAAAGCAATTTATCATTATACAGGGGACTTTGATGAAAATGATACAAACAAAGCAACTGCAAGAACTATGTACCAAGAAGGTATGGAAGTCATATTCGCATGTGGTGGTTCAGTAGGTAAATCTGTAATGTCAGCTGCTGCTGAAGCTGAAGCAAAAGTAATTGGTGTTGACGTTGACCAAAGATATGATAGTGAAACTGTTATAACATCAGCTACAAAAGGTTTAGCAGAGTCAGTTGTACAAGTTTTAGACTCAATTTATAATACAGATAGTTGGGATACATTTGGTGGTAAAACAACATATTTCAATGCAGAAAATAATGGTGTTGCACTTCCAACAGTTGTATTAGATGATGCAAATGCTGATGCATTTGATAGATTTGAATCATTTACGATAGAACAATATGAAGAAGTATATGCGAGTCTTGTTGCTGGTAGCGTGGATCCAATTCGTGAAATCGAAGTTTCTGATCCATCAGGTGCTGCTACAGCTGAAGAACTTACAGATGCATTAAGTCTTTCAAAAGTAAGTGTAATAACTAGATAATTTAATTATAGGATTAACTAATTTTGGTTAACCTTATGAATTAAGAATTAAAAAATGGGGGAAGACCAAAATTTTCCCCCATTTTTTCACAAATTGTTATAATATTTTTTATGTAAAGAGACAAAAATTCAATTGATAAGAAGAGGTTAAAGTGGAAAAATATATTGTAGAAATGCTCAATATTACGAAAAGATTTCCAGGTATCATTGCAAATGATAATGTTACCTTACAACTTAAAAAAGGAGAAATACATGCACTCCTGGGAGAAAATGGTGCAGGAAAATCCACCCTTATGAGCGTACTCTTCGGTCTGTATCAACCTGAAGAAGGTGAAATTAGAATAAAGGGAGAGAAAGTGTTTATAAACAATCCTAATGATGCAAATGCATTGGGGATTGGGATGGTACATCAACATTTTAAATTGGTGGAGATATTTACTGTGCTTGAAAATATTATCCTAGGGGTCGAACCTAATAAAGCAGGTTTTCTTGAGATGAAAGAAGCTAGAGAAAAAGTTGTAGAACTTAGTGAAAGATATGGACTTAGAGTTGACCCTGATTCCTTAATTGAAGATATCACTGTAGGCATGCAGCAAAGAGTTGAAATCCTTAAGATGCTTTATAGAGACAATGAGATCCTGATTTTTGATGAACCGACTGCAGTACTAACACCCCAAGAAATAAAAGAACTTTTACAAATTATGAAGGGGTTTGCAAATGAAGGTAAATCAATCCTTTTCATCACCCATAAACTTAATGAAATCATGGAAGTAGCAGATCGATGTACTGTTCTTAGAAAAGGCAAATACATTGGAACAGTAGATATTAAAGATACAAATAAAGAAGAACTTTCAAAAATGATGGTTGGACGTGATGTAACCTTTGCTGTAGAAAAGGAAGAGGCACAGATCAAAGAGGTTGTATTATCTATAAAAGATCTTAATGTGGCATCTAAAACAAAAAAGGATAATGCTGTAAAAAATGTAAGCTTTGATGTAAGAGCAGGAGAAATTGTATGCTTAGCTGGGATCGATGGCAATGGACAGACTGAGCTGGTAAATGCATTGACAGGTTTAGAAAAAGCAGTTTCAGGAAGTGTCATTTTAAAAGGGCAAGATATTACAAAGTCATCTATTAGACAACGTTCCATACTAGGAATTAGCCATATACCTGAAGATAGGCACAAGCATGGTCTAGTTCTAGATTATAAGCTTGAAGAAAACTTAGTCTTACAAAGATATTGGCAACCAGAATTTCAAAAAGGTGGATTTATAAAATTTGATGCGGTTAGGAAATATGCAGAAGAATTGATAGATAGTTATGATATCAGATCTGGGCAAGGGCCAATTACTGCTGCAAGTAGTATGTCAGGTGGTAATCAACAAAAGGCAATTATAGCTAGGGAAGTAGATAAAAAACATGAATTATTGGTTGCAGTACAGCCTACTAGAGGATTGGACGTTGGTGCAATTGAATATGTCCATAAAAGATTAGTTGAGAGTCGAGATTCTGGAAAGGCAGTATTTTTGGTATCACTAGAACTAGATGAAGTTATGAATGTAAGTGATCGCATATTAGTTATTTACGAGGGAGAAATCGTAGGAGAATTTGATCCAAAGAGAACAACTGTACAAGAGCTTGGACTTTACATGTCAGGAGCAAAACGCAGTACTGTAAAGGAGAATAACCATGCAGGAGAATAATAATATAAATAAAAAGAAGAAGTTTAATTTAGGAAATATTGTCCATAGTAGTGGATTTTCCTCTTTAACAGCTGCACTTATGGCAATTTTTTTAGGATTAGTCTTTGGTTTTATAATAATGCTTGTAGCTAGACCAGGATCAGCAGTGGCTGGATTTAGATTTATAATTTTAGGTGGATTCAATCGTTTAGGAGATGTTTTCTATTTTGCTACACCAATATTGATGACTGGTTTAGCTGTAGGCTTTGCTTTTAGAATGGGCTTATTTAATATAGGGGCTTCTGGCCAGTATACAATGGGTATGTATTTTGCCTTGTATGTAGGATTTATGTTTGATTTACCGGCGGGAATTCATTGGGTAGTTGCAATATTAGCTGGTATGCTAGGTGGAATGATATGGGGCTTTATCCCGGGTATATTTAAAGCTTATCTTAATGTAAATGAAGTTATTACATCAATAATGTTTAACTATATAGGTATGTTTTTTGTAGACATGTGGGTACAAAATAGTTCTACTATGTATGTATCAAACATGGCAAGAACTAGATATTTGCCTCAATCTGCACAGATTCCTGCTTTAGGAATTACAGGATCAAATGTGAACTTCGGAATAGTACTGGCTATAATCATTGGTATCATTCTTTATATAGTACTGGAGAAAACAACTTTTGGATATGAATTAAAGGCTACTGGCTTTAACAAACACGCCAGTGAATATGCAGGTATGAGAGGTAAAAAAAATATTATATTAACAATGGTAATCGCTGGTGGACTTGCAGGACTTGGGGGGGCTTTTGCCATACTAGCACCATCTGCCATTTCAGGATCTAGTATGACATATGAGCCTATAAATATTATAGCTGCCAATGGTTTTAATGGTATAGCAGTAGCCTTACTTGGAAGTTCTCATCCACTTGGAATAATTTTATCATCTATTTTTATTTCCCATATACAACGTGGCGGAACTTTAACTAGTTTAGTAGGTTTCAAACCTGAGATAATAGATGTGGTTATTGCAGTAATTATTTATTTCTCAGCTTTTTCAATGATTATGAACTCTGCTTTAGGTAGATTTATAAGAAGAAGACTACATCATGATGTGGATGAAGAAGTTGCTGAAACTGCTAATGTAGTTACTGATCATAATAATAAGGAGGCAGAATAATGAATACTGTATATTATTTAATTCAAAACATGCTTCCAGTGGCAATTCCATTGCTGTTAGTAGCCCTAGGTGGGATGTTTAGTGAAGTATCAGGAGTAATAAATATTGCTCTTGAAGGTATTATGTTATTTGGAGCCTTCTTTGGTGCATTATTTGTATATGCAATTCAGGATTCTGGACTACAACCTCAAACAATTTTATTATTGGCAATGTTGGTTGCAGCAGTAGCTGGTGCCATATATTCATTATTACTATCCTTTGCAGCTGTTACGATGAAAGCAGATCAAACTATTACAGGAACATCATTGAATATGATGATACCAGCAGCGATTCTTTTATTTTCAAAGATGTTTTTTGGAAGTGATGGTATTACAACAAGGGTGAATTTTTATATCCAAAAAATCCCTGTAGTAGGAGATATTCCAATTATCGGAAAGATGTTTTTTCAAAAGACTTATTTAACTGTTATTATTGGGTTGATGTTCCTAGTAATTTCAGTAATAATATTTTATAAAACAAAATTTGGATTAAGACTTCGTGCATGTGGTGAGCATCCCCATGCTGCTGATTCAGTAGGAATCAATGTTCATAAAATGAGATATGCAGGAGTTAGTATCTCAGGTATACTAGGTGGTATTGGAGGATTTTTTTACTCCGTTGGTGTAATGGACGGAAATGTAAATGGGCATACAGGAGTAGCAGGATTTGGGTTCTTGGCTTTAGCGGTAATGATATTTGGTCAATGGCGACCGATGAAGATATTCTTTGCAGCAATATTTTTTGCATTCCTTAGAACAGTTGCATATTCTGTATCTTTGATTCCATTTTTAAGTAATCTAGGAATACATCAAACCTATTATAGAATGTTACCATATGTTGCCACAATGGTAGTTCTTGCCTTTACATCAAAGAAATCAAGGGCACCAAAGGCAGAAGGTATACCATATGATAAATCTCAGAGATAATCAATTTTAAAAAGATACACCTCAATGGTAAATAATTTTACGAAATTGAGGTGTGTTTTAATTTGTAAATATATCCAAGTATTGTTAAAGTATAAACTTGTTTTGTGCTTTTACATAAATTTGATATAATGAGAATATAATACTAAAGGAGGGAAATTGATGAGGCTTGGATTTAATATTCTATTGGAACAATCGCAAAAATTAATTATGACACCAGAATTGAGACAAGCAATTCAGTTACTCCAGTATAACAGCTTGGAACTCAATGAGTACTTAAAAAATGAAATAGAGGAAAACCCTTTACTGGAAATGGAAAATCCAAATAGTCAAATTGAAGAGGTTAGAGAACTTCCGCAAGAAAAAGAAGTAGATTGGAAAGAACTAGCAGAAAAATATGATGACTATAGTTACAAAGCACCAATAGATAAAAATCAAGAGGAATATAATTATGAGGCTTTTACAACATATACACAGACATTAAGGGAATATTTAATAGAACAATTAAATCTAACGATATTAGATGACAAAGAGTATTTGATTGGGGATTACATTATACAAAATATTGATGAAAACGGTTATTTAGATGTAGAACTAAGTGAAATAGTAGACAAAACAAACTCTAATCAAGAAGATATAGAAAAAGTATTAAGTATTGTTCAAACTTTTGAACCCCTAGGGGTTGGTGCAAGAGATTTGAAAGAATGCTTATTGATTCAAATAAAGGAAAAAGGCGATATTGAACCTACACTGGTAAAGATTATAGAAGAACATTTAGATGATTTAGCATGCAATAGAATGGTTAAAATAGCTAAAGAATTGGATGTTGATATTTCAACTATGCAACAAGTATGTGATTATATCAAAACCTTAGAACCTAAGCCAGGTAGGGCATTTAGTGATAGTGGTGCCCATGTCAAATTTATTATTCCAGATGCTACCATCGAAGAGGTTGAAGGAGAATTTGTAATTATAATCAATGATATAACAGGCCCAAAATTGAATATCAATAGTTTCTATAGAGATTTATTAAAGAATAGCTCAGATAATGAGGCTACAACTTTTCTTTCAGAGAAGCTAGATTCTGCAATCTGGATAATTAAAAGTATAGAGCAAAGAAAACAGACAATATACAAAGTAATAGAGTCTATATTAAAGTTTCAAATAGAGTTTTTTAGAACTGGAGAAAAGGGTTTAGTACCTTTGACACTAAAGGAAGTAGCAGCTGATATAGATATGCATGAATCTACGATTTCTAGGGCAACAAATGGAAAATATGTTCAGACTCCAAGGGGTCTATTTGAACTAAAATTCTTTTTCACTACAGGGCTTCCTGGTAGTGCGGGAGATATTTCTTCTACTAGCATAAAATCAGTAATTAAGCAAATAGTAGAGGATGAAAATCCTAAAAAACCATTAAGTGATCAGAAAATATCTGAATTACTAAAAGAAAAAGGTGCTTCTATATCAAGAAGAACAGTTGCTAAGTATAGAGATGAACTAAATATACCATCATCTTCAATGAGAAAAAGATTTGATTAACTTCCATCTTATTCTTGTAATATGAAAGGGTTTGGTATATACTGTTAATAGTAGAAGAAAATTCTACTAT
Organism: Tissierella sp.; assembly: GCA_012735585.1. Lineage (GTDB taxonomy): Bacteria > Bacillota > Clostridia > Tissierellales > Tissierellaceae > JAAYTL01. Next base: position 39,637 of record JAAYGX010000104.1, read on the forward strand.
TTCTTTGACACAAATGGGACAAAAAATGTAGTTGTGGGACGATAAGAGGCCAACCCATAAAGAATGGAAGTGAATAAAAATGGAAACAATTGAGATAATTAAGAAGATGGCTCCTGAGATCATAGAGTTAATTGAAAAAAGATATTTGATATTACGTTCAATTTTTTATAATCAACCAATTGGAAGAAGAGCAATTTCCAATGAACTAGGATTAAAAGAGAGAAATGTAAGAGACGAAGTCAATATTTTAAAGGATCAGGGATTAATAAATATTGACAATATGGGTATGTATATCACGGAAGATGGAAAAGAATTAATTATAGAATTAAGTACTCTATATGGAGATTTAAAAGGTTTAACAAGTATCGAAAAGGCATTACAAAAGAAACTTAATATAAAAAAAGTATATATATTGCCAGGGACATTTTTAGAAGATAATACAGTTATTAAAGATATGGCTAAGGTAGTCACTAAACTATTAGCCGATATTATACAACCAAAAGATATTATAGGCATCACTGGTGGCAACACTATGGCAGGTATTGTCAATGAGTTTCTAAAGGATAGTAAAAAAAGGGACATCGTAGTTACACCAGCAAGGGGTGGATTGGGAAGTGATTTAAATACCCAATCAAATTCTATAGCGGCAAAGCTAGCTGATCAATTAGGTGGCTCTTATAAATTACTATATGTACCAGATGGACTAGATGGTGAGGCCTTCGACCATATGCTTAAAAACAGGGAAGTAAGAGAATCCATTGAAACTATTAATCAAATGAACATACTACTATTTGGCATAGGTAGAGCAGATACAATGGCTATAAGAAGGCAACTTCCCACTAATAAAGTTGATGAGTTATTAAACAAAGGCGCTGTTGCAGAAGCCTTTGGACATTACTTTGATATAAATGGTAAAGAAATATGGGAATACAAAACCATAGGTCTTACCCTAGAAAAATTTAAAACTCTAGAAAAAATACTTGGAGTAGCAGGAGGTGAAGATAAAGCACAAGCTATATTGGCTATATCAACATTAAACCCCAATATGGTATTGGTCACTGATGAAGCTGCAGCAAGAAAGATTTTAGCAATAGTAGATTAGGTTATAAAAACAAAATAATAAAATTATTTAAGGAGGAATTTATATTATGGCTATGAAAGTTGGATTAAGTGGATTTGGAAGAATAGGTAGAGATTTCTTAAGGGCATACTTCGAAGGTGGAGTTGAGGAATTTGACCTTGTAGCAATTAATGCTTCAGGAAATTTAAATGACCTAGCTCATCTATTGAAATATGACACAATGTATGGAAAATTTGATGGTACAATTGAAGTTGTAGAAGACGGATTTGTTATCAACGGTAAACATGTGAAGGTAGTAGCTCATAGGGATCCTCTTGAAATTCCATGGAGAGAGCTAGGAGTAGAGCTGGTTGTTGACTCAACAGGAGCTTTTAAAGACAAAGAAGGTTTATCAAAACACATTCAAGCTGGGGCAAAGAAAGTGATTATAACAGCACCTGCTAAAGACGAAGATATAACAATAGTTATGGGTGTTAATGATGAATTATATGACGCTGAAAACCACCATATAATTTCTAATGCTTCATGTACAACCAACTGTTTAGCTCCAGTATCTAAAGTAATATTAGACAAACTTGGCGTTAAGAAAGGCTTAATGACAACGATTCATGCTTATACAAATGACCAACAAATATTAGATAAGAGACATAAAGATTTAAGACGTGCTAGAGCAGCAGCACAAAATATAGTTCCAACAACAACAGGAGCTGCTAAGGCGGTTGCATTGGTATTACCTGAATTAAAGGGTAAATTAAATGGATTCTCAGTTAGAGTTCCAGTTGCAACAGTTTCAATGGTAGATGTTACTTTTGAAGTAGAAAAATCAACTACTGCTGAAGAAGTTAACAAACTACTAAAAGAAGCTAGTGAAAATGAATTAAAAGGTATATTAGGATATACAGAAGAACCATTAGTTTCATCAGACTTTGTAGGAGATAAGAGATCATCCATAGTTGATGGATTATCAACTATGGTAATAGACAATATGGTAAAAATAGTATCATGGTATGACAATGAGTGGGGATATTCAGAAAGAGTTATAGACTTAGCTAAATTAGTAGCAACTAAGTAAAAAATCTAAAGTCGGGTCTTACAAGACCCGACTACTAATATTAGGCGAGGGTGATGTTATGATAAATAAAAAAACTCTAAAGGATTTTGATTTTAGAGGTAAGAAAGTCCTAGTTCGATGTGATTTTAATGTACCAATGGACGAAAATCAAAATATTACAGATGATATAAGAATAAGAAGCTCACTTCCAACGATTGAATATTTAGTTGATCATGGTGCAAAGGTTATACTGATGTCACATTTAGGAAGACCAAAGGGAGAAGCGAATCCTAAATATAGTCTATTACCAGTAGCCAATAGATTATCTGAATTATTGAATAAACAAGTCGTATTTGCAAAAGATGATATGGTTGTATCAGAAGGTGTAAAAGATCAAATAGAAAAGCTAAAAGATGGAGAGGTAGCCCTTTTAGAGAATACCAGATTTAGAAAAGAAGAAGAGAAGAATGAAGAGAACTTCTCTAAAGAACTTTCATCCTTAGGAGATATATACGTAAATGACGCCTTTGGAACATCCCATAGGGCCCATGCTTCAAATGTAGGGGTTTCAACACACTTACCTTCAGCAGTTGGTTTTTTAGTTGAAAAAGAAATATCTATCATGGGGAAGGCTTTGGATGATCCAGTAAGACCTTTTGTAGCTATATTGGGTGGAGCAAAGGTATCTGATAAAATAGGTGTTATAGTTTATTTAATTGAAAAGGTAGACTCTATTTTAATCTGTGGTGGAATGGCTTATACATTCTTAAAAGCACAAGGATATGAAATAGGAAAGTCACTTCTTGAAGAAGACAAGATGGATTTAGCTTTAAGTTTGGTACAAAAAGCTAAGGATAGAAATGTAAAACTGCTATTACCAGTAGATATTGTCATTGCAAAGGAATTTAAAAATGATACTGAAATAGGCGTAGTAAATATAGAGAGTATTCCTGAAAATATGATGGGATTAGATATAGGACCGGAAACATTAAAGCTATTTAGTGAAGAAATCAATAAAGCCAAAACTGTTATATGGAATGGCCCTTCAGGAGTTTTTGAAATGGAAAACTTCAGTAAAGGAACGTATGGTATAGCAAAGGCCCTAGTAGAGTCGGATGCCATAACAATTGTAGGTGGAGGAGACTCAGCTTCTGCAGTAGAAAAGGCAGGATATGCTGACCAAATCACACATGTATCAACAGGTGGTGGAGCTTCACTAGAATTATTAGAAGGAAAAACTCTACCAGGAATAGCAGCAATATCGGAGAAATAATTTGTCATCCTGAGCAGTAGCGAAGGATCTTTAAGAGCGACCTTAAGGTTGCTAGTTAATAAAGGAGGTATAAAAATGCGAACTCCTATAATCGCAGGGAATTGGAAGATGAACAATACTATGGAAGAAGGACTTAAATTAGTAGCAGATATCAAGTCCCAAGACTTAAATAAAAATGTAGAGGCAGTACTTTGTGTACCTTTTACAGATATTAAATCCGTAAAAGAAGCCATTAAAGGTACAAATATAAAAGTCGGTGCCCAAAATATGCACTGGGAAGAAAGTGGAGCATATACTGGAGAGATTTCTCCAATAATGTTAAAGGAACTTGAAGTGGATTATGTAATTTTAGGCCACTCAGAAAGAAGACAGTATTTTAATGAAACAGATGAAACTGTAAACAAAAAGATGAAATCTGCATTAGCACACAATATAAAACCAATAATATGTGTAGGGGAAACCCTTGAAGAAAGAGAATCAAGTAAAGAAAAAGAAGTAGTTAAGAATCAAATCATCAAAGGATTCCAAGATATAGATGAAAAACATGTAGAAGATATAGTGATCGCCTATGAACCGATTTGGGCAATAGGCACAGGAAAAACTGCTTCTGCAGATGATGCTAATGATATGATAGCCTTTATAAGAGAGATCATTGGCCAACTATACGGTGATTTAAAGGATGTTATTAGGATTCAATATGGTGGTAGTGTAAAACCAGAAAACGTAGCTGAACTTATGAATAAAAGTGATATAGACGGTGCTTTAGTTGGTGGGGCAAGTCTTAAAGCAGATGACTTTGTTAAGCTGATCAACTATTAAGTGGGGGATTATGAATGACAAAAAAACCAGTAATGTTAATGATACTAGATGGTTGGGGGATTGGTGAAGATTACCCGGGAAATGCAGTAAAACAAGCAAATACTCCTAATTTTGATAGATTAATGAAAGAAAATCCTAATTCTGTATTAGCTGCCAGTGGATTAGAAGTCGGTTTACCTGTTGGACAGATGGGAAATTCAGAAGTTGGTCATTTAAATATAGGTGCGGGAAGGGTAATATATCAAGAACTTCCCCGAATTTCAAAAGCAATACAAGATGGTGACTTCTTTGAAAAGAAAGAATTCTTAAGTGCAATAGAGAATGCGAAGAAAAACAATTCAAAAGTTCATTTAATGGGATTAGTATCCGATGGAGGAGTTCATAGTCATATTGAACATCTATATGGACTACTGGAACTAATGAAAAGAAATAATCAAGAAGATGTATTTGTCCATGTATTTCTAGATGGTCGGGATGTACCACCGACAATAGGCAAAGAGCATGTATCACAATTGGTAGATAAAATGAATGAAATAGGCGTAGGAAAGATAGCCACGGTTTCAGGTAGATACTATGCTATGGATAGGGATAATAGATGGGAAAGGACTGAGTTAGCCTATGATGCAATTGTAGAAGGTGAAGGTGTGACTAGTACAGATCCCATATTATCCATAGAACAATCATATGCAGTTGATGTAAATGACGAATTCATAATACCAACTGTAATAACAGAAGATGATAGGCCAGTGGCTACGGTAGAAGATGGAGACTCCATAATATTTATCAATTTTAGACCAGATAGGGCAAGACAGTTAACGAGAGCTTTCCTAGATATAGAATTTGATGGTTTTGAAAGAAAGAAGATTGAAGATTTATTTTATGTAACTATGACAGAATATGATAAAAACATTGAGAATACACATGTGGCATATAGAAGTGATGCGCCAGAAAACACATTATCCCAATATATTAGTGAAAAAGGATTTAATCAATTAAAAATTGCAGAGACTGAGAAATATGCTCATGTTACCTTTTTCTTAAATGGTGGTATAGAAGAGCCTTATGAGAATGAAGATAGAGCTTTGATACCTTCACCAAAGGTAGCCACTTATGATTTAAAACCAGAGATGAGCGCTATAGAGGTAAAAGATGAGGTCATAGATAGACTGAATATGGATAAATATGATCTGATCATATTAAACTTTGCTAACCCTGATATGGTTGGACATACAGGAGTTATTGCAGCTGTTAAGAAAGCAGTGGAAACTGTAGATGTTTGTTTAGGCGAAATCATAGAAGTTCTTGAATCAAAAAATGGCATGGCCTTGATTACAGCAGATCATGGAAATTCTGAAAAACTATTGGATGAAGATGGAAATCCGGTGACAGCCCATACAACAAATAAAGTACCATTGATACTAGTAGGCAAACAAAAGGCTAAGTTGAAAGATGGAAAATTAGCAGATTTAGCACCAACATTATTAGAACTATTAGGACTAGAAAAACCAGCAGAAATGACGGGAGAAAGTTTGATAATTAAAAATTGACATAAAGGGACGGTAGGCTGTCATTATGAGACGTAGTCGAAGAATCTTTTATACCATTATAATCAAGATCCTTCACTAGCGTTCACCCGGAAATACGCCGGGTACAGGCAGGATGACAAAATAGGACCTTTTCGTTGGTCTAGGACGGTTCTATTGTGTCATATATTTTAAATTAAATTTTATATAAAACCAGGGAGGAATGAAATTGAGTATAATCGTAGATGTGTTTGCAAGGGAAGTATTGGATTCTAGAGCAAATCCAACAATAGAAGTAGAAGTTTGGACTGAAGATGGAGCATTTGGTAGAGCATTGGTACCATCTGGAGCATCAACAGGAGCTTTTGAAGCTGTCGAATTAAGAGATGGGGACAAATCAAGATATCTAGGCAAAGGCGTTTTAAATGCAGTTAAAAATGTAAATGAAATAATTGCACCAGAAGTAGTTGGAATGGATGTATTTGATCAAGTAAGTATAGATCAACTAATGATTGAACTAGACGGTACACCTAATAAGGGTAAGTTTGGAGCTAATGCAATTCTTGGTGTATCCATGGCAGTAGCTAGAGCTGCAGCTGATGAACTGGGAATGCCACTATACCAATATATTGGCGGAATTAATGCAAAAGTATTACCTGTTCCAATGCTAAATATCTTAAATGGTGGAGAGCATGCGGACAATAACGTAGATATTCAAGAGTTTATGGTTATGCCAGTTGGAGCACCAAACTTTAAGGAAGCTTTAAGAATGGGAGCAGAAATATTCCACAGTTTAAAATCAGAATTAAAGGCTAAGGGATTAAATACAGCAGTAGGTGATGAAGGCGGATTCGCACCAAATCTATCAAGTAATGAAGAAGCACTATCTACAATCGTTGAAGCTATAGAAAAGGCTGGTTATAAACCAGGTGAAGATGTAATGCTTGCTCTAGACGTAGCTGCATCAGAAATGTACGATAGAGACAGAAAAGTATACAAACTTGAAGGTGAAGGCAAAGAATTAACAGTAGATCAAATGATTGATTTCTATGCTGATTTAGTAGAAAAATATCCGATTGTCTCAATTGAAGATGGGTTAGATGAAGATGACTGGGATGGTTGGAAAGCTTTAACGGAAAGATTAGGAGATAAGATTCAGTTAGTAGGTGACGATTTATTTGTAACCAATACTGAAAGACTTAAGAAAGGTATTGACTTAGGAATCGCCAATTCAATTCTTATAAAACTAAATCAAATTGGAACGATTACAGAAACATTGGATTCAATAGAATTAGCAAAAGTAAATGGATATACAGCAGTAATTTCCCATAGATCTGGTGAAACAGAAGATACTACAATAGCAGACTTAGCTGTTGCACTAAATGCTGGACAAATAAAAACAGGAGCTCCATCAAGAACTGACAGGGTTGCTAAATATAACCAGTTATTAAGAATCGAAGAAGAATTATGGGACACAGCTCAATATAGAGGCATGAAAACTTTCTATAATTTAAAAAAATAATAGGATCAAAAGCTTGACAAAATTACAAAAAAAACGTAATATAGTTAACAATGTTAAATATATTTTCAGTGAAGCAAAGAAGTAATTATGTTGAGTATATCTTACAGAGAACTGGGTAAGCTGAGAGCCAGTAGATTGAAATCTTAATGAATAGAGTTGCTGAGATTAATGAGACAAAGCCTAGGTGAGTATCTCATTACGTATTCAAAGCGTTATTTGATTTAAGTTGTATTTTATAAATGATTATAAAATATAATTAGAGTGGCACCACGGGTATAAAACTCGTCTCTTATATATAAAATAAGAGACGAGTTTATTTTTATGAAGGAGGAAGTAATTTGAATATTTTAGAAGTATTTGTAAAATATAGGGTTTATTATTTTACAGGAATTAAAATCACTTTATTATTATCATTTGGAGCACTTATTATTGGGACAACTTTAGGGTCATTATTAAGTCTTGTACGATTATCAAAAAATAAGGTTCTCCAATTTCTTGCAAGGGTATATATAGAAGTAGTACGTGGTACCCCAATGATGGTACAAATATCTCTTGTATATTTTGGTTCATATGCCTTGTTAGGTATAGATATAGATGGATTTGTAGCAGCATTAATTGCAGTTGCTTTAAATAGTACTGCATATGTAGCTGAAATTATTCGTTCAGGAATACAATCCATTGATAAAGGACAAACTGAAGCTAGTAGAAGTCTTGGCTTAACCAGTGGTCAAACTATGAGACATATCATATTACCACAAGCAGTTAAAAATATATTGCCTACTTTAGGAAATGAATTTGTAACATTGATAAAAGAAACATCAGTAGCATCAACTATAGGTGTAGCAGAATTAATGTATGCATCAAAGATAGTACAAAGTACTAGTTTCCAACCATTTACTCCTTTGGTTATTGTAGCAGTATTATACTTTATATTTACATTTACAATATCCCAATTGGTAGCTTTGTTTGAAAGGAGATTATCACATAATGATTAAAATCGTAGGATTAAACAAATTTTTTGGAGAAAAACATGTATTAAAAAATATAAATTTAGAAATAAAAGATGGTGAAGTCATCGGATTAATAGGACCATCTGGCTCTGGGAAAAGTACATTAATTAGATGTATGAATTTTTTAGAAGAGCCAAGTTCAGGAAGTGTTTATATCAATGGTACTGATTTATCAAAGGCTGGCAATGATATCAATATGATTAGACAGCAAATAGGAATGGTGTTTCAACATTTTCACCTATTTCCCCATAAAACAGTGCTTGAAAATATAACAACGGCTCCCATATTAACAGGTAAGTCTACTAAAGAAGAAGCTGAAAAGAAAGCGGTAGAGCTACTTAAGACTATGGATTTATTAGATAAAAAAGATGCATATCCTAATTCTTTATCAGGGGGTCAAAAGCAAAGAATTGCCATAGCTAGGTCCCTTGCCATGGATCCTAAGATCATCCTTTTTGACGAAGTAACATCAGCTTTGGACCCTGAAATGGTAGGTGAAGTCTTAAATGTAATGAAGGATTTAGCAAAAACAGGAATGACTATGGTGGTAGTTACCCATGAAATGGCCTTTGCAAAACAAGTGGCAGATCGAGTGATTTTTATGGCAGATGGAGAAATTGTAGAAGAAAATAAGGCTGTAGATTTATTTGAAAGACCACAAAATCCAAGAACCGTTGAATTTCTATCAAAAGTCTTGGAATATTAAAAGCAAAGAATTGATTCTATTGATTTTATCTAGTCCCTATGTTAAAATAATAATGTTAATTAGAGGAATAATATATTATAGATGATTTAAACAGGAGGTGTAGGTATGCAAACTGTATTTTCAATATTTGTATTGATATCCGCTATCGGATTAATAATTAGTGTATTGTTACAAGAAGGAGAAGAGGGTGGCTTAGGAGCAATCAGTGGAAACTCTCCGGAATCTTTATGGGGTAAAAATAGAGGTTCAAGCAAAGAAGCAATTTTACAAAGAGCAACAATAATTTCAGCAGCAGTATTTGTTATTTCAACATTAGTATTGGCTGCTAATTAACTAAGGGGGAAATAGAAAATGAATTATGCATTACTTTCAGCGCCAATAGTTGGGATATTGGCACTTTTCTTTGCTTTTTACAAAGCAATGAGTATTGATAAAGTAGCTCCAGGTAATGATAGAATGAAGGAAATATCAAAACATATAGCAGATGGAGCAATGGCATTCTTAAGTAGACAGTACAAATCATTAGTAATTTTCGTAGTAGCTTTATTTGTTATTTTAATATTCGCACCAGGACAAGGATTAAAAACAGCGATATCTTTCCTAGTAGGGGCAGCGTTTTCAGTAGCAGCTGGTTATGTTGGGATGAAAGTTGCTACAAAAGCCAATGTTAGAACTGCTAATGCAGCTATGGAATCAGGTATGACAAAGGCATTAAATGTAGCTTTCTCAGGTGGTTCTGTAATGGGTATGACTGTAGTAGGTTTAGGTATTTTAGGTGTAGGTATACTTTATATAATATTTGGTGATGTAAATATAGTTACTGGATTTAGTTTAGGAGCATCATCTATTGCTCTATTTGCTAGAGTTGGTGGAGGTATATACACAAAGGCAGCAGATGTTGGTGCAGATTTAGTAGGTAAAGTAGAAGCTGGTATACCAGAAGATGATCCAAGAAACCCAGCAGTTATAGCAGATAACGTTGGTGATAATGTTGGAGACGTTGCGGGTATGGGGGCTGACCTTTTTGAATCATATGTAGGTGCAATTATTTCAGCTATTACTTTAGGAACTTTAGCTTTTGGTACTTCTGGTGTGCAATATGCAATAGCTCTTGCATCAGTTGGAGTTATAGCTTCAATCCTTGGCGTATTTTTCGTAAGAGGAGACAAGGATCCACAAAAAGCATTAAATAGTGGTACATTAGCTAGTGCAGTTATTACAGTTGTTGCAGGTTTCTTCCTAAGTAATATGATCATTGGCAATTTAAAACCATTTATAGCTATGGTTTCAGGTCTTGCAGTAGGACTTATAGTTTCAAGAATTACTGAATATTACACTTCAGGAGATTATGGTCCAGTTAAAAAGATAGCAAAAGAATCAGAAACGGGAGCTTCAACTAATATTATCGGTGGGCTATCAGTAGGTATGATGTCAACAGCAGGACCAATAGTGGTTATAGGTATTGGAATTTTAGTTGCTTATTATTTAGGTGGTGGATCAACGAACCCTATGGAAGGACTATATGGCATTTCTATGGCTGCAGTAGGTATGCTTTCAACAGCAGGTTTGACTATAGCTGTTGACGCTTATGGACCAATAGCGGATAATGCTGGTGGTATTGCAGAAATGTGTGAATTACCAGAAGAAGTTAGAGAAATCACAGATAAACTAGATGCAGTAGGTAACACTACAGCTGCAGTAGGTAAAGGATTTGCAATTGGTTCAGCAGCTCTTACAGCTTTAGCATTATTTGCATCTTATACACAAGCAGTTGAGCTAGAAAGTATAGATATGTCAAAACCAACAGTTATAGCAGGTGCTTTCATTGGTGGTATGCTACCATTCTTATTCTCAGCAATGACTATGGATGCAGTTGGTAAAGCAGCATTTTCTATGATTGAAGAAGTTAGAAGACAGTTTAGAGAGATGCCAGGTATCATGGAAGGAACTACAACTCCAGACTATGCTAAATGTGTAGATATTAGTACTCAAGCAGCTCTTAAGGAAATGATTATTCCGGGATTGTTGGCTGTAGTAGTACCAGTTTTAGTTGGTGTATTATTAGGTGCAGAAGCATTAGGTGGATTATTATCAGGTGCTTTAATCACAGGCGTATTAATGGCAATATTTATGTCAAATGCCGGTGGCGCATGGGATAATGCAAAGAAATATATTGAAGAAGGACATCACGGTGGAAAAGGTAGCGAGGCACACAAGGCAGCGGTTACTGGTGATACAGTAGGTGACCCATTCAAAGATACATCAGGACCATCACTAAATATATTAATAAAGTTAATGACAATCGTAGCTTTAGTATTTGCAGATTTATTTGGATCAGGTATTTTATTCTAAGATAGAAATGTTTATTCTTAAGATTATATAAGAACGAGACCAAAAACTATTTTGTCATTCTGAGCAAGGCGAAGGACCTTAGAATTCTTCGTTGAACTCAGAATGACAGGATGTTTTAAATGGTCTCGTATTTATTTGGCTGAATTTAATTGCGGTTTAGCCACTTATACTACTTTTCTTCTGTATAATTATATAATAATATGATATAATGTCTTATTGTGGATTATGGTATAATATATATAAGTAGTAGTAATTATCAAAGGAATAGAGTTTTAGAAATGTTAGAAGTTGGGAAAAATCAAGAAGAGGTATCTATTATGATTAAAAAAATTAATGGACTAAATATCAACTACATAGTCGAAGGCCAAGGGGAGCCTATTATGGTTCTTCATGGATGGGGTTGCAATATCAACACAGTGTTATCCATAGTAAATATCCTAAAGGATAGATTTAAAGTATATGCTTTAGACTTACCGGGATTTGGAGAATCAGAGGAACCTAAAGAGCCTATTGGTTCATTTGAGTATGCAGAAATTGTAAAAAAGTTTATGATTGATGAAGGAGTAGAGAAAGCAGATTTTATTGGACATTCCTTTGGAGGCAAATTATCCATTATTATGGGTTCTAAATACCCTGATATGGTAAATAAAATAGTACTAATAGATAGTGCTGGACTTATTCCAAAAAGAGGACCAAAATATTACATAAGAGTTTATAGTTTTAAGACACTTCGATTTATTTATAAGAACTTTTTCTTCTGGATTAAAAATGATAAAAGGATGGAGAAATTCTACAAAAATTTTGGTTCGGATGACTACAAAAATTCTACGGGTATGATGAGAAAAATCCTAGTTATAGTAGTCAACGAAAATCTAAAGGATTTACTAAAGACGATTAAAGCACCAACCCTAATAATTTGGGGAGACCAGGATATGGATACACCGCTATATATGGCACATACTATGGAAAAGGAAATTCAAGATAGTGGATTAGTTGTCTTTGAAGGGGCAGGACATTATTCTTACTTAGATGATTTCAACAAATTTAGAGCAGTAATAAATGTATTTTTAAATGGGAGGTAAATTATGGATTATATTATGGCATTGGCCATTCTAGGCATCGCATTAATTCTTATATCAAAAAGATCTAAGGATTCTTTACACATGGTCCAATTAGAAGAATACAATTCAGATAATTATAAAAAGTGGGTACAAAATAATAAGGAAAGAGCCTATAGTTTTGAAAAAAATACTTATCCAGTAAAGAAACCCCTGGTTTTTACACAAAGGGCAACAAGACTTTATACTGCAAATATAGTAATAAGTGGGTTATTGATATTATTACCTATATTAATGTATGTAATTTTTGATCAATTATTAATATTTATCCCTATATTATTAGTAGCATTTCTAGTATATAGATATCAGCCAGATACTATGCTACTATCTAATATGCTGATGGTACCTGTTGAAAGAAGCATAAACCAAGGATTCTATGATTCGGCCCAAAAGAAAATAAAGACCAGAGAAGATTTAAAAGTAGTAGGTATTACCGGAAGCTTTGGAAAAACAAGTACAAAATTTATTATAGGTACAATATTACAAGAAAAATATAATGTATTAAATACACCAGAATCCTACAATACGCCAATGGGATTATCAAAAGTTATCAATAATGAGCTTAATAATGAGCATGAAGTATTTGTAGCGGAAATGGGAGCAAGAGAAATAGGAGAGATTAAGGAAGTAGCAGAACTTTGCCAGCCTAATATAGGAATCATAACTTCCATAGGTCCAGTCCATATTGAAACATTTAAAAATATTGATAATATAATGAAAACCAAATATGAACTTATAGAAGAATTACCAGCTGATGGCGTAGCCATATTTAATTATGATAATGAGCACTTAAAAAAATTAGCGGATAAAACATTTAAAGAAAAATTATTATATGGTTTAGAAGATATTGAAAATCTTGATATATATGCAGATGATATCGTAGTATCAGAACTTGGTTCAACATTTACCCTTAGAGACAAAAAAGGCAATAGCATAAGTTGTACAACAAAATTGTTAGGTAAGCATAATATCTACAATATATTGGCAGGAGCCTGTGCGGCTATTTCCTTAGGTATGACCTTTGAAGAAATAAGTAAAGGTATTAGTAAGATAGAGCCTATACCTCATAGATTAAATATTATAGACTCAGGGACTGGAGTTATAGTTATAGATGATGCTTTCAACTCTAATCCAATAGGAACCAAAGCAGCCCTAGATGTAATAAGCCAATTTAAAGAAGGCAGAAAGATCATAGTAACTCCAGGTATGGTTGAACTAGGTGCTATGGAAGAAGAGGCCAATAAAGAGTTCGGTGTCAATATAGGAAAAGTTTGTGATTATGCCATATTAGTTGGAGAAAAAAGAACCAAACCCATCTATGAAGGATTGATGGAAGCTAATTTTAATCCAGCAAATATATTTATTGTAAATAATCTAGATGAAGCAACTGGAGAGTTAGGAAAGATTACTAGACCTAAGGATGTAGTACTATTTGAGAACGACTTACCAGATAATTATAATGAATAAAGGAGGGTCTACATTTGAAGAAAGTAGGAGTAGTATTTGGAGGAAGAAGTGTAGAGCACGAAGTATCTGTAATTACAGGAATGCAAGTAATGGAAAACATCGATAAGAAGAAATATGAAGTTGTGCCAATTTATATTACTAAAGAAGGTAAATGGATGACAGGAGACTGTTTATTAGATTTTGCCAACTTTAAAAATAATAAATTATCAGAAGCCCAAGAGATATTTGTATCACCAAATTGCGGTAATTATAATTTTTATCCTAATCCGGAAAGTATAGGACTATTTGGCAAAAAAGTATTAGGCAGCTTAGATGTTGTTTTTCCAGCATTACATGGTACACATGGAGAAGATGGTTCAATCCAAGGCTTATTTGAGCTAATGGATATTCCGTATGCAGGCTGTGGTGTATTGGCATCTAGTGTTGGAATGGACAAAATTCTTATGAAAGATGTTTATAAAGCTAACGGAATTCCAATAGTAAATTATCACTGGTTTTATAGAACTAATTGGAAAAATAACAAGGATACTGTAGTCAAAGAAATTGAAGAGAAATTAAATTATCCAGTATTTGTAAAGCCAGCTAACTTAGGTTCAAGTATAGGAATAAATATTGCTAAGAATCAGGAAGATTTGATTGAAGCAATAGAGGTAGCAGTAAATTATGATAGAAAAGTAATAGTTGAGCAAGCAGTAGAGACCCCTAGAGAAATCAACTGTGCAGTGTTGGGCTATGATGAAGAATTGACGACTTCATTGTGTGAAGAACCTTTAGGATGGGAAGATGTATTAACATTTGAAGATAAATACGTTAAAAGCAATGCCAAAGGTGGAAAATCTTCTGGAGAAAGAAGGATCATTCCTGCGGATATTTCAGATGAACTAAGAACAAAGATAGAAGAATTAGCAAAAAAATCTTTCATATGTATCGATGCTAAAGGGACTGCAAGAATAGATTTCTTAGTAGATAAAGATGAAAATGTATTTGTAAATGAAATAAATACAATACCTGGATCCTTTGGATTCTACTTATGGGAAGGTAAAGGATACTCATTTGAAAAACTAGTTGACGAATTAATAAATATCGCTATGATTACCCATGAAGACAAAAAGTCTAATATGTATAATTTTGATGCAAATTTATTTAATAGAATTCAATATGGTGGAAAAATAAAATAATGTAAGGAAACTTACATTATTTTTCTTTAATCGGGTAAATACTATGTTAAGAATGAAAATAAGACCTCAAAAGAGGAGGATATATAATGACTATAAGAGAAAAAATATTAGAATTTGTTAATTCTGAAGAATATAGTCCAATGATCAAAGAAGAAATCTTAGTTCAATTTGAAATTGACTATAGTATGAAGAAAGAATTCTACAAGATTCTAAATGATTTAGAAAAAGAAGGATTATTAATCAAAACAGCAAACGAAAAATATGTCCCAATAAACAATGATTATCTAATCGTTGGTAAATTGCAAGGAAATGAAAGAGGATTTGGCTTTGTTATACCTGATGAAAAGGGTAAGGATGACGTTTTTATTCCTGCAGAAAATATGTTAGGTGCAATGCATGGAGATAGGGTTGTAGCTAATATTCTTAAGAAATCTCCAGAAGGTAGAAGAGACGAAGGAGAAATAATTCGTATTCTAAGCCGTGAAAATCAATTTATCGTAGGAACTTTTGAAGAGAATAAAAGCTTTGGTTTTCTAATACCTGATGATCAAAAGATTGCATATGATGTATTTATACCAAAGGGGTCCTTTGGGGATGCAAAAAATGGTCACAAAGTTGTAGTAGAGATAAAAAGTTGGCCAGAACCAAGAAGAAATCCTGAAGGAAAAGTAGTTGAAGTACTGGGATATATAGACGAGAAAGGGACAGATATACTTTCTATTATTAGACAGTTTAAATTGCCAGAGGAATTTCCAGAAAGAATCAAAGATATAGCAACGAATATAGAACAAGAAATATCCCCTAAGGATATGGAAGGAAGAACTGATCTAAGGGACCTAAAGACCTTCACAATCGACGGACCAGATGCAAAGGACCTAGACGATGCTATATCCATAGAAGCCCTTGAGAATGGGAATTATAGCTTAGGAGTCCATATTGCCGATGTAGCCCATTATATTAAAGAGAACTCTCCACTGGATAAAGAAGCTTTAAATAGGGGTAATTCTGTTTACCTAATTGATAGGGTCGTACCTATGCTACCTAAGGAATTATCCAATGGTATATGTTCATTAAATCCTAATGAAGATAGATTAACTCTTTCCGTTATAATGGAAATCAATAAAAATGGAAATGTAGTGAACCACAAGATATTAGAATCAGTCATCAATAGTAAAGCCAGATTAATCTATGATGATGTGTCAGATTATCTAGAAAATGAGGATGAAGCAGCTAAGGAGAAACTTATAAATTTATTACCTGAATTAGATAATATGCTGGAATTGGCACAAATCCTTAATGACAAAAGAGATAAAAGAGGTAGTATAGACTTTGATTTTCCTGAGACTATGATTATCTTAGATGACGAAGGCATACCAGTGGAAATAAAGAAAATGGATAGAAGAATAGCCAATAGAATGATAGAAGAGTTCATGCTGGTGACTAATGAAACTGTAGCTGAAGAATATTTCTGGGCAGAGATACCATTTTTATATAGAATACATGAAGAACCATCTGAAGATAAACTAGCTAATTTTGCAAAGTTTATACACAACTTCGGATATAGATTAAAGGGTAAAGAGATTCATCCAAAGGAATTGCAACTATTGACTAAGGAGATTAAAGGTAAAAAAGAAGAAATAGTAATCAGTACTTTGTTATTAAGATCCCTTAGAAAAGCAAAGTATAGCAGTGAACCAGATGTGCATTTTGGTTTAGCTTCTAAATACTATTCACATTTTACTGCACCAATTAGAAGATACCCAGACCTGGTAATCCATAGAATCATTAAGGATAATCTAAAGGGTAAATTATCAATTGATAAACAAAGAATACTAGAAGACAGATTACCTGAAATAGCAGATCATACTTCAATGACAGAAAGAAGAGCAGAAGAAGCAGAAAGAGAAGTTGAAGATATGAAAAAAGCACAATATATGAGTGATAAAATTGGTGAGAAATATGAAGGCATCATATCTTCACTGACCAGTTTTGGTATATTTGTACAACTAGAAAATACAATAGAAGGATTAGTCCATTTTAGCAATATGCTAGATGACTATTATAATTTTGATGAAGAAAATTATTATATAATAGGAGAAAGGTCTAAGAAGATTTATCGATTGGGTGACACCGTAAATATAGAAGTAGTAGGAGCAGATCCACTTAAGAGAAATATTGATTTTGCCCTAATTGACTAGATTGACAGCAAACTATTAATTTGCTAAACTTAATTGAGAGAAAACTATGAAGGTGATACTATGAAAAAGGGTGGAGTAAAGATTTTAGCAAGTAATAGAAAGGCTAGACATGATTTTTTCATTGAAGATACAATAGAAGCAGGAATAGTCCTTACTGGAACAGAAGTCAAATCCATAAGACAAGGTAAGCTAAACCTAAAAGATAGCTATGCAAGTATAGATAATGGAGAAATTTATCTAAACAATATGCATATAAGCCCTTATGAACAGGGAAATATCTACAATGTGGATCCTGTAAGGAAAAGAAAGTTACTTCTTCACAAAAGAGAAATTCGAAAACTTAATCAAGAGTTAACCCTTAAAGGGCTTACACTAGTTCCATTATCAGTATATCTAAAGGATGGAAAAGTTAAAGTGGAATTAGCTACAGCTAAAGGTAAAAAGCTTTATGATAAAAGAGATGATATAGCAAAAAAAGATGCGGAAAGAAGAATGAAGCAGCATACATCTGAGAAATATATGTAAACTATAGATATATGAAAAGTACAATGTAGAGGCTGGCTTTGCCAGCCCGTGATTAAATATGGTCATTCTAAGGATTGTTCTGTCATCATAAGGGATAGCTTTCCTGTCATCCTGAGCAGTAGCGAAGGATCTTAATTAGTTGACATAATACTTTATCTTTGTTATAATTATTAAGCTGAATTATATAAAAATTATGGGGGCGCACTGGTTTCGACGGGGATGTGGAATCAGGAGTAGCGAGTCGTTGTC